>JBFMHL010000036.1:0-20007 GCA_040753055.1 Thermodesulfobacteriota bacterium | reverse complement strand
AAACACTTTTTTCAAAAAGGGTTGTTCCCCTCCCCCGCAAAATACTCTTTTCTCGCTTTAAAAACGCTTTTCAACGGATTGGCGCCAGGTCCGTCAGGCGGATGAAGACCAGGACCGCGTTCTCCCGGTCCTGCAACAGGAAGGAAGGGCCGTCGCCGTAGGCAAAGGAGGAGGTTTCCAGGGTCCCGGCAAAGGCTGCGCCCGGTGCAGCCCCGGCCAGCTGGTCCGCCTCCTGCCGGGAGGTGTAGCTCTCCTCGGCAAAACCCGCCAGGTGTTCCTCCCGCGTCCCGAAGGAGAAAATGACGATAGGCTCGCCGCGCTCCAGGTTTCCTGAAAACGGGGGACACGAAAGGGTAAGCCCGGCCGTTCCGGAAAGGCGCACCAGGGGGCAGGATGCCGTGGCGGAGAACCGCCGCCCCGGAGCAAACACCGCCGAAAGCAGATCCACGGCCTGATTCCGGAGCTTTTCCACGCAGATGGGACAGTCGTTCTGCCGGGCCTGGCCCAGAAGCGAAAGGGCGCGGGCCAGGTCCTCCCTGCCGGAGAAATCGGTGTTTTGCGGGAGCGGCTGCCGGGACGCACAGCAGCAGAGAAAGCACAGGGCAAAAACGAGGAAGAACCGGACGGTCGCGGGTAGCAGGCGGACGAACCCGGACCGGGAAGATCTGGCCATCAGCTCCCCCTTGATCCTGCAAGACCGTCCGAAAAAAAAGCGGCCGGTCCTCCCGTACCGGAGAACCGGCCGCACATCTCTTTCACGGCTTGCCTATGCAATTTCCATGAGTGTCTGGCCGGTGTCCACCTTGTCTCCAGCCTTCACCTTGACGGAGGCCACCTTGCCGCCTGCGGGGCTGAAAATGGGGTTTTCCATCTTCATCGCCTCCAGGATGAGGACCTCCTGGTCTTCGGCAACCGTATCGCCTTCCTTGACCAGTATCTTCATAATGGTGCCCGGCATGGGGGCTTGGACTTCAACGCTCATGGCTTATCCTCCGTGGATGGCGGTTAATATGCTGCGGGTGGTTGCTTTTAGATAAACCGGGCATTCCTGTCAAGACGTAAGGCGCTGCAAACCCCGCGGGCGAGCTTTGGCGCCGTTATTTTCTTGCCCCTCCGGGCACGGGGCGGGTAGTCTGACGCTCCGGGCCGGTGCGCCGCCCAGGCTCTGTTCCCGGCTCCGTAAAAATACGCCCCAAAAAAGGAAACCCGCATGCTGATCCCCCCCAACCACGAGCCCGGGCGCCATTGCGGCTCCACCGGCATCCGGGACCTGGTGCGGCACCATGGAATCCCCTTTTCGGAAGCTTTCTGCTTCGGCCTGGGAACCGGCTTGGGCATCTGGTATCTGGCCATGCCGGGGTTTCCCGCATCCCGGATCATCCACGTGCGCAGCCAGGACCTGGAGCATCAGTTCTTCGTCCGGATGGGCATCGCCTTTTCCTGGGCCGGCAGCCCGGATCCCGAGGAGAGCCACCGGGATCTGATGACCGCCCTTTCCCAGGGACGCCCCGCGCTGCTGCAAACGGACATCCGCCACCTGCCTTACTACGGGACCGATACCTCCTTTCCGGGCCACGTGATCGTGGCCTGGGGCTTCGACGAAGAGGAAGGAGCATTCCTGGTCAGCGACACCGAGCGCCCCGGGCTGCAAAACGTGCCCTTCGAAGCCATGAAAAAGGCCCGCTACCACAAGAGCGCCATGCTCGCCATGCAGGGCAACTTCTTTGCGCCGGAAAGCCTTGCAGCGCCCGACAACCTTGCCAAAATCACGGCCCGGGCCATCCGGGACCAAAGCCTGGCCATGCTCAAGCCGCCCTTCGACTTCGGCGGTCTTTCCGGCCTCCGCGCCCTTTCCCGGGAGCTTCCCGAGTTCGCCGGGCTTGCCGACGCGAAATGGTGCGCGCGGTTCGGCTATCAGGTCCTCGAGAAGCGGGGTACCGGCGGGGGCGGGTTTCGCCTGCTCTACGCCGACTTCCTGGACGAGGCCCAGGAGCTCTGCCCCCAAGTGAAAAGCCTGGGGCTGGCGAGCCTGATGCGGGAGAAGGCGGAAATCTGGACCGCCCTCGCACTTCGGTTAAAGGATGCATCGGAGCAGGAGATCCCGGACTTCACAGCGGCGGGAAAGGAGCTTGCCCGCCTGTGCACCCTGGCGGAGCGCTACCACACCCTGGCCGCCGGCATCGAGCCTTGAGGCCCGCGCCGGCCTATGGCGCAACGGGAAAAGGATTGCATTGACAGAGGGGCTTTTTCGTTAATAGATAAGCGGATGGTTCCGTAAATCCGCCCGGCCGCCGCTTGCCATAAGAAAAACAAGGCTGCGGTGCGCCCTGCGTGCCGGGGCTCAGGTTTAAAAAAACCCGATTGAAGCATCTTGCGACAATCTCTTTTCCGGTCGAACATCCAGAGATGGGGCTCGCCAAGGAGGATTTCATGCGCACCAAGCTTGTCGTTGTGGCAGTGGCCTGCCTGCTTTTGCTCGTTTCCGCCTGCGGGAAGCAGGATGCCAAAAACAAGGAGAAGATGCTGGGCAAGTGGACCGTGGACGTTGACCGCACCATCGAGACCCTGAAAAAGACGCCGCGCTACCTTGCGCTCACCGAGGAGCAGAAAAAGCAGGTCCCCGAGATCGTCAGCAAGATAACCTCCCAGGCCGTCATGGAAATCACCACCGACTCCATCATCACCAGCCTGCGGGACCAGAAGGCGGTGACCCAGTTCACCGTGGCCAAGACCGAGGACAACGCCGTCGAGCTCGAGTCCAAGGGAAAAGACGGCAAGACCTATCACATCACGGTGAACTTTCTTACTCCCGACGTCATCCAGTTCTCCTGCCCCGAGGCGCCGGAGCTTTCCAACAACGTCTGGAAACGCACGTAACGCGGAGCCCGGCCTCCGGAAAGCCGGATATTACTTTACGCTTGCATGGGCCGCGCCTTTTTTGTAGGGTATAAGTTCTTGAACGCAGACCGGTCCTTCCTTTTTGCTTGGAACGGATTCCTGCGCGGCTCCCTTGTGCCCGAAGCCGCAGCGGAGGTCCGGGGCCGGCTCATTCCGGATGCTTCGCGCAACACCGTCGGCAGCCATCCACATCCCGGGTAGGAGGTTTCCATGAAACGGTCCATGGTTGTTCTCGCGGCTTGCCTCATCGCTATCACCCTCTGCTCCCCGGTCCAGGCGGGCCAGAAGAACTACGGCTGCGGGCTGGGCACCATGGTGTTCGGAAACGACGAGTCCCTCGTCTCCCAGGTCGCCGCGGCCATGATCAACTGGTTCCTGTTCAACCAGCCCCTGGCCATCTCCTCGGGAACCTCCAACTGCGAGAAACCCGAAAGCCTGACCAAAAACGAAAAGGTCAAGGTTTTCGTGGCCGACAACATGGACAACCTGGCCTCCGACATCGCCCGGGGCCAGGGCGAGTACGTGGAAACCCTGGCGGTCCTCATGGACGTGCCCGAGAACGGACGCCCGGAGTTCCGCTCCAAGCTCAAGAACCACTTCCCGGAGATCTACCCGGACGCCTCCGTCACCGCTGATCAGGTGACTGCCAACATCCAAGCGCTCCTCTAATCTCTTCCCATGAAACCTCCCGGCGGACGCAGGGCCATTTTTCGCCTTGCGTCCGCCGTTTTTTTTGCTCTGCTCCTTCTTGCGGCCCCGGCCTTCTGCCGCCAAAGCCCCTCCTTTGCGAAGGAACAAACCGCCCTCAACCGGGCCCTGGAACGGGCGGCCGGCCTTGGACTCTCCTCGGACCCTTACTGGCGCACTCTCTGCCACTACCGCAAAACAGCCCGGGGGATTTCATCCCGCATAGACGACCCGGCTTTTTTCTGCTCCCCGCAGGGGAAAACCGACCCGCAGGCCGAGCTGGAGGCCTTGATCCGCCTGCTCTTCACACCGGCCCAGGAGCCGGGCCAAGGCGCCTTCTGCCGATTTCCCGCACGGAGCGCGTGGGTCGTTTCCCGTCTGGCCATACCGGAGTCCGATTTTCCCCAAAGCGGCTGCCCCGAAGTGGAGGAGACGCTCCGGCGCATCGCACCGGCCAAGTCCTTCATCGTTTTCGCCGCCTCCAATATGCAGAACCCCGCATCCCTCTTCGGGCACACGCTGATCGTGGTGGACTCCGAAGCGGGCACCCGGCTCACGGCCAACGCGGTGAACTTCTCCGCCATCACTCCGCCGGAGTTCGGCCCCCTTTACATAGTAAAAGGAATCTTCGGCCTGTACCCGGGCCGCTTCGGAGTGGGCCCCTACTATGCCAAGCTCTCCGATTACTCGGACATGGGCCGGAGGGACATGTGGGAGTACCCCCTGAACCTCGAGCCCGCGGAGACTCGGCGCATGCTCCTGGCCCTCCTGGAGATGGCGCCCTTTTATTCGGATTACTACTTCGCCGACGAGAACTGCTCCTTTGCCTTGCTCTACCTCCTGGACGCGGCCCGGCCGGGGCTTTCCCTGGCGGACCGGGCCGGGGTCTTCGTGTTCCCCGCCGATACCCTGCGCGTGGCGGAGAGCGCCGGGCTCTTTTCGGGTCCGCCCCGATACGTACCATCCCGCACCGCGCGGATCGCCGCCCTGGCGGACCGGCTCGACCGGCCCGAGATCCGCGCTGCGCAGGCTGTTTCCCGGGGCAGCCTATCTCCCTCCTCCATGCTGGAAGCCGGCGCCGGCTCCGATGAACAGGCCCTGCAATTGGATCTGGCCGCCCAGCTTATTTCCCTTGCGCACACGGAGAAGGAGGTGGACCAGAAGACCTTTGCCGGGCGCTTCCGGGATATTCTTGCCGTCCGGGCGGGTCTTCCGGCCTCCCCGGAGGAGCCGGCCCCGGCCGAGCCTGCCCAGCCGCTTGCCGGCCACCTTCCGACGCTCCTTGCGGCCGGAGCCGGCGCCAAGGACGGCGAGCCCTTCCTTGCCGCACACCTTCGCTTGCTCTACCAGGGCCTGGACGACCCGGACCTGGGCTTCCGCCCCGGCGCGCAGATCTTTTTCGGCGACGCGGAGGTACGCTTCTACCCCGGCCGGGGGGCGACCGAGCTTGAGCGGCTGACGCTGCTGGACATCACATCCCTCGCGCCCCGCTCCCTTCTCTTTTCCCCCGCCAGCTTCCGAATCCACCTGGGGCTTTCGCGCATGCCGGTCCGAAAGGGCGGCGACACCCTGGCCGGCGACCTTTCCTACGGCCGCGGCGTCTGCTACGAAAGCCCGCTCTTGGGATTGTCCTACGCCCTGGTATGCGCCGACCTGGGGCTTTCCGGCGCCCTGGACCAAAGCTACGACCTGGGCCCGGCCCTGCGGGCCGGAGCCGTCCGGGACCTGGGAGGGTTGGGGAAGTTGCACCTGGGCGTGACCGCGACCCACTACGCCCTGGGTGAGCGCCACGACCGGGTGAAGATTTTCGCCCGGGGATCGTTCTTCACCCGGCAAAACGCCGCCTTGTTCTGGGAGGCTTCGGAGGAAAAAGCATTCGGACGCACGGAAACCGAGGTCTCTTTGTGCGCGGGAGGATACTTCTGAGGGATAACTCCGAATAAGGCGCGGGAGCGGTCGGTTTCCCGGCCCGCACCCTTCCCGGCGGCGGGGATCACTTGTTTCCCGACTTGTTCTCCAGGCTGCGGGGGTCCAGCTTGAAGTCCTGGCTCTCCTCGTCCTGGACCTCCTTGAAGAACTCGCAGTTGATGCAGCTCATGAGCTTTGCGGCGAAGGTTCCCTGGACCCGGTTTCCGCAGTAGGTGCCGGAGATGGCCCAGCAGAACCTGCCTCCCTTCTCGCCCCGGTTCACGCCGTCGTAGGAGCCGGGGAGCGCCGCGGGGCACACGCCCAGCCTCTCCGCGTTCCGCCCTCCGGGCTCCCGGCCGCAGGCCTTGGCCTCCCAACAGTTTCGTTTTTTCATTTCCAATCCTTGGTGGGGCAAATTCCCGTTACGACGGGCCCGACGGCGAAAGGCTCGGAAACGCCTGGGGAAACGGAGAGGAGCCCGCGGCGGCAATGGGAGGCGGACCTACAGGGGAAGGGGGAGCGGCCTGGAAAAAGCCTGGCTCCCCCTCCCGGTGAGGCTCTACCCTACTTGTTGAGCGCGGAGATGACCTCGTCGGTGATGTCCACGCTGGGATCCAGGTAGCCGATGACCGTGGGATCGGTCAGGATGATGGTGAACTTCCGTTCCTTGGCGATCTTTTTCAAAACCGGATCGGCCTGGATCAGGACGTTGTTCACCAGCTCGCGGTTCTCCATCTGCAGGTCCTCATTGGCGGCCTTGGTCATGCGGTCGTACTCGATCTTGGCCTTCTGGAAGTCCTGGAGCCTTTCCTGGCGCTGGGCCGGGCTCAGCTTGTCGCCGTCCTTCTCGATCTGGTCCTTGAGGCTCTGCAGAAGCGAAAGCTGCTTTTTCACCTCGGCTTCCTTCTGGTCCTTGGAGCGGGTAAGCTCCTGCGCAGCCGTTTTTCCCGCGGTGCTTTCCGCCACCACCCTTTTGACGTTGATGAAGCCCACCTCGCCGGCATAAAGCGTGGAGAAAGCCGGCAAAAGGAACAGGGCGAGCGCGGCGGTAAAAACGAGAAGCTTTTTCATGGTGCGTCCTCCTTTGGGAAACGGAAAAAGCGGCGGGAGCACGATGGCGTTCCGCCGAAAGCCTGCTTCGCAAGGTTTCAGGCGTCCGGGCCGGTCCCGGCTTTCGCGGGCTGGCCGGCCGGCGGCGGCGCGGGCGGCGGCGCAAGGAATGCTGCGATAAGGGGGTTTATCTCTTGCGGTTTTTCATACTGGGGCATGTGGCCGGCTCCGGCCACGGGAACGAACTTGGCCTGGGGAACCGCCGAAAGCACCTTGCGGCTGTTTTCAAAGGGCACGATGACGTCGCCTTCCCCCCAGATGAGAAGGACCTTCCGATCCTGGCCGCCCAAAGTGAGATACGCCTTCTCCAGGTTGAACATGGGGAAGTTCCGCAGGGTGCGCAGAATGGCCCGTTTGTAGCCTTTGTAGCGGGTCTGGGGAGTGAATTCGGCCGTGAATCCGGGAATCAGCTCCGGGTTCACGATGGACCTCTTCGCACCCTGGCGGATGGTGAAGCCGCCCAGGCCCGCCATGAGGATTTCGCCCAGGCCCGGGACCTTGACCAGGCTCATGAGGACGGTTTCCTTCTGCGGCATTCCGGCCGGGCCTATGAGGACCAGGCGGTCCACCAGGTTCGGGTGGCGGGCGCAGAAGTTCACCGAGACGGCCCCGCCCATGGAAAGCCCCACTACGTCCACCGGAGTCTTGAGACCGGCGGCCCGAATGATTTCCATAAGCTCGCGGTCGTAGGTGTCCGCGTCGTAGGGTGCATCGGGCCGGTCGGAGAGTCCGCGTCCGTAAAGGTCGAAGCGCAGGACGCGGAAACCTTTCCCGGCCAGGTAGGGCGCAAGACCCTTCCAGACGAACATGGGAGTGGAAAAGCCGTGCACCAGAACCACCGGCTTGCCATCTTCGGGGCCGGAAAGCTCGTAGTGCACCCGACCCTGGGAGAGAGTCAGGAAAGCCCCGGGGAGCTTGGCCCGGGCCTTGGCGTCGAGTGCCATGTCCTCTCTGCCCAGAAGGGCCGCGGCCGACAAGGCGGCCACGAGCACGGCCAGCACGAGGAGGACGATGACAAAGGCTTTCTTCACTTTTTTTCCGCTCCCGGTTGGATGGGTGGTCTTGCCCGCGGGCCGAATTTCCATAACACATGCATGCGGCGGCATCAAATAAAAGGAGCTTCGGGAGAGAAAAGGAAAAAGGCGCAACGGAGCAAGGGGGAATTCCCTATGGAAAAGCCGGCCCATCCTCGCCCGGAGGAGGCTTCCGCTTCCGGGCTCCCTTTCCTCCCTCCGCACCTTATGATGAACCAAGCCCGATGATCGCCGTTTCAAACCCATCGCCCATCCGGACGATAAAAAAGGTTTTCAGCGGGGCATGAATTGCAGCAGGCGCTTCCCGCGTAAATGCCGTTGGCCTGCCCTTACTCCAACATCTCGCCTCCGACGCCCGATTACTAGCCGAAACGACCGTTGCACGGCTTTTTCGGATGCTATATTTTTGGGAACGGATCGCAACTGGTAATAAAGGCATACCCGACCTGCCCGGAGCCCTGCATGCTCCCCGACAGGCCTTCCATCGCAACCCTCCGGCCCGCCGGACCGGAAAAAGGAGCTTCCATGAACCCCTGGACCTTTCTCGTGGTGTTTATGCTTCCTCTGGTGGTGATTGTCGGTTACCTCCTGGGAGGCGCCTACAACTTCCTCACACCGATCCTGGTATTCGGGCTCATCCCCGTCCTGGACCTCATCCTGGGCCGGAACACGGGCAACCCCAGCCCGGAGCAGGAAAAGGTCCTCCTGGACGACAAGCGCTACCGCTATATCACCTTCGCCGCCGCTGCGGTCCAGGTGGGAATGGTGCTCTGGGGTGCCTGGATCGTGTCCCACCGCAGCCTGGGCTTCTTGGGCTTCCTGGGCTTCGCACTGTCCATGGGAATCAGCTCCGGAGCCCTGGGAATCAACGTCTCCCACGAGCTTGCCCACCGCATTGACAACCCGATCGAGCCGCTGCTCTCCCGCATCATGCTGGCCACGACCTTGTACATGCACTGGTCCATCGAGCACGTGATCGGCCACCACCGCTTCGTGGCCACACCCCGGGACCCCGCCACGGCCCGCTTCGGGGAAAGCTTCTGGCGATTCCTGCCGCGCACCGTCCTGGGAGGCGTCCAAAGCTCCTGGGAGCTGGAAACCGCCCGGGTGGCCCGGAAAGGCAAAGGCCCCTTCTCGCCTTCCAACCGCCTGCTGCTTTTCTACGTGACCGAGCTGGCCCTCGTCGTCTTCATGGCCTGGGCCTTCGGCATTCTCGGGCTCATCTACTTCATCCTCCAGGCCGCCGTGGCCGTGGGTCTTCTGGAGATCGTCAACTACGTGGAGCATTACGGGCTGGAAAGAAGAAAGAGGTCCGACGGCGAGTTCGAGACCGTGAAGCCCATCCACTCCTGGAACTCCAGCAACTGGTTCACCAACTACTACCTCTTCAACCTGGAAAGGCACTCGGACCACCATTTCAAGCCGGGGCGGCGCTACCAGGTGCTCCGCCACTTCGATGAAAGCCCCCAGCTCCCCACCGGCTATGCGGGCATGCTGGTGCTGGCCGCCGTCCCGCCGCTCTACCGCAAGGTGATGGACCCCAAGGTGCTGGCCCACCGGGAGAAGAATGCGGGAACGCCCGAGTTCTAAGCCCGCCGCCGGCCTTCTCTGTTCCTTTTAAAGCGCCCCTTCGGGGGCGCTTTTGTTTCCGCCTTTGCCTCGATTCGGCAACGGGTTTACTTTTGCTTCCGCTTTCTGCTATGGTCAGCCATTTCCACGATGTGGCCGAACCCCCGAAAAAATGTGCCGAGGAGATCCGCCATGAAAAAGTGCCTGGCCTTGTCCCTGCTTTTGCTGCTTGTGTTTGCCACCATCGGCTTCGCCGGCGAGGACACCGACGATGAAGGCTTCTACGAGCCCGACTACGGTTCGGAGTATGGCCCCAGCGTGGTGAAGAAGCCGTTTTTCATGGAGCTGGGGGCTGCCTACTCCCTGGAAATGCTGGACATCAACGACCTCACATTCAACGTCAAGCCCGTGGGGCACGAGGTGGACTTCGCCGACTCCTGGGGGATCCAGGGAAGGATCGGCTACCAGATCACCGAGATCTTCGCCGTGGAAGGCGGCCTGGAGTGGATCAACGGCTACAAGTGGGAGGGCAGCTACAACTTTTACGGCGTGCCATCCTATGCCCAGATCGAGGTGAACGTGCAGTTCGTCACCCTCTGCGCCCGGCTCATGCCGCCCATCGGCCAGCTCTACTGGTTCCGGCCCTATCTCATCTTCGGCCCGGGCTTCATGAACGTGCAGGTGAACTCCGACGCCCGCTTCAACGGCGTCCCCAAAAATTACACGGAAACGGAAACCCATCCCATGGGCAAGGCCGGCTTCGGCATGGATTTCTACCTGAACGAAAGTATGTCCGTGGGCATCGAAGGCTACTACTGCTGGGGCATGCAGGAGGTGGACGAGGTGCAGTTCACCAACATCGCGGTGCTCACCGGAGTTCATTTCTAAGCCACGCCCCCAAAGGACCGTGTCATGCTTTTTCCCGATTACAGGCCCCGGCGCGTCCGGGCCAGCGAAAACCTCCGCAGAATGGTGCGGGAAAACCGGCTGTCCGTTGACAACCTCATCTACCCCATGTTCGCCGTGCCCGGCAAAAACGTGAAGAAGGAGATCCCGGCCATGCCGGGGCAATACCAGCTCTCCTCCGAAAACCTGGCCGCCCAGGCCGCCGAAGCGGCGGGTCTGGGCATTCCGGCCGTCATCCTGTTCGGGCTGCCCGTTAAGAAAGACCCCCTGGCCACCTCCGCATACGCCAAGGACGGCACCGTGCAGCGGGCCGTGGCCGCCATCAAGAACAAGGTGCCGGAGCTCGTGGTCATCACCGACGTCTGCCTCTGCCAGTACACCGACCACGGCCACTGCGGCATCGTGGAAAAAGGCGTCGTGGACAACGACTCCACCCTGGACCTGCTGGCCCGCACCGCCGTGTCCCACGCCAAGGCCGGGGCCGACATGGTGGCCCCCTCCGATATGATGGACGGCCGGGTGGCCGAGATCCGCGAGGCCCTGGACGAAGAGAACCTGAGCCACATTCCCATCATGAGCTACGCGGCCAAGTACTGCTCGGCCTTCTACGGCCCCTTCCGGGAAGCGGCCGACTCCGCGCCCCAGTTCGGCGACCGCCGCACCTACCAGATGGACCCGGCCAACTCCCGGGAAGCGCTCCGGGAAGCCACCATGGACGCAGAGGAAGGCGCCGACATCCTCATGGTGAAGCCGGCGCTCCCCTACCTGGACATCATCACGTTGCTGGCCCAGGAAACCGACCTCCCCATCGCCGCCTACAACGTCTCGGGCGAGTACTCCATGATCAAGGCCGCCGCCGAGCGGGGATGGGTGGACGAAAAACGCGCCATGATGGAAGCCCTCATCGGAATCCGACGCGCAGGGGCCGACATGATCCTCACCTACTTCGCCCCGGACGCGGCAAAGATCTTGAACGGATAAAAGATTTTGGGGGGAACCTTTCTTTCGTGGAGACAGAAAGGTTCCCCCCAAATCCCCTTCCCAAGAAAGCTTAAGTATGGGCTGGACGGGAACGGCAAGTTTGGTAACGGAAGGAAGCTTATAAGCGGCCTGCCCTTATACCGACTTGCATTTGGACGAGTAACAAGACGGCAAGAAATAGGCGACGCTGGCGTATGCGGTTATACGCCGAGGTGCCGACGACGAAGCCAACGCGGTTAATCGTTCCAATGCGACTTGGTATCATGGGATCAGGCCGCTTTTCTTTTTCACCCGCAAAAGCCCGGGGCTCATATGCAGGTGCATGAGCCCGGAGGAAAGGCCCAGGCGAAGGAACGTCTCCTCGATGGCATCGAACAGGACGGGACGATTCGGGTAGGTGAAGGAGTTGCGCTCTTCCTTGAGGGCGCGCCAGGTTTCCTCCGCGCCGTCCTGCCGGATTTTTTCCTCCGCCCGGTCGCACAAGAACATGACGCACACGATGGGGGTCACCTTCCACAGGCAGCCGGAAGGGGAAAGATACACGCATTTCGGTCCCGGCGGGTCCTCCTCCAGCCGGGATATCATGGCCTCCAGCATTTCCGACGGAGAGGAAAGCGCGTTCACCACCGCATCTGCGAAGAAGGTAATGATGCCTTCCTTGCTGCAGCAGGCGGAAGTCTTGTCGGTGAAGCAGACCTCCGTGCACAATTCGGAGACGTGCCGCGCCAGGAAATCATCCACGCGGGCGCGGAAGGCAAGGTAGGGTGCGACCTCCTCCCGGAGCCGGGCGAGGCCCTCGGGCCCCAGGGCCTCGATCCCGGAAAGAGCAACTTCGTAGGCCTGTCTCTGCTGTGCGTTATACTCCGACATGCCCGCTCCGGCCTCCCGCCGCCCCTACCATCGGGCCGGCTGCCTCCCCTTGCGCCGGGACAGCTCCTCCTGGAGCTGGTGGAAGCGCATGCGGATCACCTCGGCCACGTTTCCCATGACCGTGTAGCCCATCCTCGGGTCCTTCTCGAACACGGCCAGAAGACATTTCCGGCTGGCCTGCAGGACCCGGCAGTGGGCCGTGGCGCAGTAGGCCGAAAGGCTGTAGATGGGCGACTGCATCAGCGCCGACCACCCGAAGGTCTGGGCCTGGCGCACCGACGTGATGTTGTCCTCGGGGGAGGAGTCCTTTCCCGGCACCTCGAAGCGCAGGTCCACCCTGCCCTCCAGGACCACGTAAAGGTAGTCCGCCTTCTCTCCGTCGGCGAATATGCGCTCGTTGGCCGCGTACTCCTTCTCCACGCAACAGGCGTCCACCTGGGCCAGCTCCTCGTCGGAGAGCGCGTCGAAGATGGGAATGCGGTGCAGGAACTCCAGCGTAGTCATGAATACCCCCGTGGTTGACGGTTACGGGAGGGCCTTCTCCCGGTTTTGGTCCAGCACGGCCACGGCCGCGTCCGCGGCAAAGCCCACGATCCGGTCGCAGTCCGTTCCCCGGGTGTGCCGGCAGAAGTCCTCGTAGGAGGAAAACCTTCTTCCCAATATCTCGGCGCACTCCAGCGAGCCGGTCGCCCTGCGGAAATGGCGCGTTACCAGCCTTCCCGCGGCAAAAGGCTCGCCGCAGTCGGTGGTTCCCCGCCGGAGCAGGTTCAGGTGGCCCACCACAAACGGCCGGAATGTGGCAAGATACGGCGTGTTCCGAATGTCCAGGCCCAGCACCAGATTGATGGCCAGAACGGCGCCCAGAAGCGCACCGCAGGCCCCACCGGAGAGCCCCGCCCCGCCGGAGAGTATATAGGAGGTCCGCAATGTCACGGGGTCCTCCACGCCGGTCCGGGCCGCCACCCTTTCCAGGACCGCCTGGGCGCAGTGGAAACGGGCCACGGGCGGGTCGCCCGAAATGGCGGGCAGGCTCTGCCGTTCCTGGAAATGCCTCCGAAAACTCCCGGAAATGTGGGAGCAGCATCGGGCGATCTTATCGGGCAAAAGGAAGTAGCGGAGCTGGCCCGACGGAGTATAGAAGCTCACATTGGTGCGGCCGCGGCACAGGGTGCTGCCGTAGGCTTCTCCGAACCACCGGGTGAACTCTTGGGCCTTTTCCATGACCGCGGCCCGGCCCGCCTCCCCTGCCTGCTGAACCTCCGCTTCGTGGTCGAGCGCCATGCCCAGCAGGGAGCCCGTGACCACCCCGCAGGTGGAGCCGTTGGCCACCACCCCTCCCTCCAGGCCGGTGGCGGCCCGAAGCTGCCTGTCCCGGGGCATGCCGATCATGTCCTGGAAGACCTCCAGGCCGGCAATTCCTCAGTTCATGTCCTTGATCAGATGAAACGCGGCCCGCGCTCCCCAGCGCATTCCTGCGGCCCTTTTGTTTTCCTGCATTTTCCCCCTCCTTGCGTTCCGGAATCCCGGCAAATGCGCCGAGCATAGCAGGACCGCGCTTCCGGTTCAATCCCGATGCGGAGAAGGCCGTCAAAGAAAGGGGCTTCTGCCCTCTTCCAGCTTTTGGAGAAAAAAATCTTGACCGGAGTCTGAATTAATGATATGAATATTCATATCATAAAATAATAGTTCATTTTCATTATAGAAAATAGGATTTTCCACGAAAAATTAAAACAAGGAGGCGCCCATGGAACCATCGGACCTCACCGCAGGCATCGCGTCCGCCCTCTCCGGCGACCGCATCCGCACCGACGCGGAGCACCTGGCGGCCTTCGGCCCGGAGCAGCCCGCAGCCGTCGTCGCCGTCCGCAACGCAGCCGAGCTTTCCGGAGTCGTGTCCTACGCGCGGCGATCCAAAACACCCCTCTTTCCGGTTTCCTCCGCCCCCGGCCACCACACGGCCTTGGCCCACCTTTGCAGGGACGCCGTCGTGTGCGACCTGAGCCCCATGAAACGCATCCTGGCCGTCAACCGCCGCAACCGCGTGATCCTGGCCGAGGCGGGGGTCTGCTTCGAAAACCTGGCGCCGGTGGCCCGCTCCCAGGGACTCCGCCTCATGCTTCCCCTGCTCCCCCGGCCCGGCAAGTCCGTGCTCGCCGCCTACCTGGACCGGGAGCCCACCATTTACCCCAAGTACCAGTGGGACCTCTCCGATCCCCTCCTCTGCCTGGAGGCGGTCTACGGCACCGGGGACCTCTTCCGCACCGGCTCCGCCGCGGGCCCCGGCACGATCGAGGAGCAGTGGGCCGCAGGAGAGTTCCAGAAAAACCCCATGGGACCGGGGCAAAACGACTGGATGCGCATACTCCAGGGCTCCCAGGGAGCCATCGGGATCTCCACATGGTGCTCGGCCAAGGCCGAGGTAAAGCCCGTCGTGGAAACCCTCTATATCTACGGCTCCGACTCCCTGGCCAAGCTCGTCGCAGCCAGCTACGCACTGTTCCATGCGCGCATCACCGACATCCACTTCATCGTGGACAAGAACGCCCTTTCCGCCATCGCCGCAGCACCCGGAGGGCAAGCCTGGAACCTGGTCTTCTCCATCTCGGGCATCGAGCACTTCCCGGAAAAACGCGCCAACTACCTTTTCTCCCGAGCCGAAACCGTCCTGCGCGGAAACGCCCTCTCACCCGTCGCGCTTGCGGGCGTCTCCAACCAGGAGCTCTTGAAAAAGCTCACCCTGGCCGCACCCGCCTCCGCCTATGCACCCCACTGGCGGGACCGGCTCCTGGGAAGCCACGTCCGCGTCTTCTTCCAGACCACCTTGGACCGGGCCGAAACGCTCGTCTCCGCAGCCTTCGCCCTGGCGGCCGAATCCGGAATCCCGGCAGCCCACTGCGCGGTCTACCTGCAGCCCCAGATCGGAGGCCGCGTCTGCCATGTGGAGCTGGTCGTCGCCAAAGACCCCATAAGCCCCGGAGCGGAGGACTCCTTCGCCGCATCCGCCGCAGGGCCGCTCACGGAAAAATGCGCCTTCTTCTCCCGGCCCCACGGCCCCTGGGCGGGACAGGCCATGCAGAAGACCGGACCCGCCTTCTGGGTCTATCAGCGAGTAAAAGACATCTTCGACCCGGACCACATCCTCGCCCCCGGCCGTCTGGACCTGGGGACGGGGAACTGAAGAGGCAAAGGAAGCGGAAAAAGGGGTGGGGGCGCGGGGGAGGGGGAAAAAGCAGCTTTTTCAAAAGGGGTTTTTCCCCCTGCCCCGCGAAATGCCATTCTTTCTTTTTAAAATAGAGGAGGTCGCCATGCAGGGACATCCGGCCGTATCCGATCTGGTCGCCATCAACTCCAAGTGCCCGCGTTGCTCCTTGTGCAAGTTTCCGCCGCTCTCCGTGGTCTCCTCCCAGCGCTTCTCCTCCATCTGCCCCAGCTACCGCGAGTACAAGTTCCACAGCCACTCCGGCGGCGGGCGGGTGGTCATGGCGCTCAGCCACGAAGCGGGCCGCGCGGAGCTCTCCCCGGAGGCCCGCTCAGCGCTTTTTGCCTGCGCGCTTTGCGGCGGCTGCGACATGGCCTGCAAGTACTCGTCCGACATCGAGGTGCTGGCCATGCACTATGCCTTCCGTGCCCAGAGCTTCGAAAAGCTGGGGCCCTTCCCGGCCCACGAAGGGCTTCTTTCCGGCTTCGAACGCAAAGGCCATTTCCTGCAGGAAGAAGGGAAGAAATCCGACTGGGCTAAAGAGGTGGGACTCTCGGCCGCTACGCAGTCCGAGAACCTTCTTTTCGTGGGAGAGCGCTACGCGCTCTTTCCCGAGCGGAGGAAAAGCATCCAAAACCTTGCCCGGCTTCTGGCGGCCGCCAAGATCCCTTTCCGGCTCCTGCAGGATGAAGAGCCGTCGCTGGCGGGCGGCCTGCTGGCCGTCGGGGACAGGAAACGGTTTTCCCGCCACGCCATGGAGGCCGTGTCCGCCCTGCGCAAGGCCAACTCCAGAAGGGTCGTGTTCGCCGATCCCGCCGACCTGGCCGTGTTCCGCAGCCAGGTTCCCCGCTCCGTATCCACGGAGGGTATCGAATCGGTTTCAGCGGTGGAGCTGCTCCTCCGGGCCGTGCAAAAGAAAAAGCTGCGCTTCAAGAAGCTACCGGCGCAAAAGGTGGCCTGGCACGACCCCTGCGGTCTGGGAAGGCTCTCCGAGCCCTACGTCGCCTGGTCCGGGGAGATCAAAAAGGTCATGGGCCAGGTGGTGATCTACGATCCGCCGCGCCCGGTAAACCGCGGGGCGGGAGGCTGCTACGACGCTCCCCGGGAGATCCTGCGGAAGATTCCCGGCCTTGCTCCGGCCGAGTTCCACCGAAAAAGGGAGTATGCCTTCTGCTGCGGCGGCGCGCCCGAGGCCTCGGCGGGAAACGACGAGCTTATGAAAAACACCGCCGCGGACCGCGTCGAGGAAGCCCTGGACGTAAAAGCGGACACGATCGCAACCGCGTGCCCCCAGTGCGAGCGCAACCTCTCGGCCGCGGCGCGAGGGCGCCTCCAGGTGCGCGACCTCTACGACATCATGGCGGAAGCCCTGGCCTGAACCAAAGGCTCTCCATCGCTTTTCACATAATTTCCATTGGTAAGGGGGACACCATGACCGTCTTCGGCCACGTTCAACAAGACGACCGCACACCGGAAGAAGTAACGGCCCTGCGCGAAAGAGTGACCCGGGAGCTGATCGCGGCCCTGGGCGAGCGCTGGGTCAGCACCGACCCGCTCATCCTGGACACCTACACCTGGCAGTACGTGGCGGAGATCGCCACCGGCACCAACTACATGGAGCGGCCCCTGGCCGTGGTCCTGCCTGCCAATACCGAGGAGGTCTCGGAGGTCGTCAAGATCTGCAACCGCCTAGGCTGCCAGTACAAGGCCATGAGCACCGGGTTCGGAGCCTGGAACGCCCCGTCCCGCGCGGACTTCGTGGTCCAGATTGACCTGCGGCGCATGGACCGGATCGTGGAGATTGACGAGAAGAACATGATCGCCGTGATCGAGCCTTACGTAACCGGCAACCAGCTCCAGACCGAAGCCATGAAGCGCCGTCTCAACACCCACATCGTGGGCGCCGGGGCACAGGCCTCGGTCCTGGCCGGGGCAACCTCCATGATGGGCCAGGGCTGGGACGGAGTTTCCATGGGCTTTTCCGACCGCAACCTCCTGGCGGCCGAGTGGGTCCTGCCCGACGGCCGCATCATCCATGCGGGAAGCCCGGAGATCTGCGGCAAGTACTTCTCCGGCGACGGCCCCGGCTTCTCGCTCCGGGGGGTCATGCGCGGCTTCGGAGGGGCGCTGGGAGGCCTGGGCGTGTTTACCCGCTGCGCCGTCAAGCTCTACCCCTACCACGGCCCGGCGGAGCTTGCGAGGCAAGGCCAAAGCCCCGAGTACTACGTGGAGATCCCGGAGAACACCGCCGCAGGCGTCATCGTGGTGGACGACTGGAAGGCCCTGGCCGACCTGGGATACCAGCTGGGGGAGGCGGAGATCTGCGATTACCTGGGCCGCAACGCGCCTTCGCTCATCTCCGGCATCCTGACCGCCGACAACAACGAGTTCGCCGGCATCTACAAGATCCCGCTCCTCCACGAGATGTACTACGCCCTCGTCTACGTCATCATCGGGGCCGACTCCGCCGACTTTTCCTACCGGATGAAGACGCTCAAAAAAATCGTGAAAGGCCTGAACGGGGGGATCCTCTACAACGGGCTCTCGCTCTCCAAGTTCTACTGGATGGGCCGCATGGTGAACACCCTGCGCCGCCGCATCGGGCTGAGGCCCTTCTTGAAATCCATGCCCGGCTTCCTGAAGCTCCTTTGGCGCGACGTGCGCAAGTGGGGGCTCAAGGGCCTGGACACCCTGTCCATGCTTTGCTACGACGCCTTGCTCCGGTCGGGGCTCAACATGCGCGGCGTGTTCCGGTTCGGCGGCTCCTTCTGGACCTCCATGGGGGCGCTGGTCTCCTGGGACAACGCCATCCGCGGGGCCAAGGTGGGCGCCCAGGTGAAACAGAAGTACATTGACAAAAAGGTCATCATGGATGACGGCGCGGACAACGCCTGGGGAGGGCTCTATGAAGGCGGAGCCTACAGCCACCTGGAGGAGCTCTGCTGCTACGATCCCCGCGACGCCGAGTGCCGCGAGAACGTGCTGGACTTCATCTTCGAAACCAACCTGGCCTGCATCGAAACCCGGTGCGGCGACTCGCTGAACGCCATCGGCCCTCCCAACCACGCGCTCTACAGCCCCGAATGCATGAACTACGATGCCTGGCAGCAGAAGATCAAAAAGTCCCTGGACGAGAAAAACGCGGCCGACGCCACCTTCTATACCGACCCGGAGTTCGCGAAAAACCCGCCCGAACGCGCCGTCCAGACCCTGGAACGCGTGCTGAAGAACAGGGCGACCATCGTGATCGAGGATTGATGAGAAAGCTACTAGATTGTGCGGGGGAGGAAAATAATCGTTACAAATAGAATATGCCGCATGGAAAAATGATTTTGGGATGAGTCACCAGAAAGATTTTACAGCACGATGGACAGAAGGCGGGAGCACAAAAGAAGAGCCGCAGGCCCCGAAAGCCTTGCTCAGGTGCTCTCCTCCCGGAAGACCCGGACAAAGGAGGCCAGCAAAACCAAGCCGCACAGGAACAGGAAGTAGTTTCCCGCGCGGGCGTATGGCGTTTTGTAGGAGATCAGGGAGAAGCGGCCCCGGGCCGCCTGCTGCATGAAGAGCCCGGTCCGCATGGTCACGCTCCCGTCCGGCGCGATGACCGCCGAGATGCCGCTGTTGGATACCCGCAAAAGCCACCTGCGGTTCTCGATGGCGCGCATCCGGGCCGCGTCCAGGTGCTGGTGGGGCATGGTGGTGTCCCCGAACCAGGTGTCGTTGGACAGGTTCACCAGGAACTGCGCCCCCAGGGACGAGGCCCTGCGCACATAGCCGGGGTAGAGGATCTCCAGGCAGATGGAGATCCCCGCCGGCCCCAGCGACGTGGGAACGCAGGGCGGGGTTTGCCCCGCGGCAAAGCGCGTGGGCGCGGTGTAGAAGTCCCCCAGCACATCCACGATGGGCTCGTCCTCCGCCCAGGGCAGCAGGATGTTCTTTTCATACACCGAAACAAGCCCCGTGCCCGAGATGAAGTAGGCGGCGTTCTTCACGTCCGTGGACTTCTGGTCCTTGGCCAGCCCGCCGGCGATGAGCAGGCTTTTCCTTCCGATGATCTCCTCCACGGCGGAAAAGAAGCCGGGCGTAAGCTCGCTTGTGGAGTTCAGCACCGTCTCGGGCCAGACGATGACGCAGCCGTCCGGGTCCAGACATTGCCCCAGGTCCAGGTAGCTCTTCACCCTCGGAAGGAAGCCCATGCCGCTCCATCGGTCCTTCTGGCTGAAGTTGCCCTGCACCAGCAGCGCGCGGATGACTCCCGGAGCGGCCGTGGGCGACCACCGGGCCGAGCTGATGGCCCCGTAAACCGGATACAGGGCGAAAAGCGCCAGGCAGAGAATCACCGCCGCACGGTTTCCCCGCCAGACCCGGAGGACGGCCCGCAGAAAAGCCCCGGCCCCCGGCCCCTTCGCCTCCCGCCGCGCAGAGATCCACCACCACGCGAAAAATCCGTTCACCGCAGCCAGGAAAAAGCTCACCAGATAGATCCCGGCCAGGTCCGCGGGCTGGGCCAGCACGGGCATGGTCATGGCCGCGTAGCCCAGGTCCGCCCAAGGCACCAGAATGGGGACCAGCTCCTTGGCATACTCGGCCAGCACCCACAGGGCCGGGGCCGTCAGGCTGAAGAACAAGAGCCTGCGCGACTGGGTAAGGCGAAAGAGGAGCCCGAAGGCCCCGAAGATCCCCCCGAAGGGCACGGCCCCCGCCAGAATCAAAAAGGGCACGGCTACCGCCGCAGGCCTTCCGTACTGGTAGACCACCGCGTAGTAGAGGAAGTGCCCCATCCCGATGAAGAAGAGCGCCCCGAACATAAAACCGGTGAAGAAGGCGCGCCCGAAGCCCCGCGCG
>JBFMHL010000035.1:0-7976 GCA_040753055.1 Thermodesulfobacteriota bacterium | reverse complement strand
CAACGAGAATAGTGTTCAAAAATTAGGTATACCCCAAAGAAAAAGTATTTTGAGATGAGTTCTAATATCAAGAAGTGCTTCCACTTTTCGAACCGTTGATACCTTTCTTCAGAGCCGACATGTCCCCGTATCCTTTCTCTTTCAAAAGGATTTTCCTCCTCTCCCCCCGTAACTTCTTTTCTTTTTTCAGTATCCGAGCAGCTCCGCGGTTTCCGAGCCCACTTCGAACCGGGATTTGTAGGCGGTCGGGAATACGGGCTTGCCGTCCTTTTCCAGGCGGAATCCCTTTGCTTTGCGGGGGACGATGAGCCACACGGTAGTTCCGGGCTCGATGTAGTCGGAGAAGATCGTGGTGACGGGCTCCAGGCCGGAGACGTGGAGCTTGATGCGGCTTTTCAGCAGCGCGGCGGGCAGAGTCAGGCGCACGATGGTCTGGGGTGCGGCGTACTGGCCGGCGGATGCGGTTTCCGGGGCCGGGCGGTTGACGGCCAGCTCCACCAGGGCCCCTTTGTAGACACGGAAGCCCGCGGGCGGTTTCTGTTCCAGGATAGTGTCTTCGGGCTGGGTAGGCTCGGAAACGGTACGGACCGTGCCCGCGGCGAGCCCGGCGCGTTCCAGCTCCATAGCGGCGGTGTCGGGGCTCAGGCCCGCGAGGTCGGGCATTTTGATGCCGGCCGGTGATGGCCCCAGGCTGATGAGCAGGGCGGGCTGCTCGTCCACGGTGGTTTTCTGGCCGGCGAGGGGCATCTGGGAGATGACCTGGTCGCGCGGGGTGTTGGCGGTGTAGATCCACGAGACGCGGGGCTCGGGCAGGCCGCTTTCCTCAACACGGATCTTGGCGGCGCGCACGTCCGTGCCGGACAGGTCGGGCATGAGCAGGGAGCGGGGGCCCGCGGACAGGGTGAGCAGGACCGAGCGGCCTTTTTTGACGCTCTTTCCTGGCGCCGGGTCCTGAAGGAGCACCTGGTTCCGGGGCACGGTCTGGGAGTTCTCCATACCCGTGAGCTTGGCGTCCAGCCCCAGGCCCGTGAGGATGCGCATGGCCGACACCAGGTCCTTGCCTTCCATGTCCGGCACCACGACGGTATCGTGGGAGCTGATGAGCAGGTGGTTGGTGACCACGGCGGCCACGGCGGCCATGGCAAGGAACAAGGAGATATAGAGAATGAGCCGGAAGAATGCGCGCAGCATGGCGGGGCACCGGAAAAAGGGAAAAAGGCCCGCGGTCCGGTTCTTACGGCAGCCGGATCGCTTGTTTCGACACCTGTTACATAGAACAAATGCGCTGATATCGCAATGGACCCGACTGCACCGCGCCGGCCGGAATTGACGCGGCTTGGGAAATCATCGTACAAGAGGGGGAGAGAGCGGGATGCGGGTAAGACGGCCATCGCCGCGGGAGGGAAGCGCGAGGTGTGGCGCCACAGCGCCGCGCCTGCACCGTGCGGGCGCTTCGGGCAAAGATTGACTTGCCAGACGCGGATTGCGGCCGCGAACGCGATTTTTTAACGAGCCATCATTTGCTGTATTTTGTGTCTGGGATCTGGTCAACGGAAGACGCACCCGCACGCTCTTGCTTCGGTACGCATCCGCCACTCGCGAGTGTGGTGGCTCCATGATGATCGGGGATTTTTCGCAATCAGCCATTTTCGGAGGCGACTCCGGGAGAAAGGGAGGGGCTATGGCGGTCAACGTGGTGCAAAAAGTGGACGGGCCGGTTTTGGTGAAAAACGTTCTCATCAGCGTTTCGGACAAGACGGGCCTGGACACCTTCGTTCCGGAGCTCGTGAAGCTGATCCCGGACGTGCGCATCTACTCCACGGGCGGGACCTACGACGCGTTGGCCCGCATCCTCGGGCCGGGCGCGAAGAAGACCCTGGTCTCCGTTGCCGATTACACGGGCCAGCCGGAGACCCAGGGCGGGCTGGTAAAGACCCTGGACTTCAAAGTGTACCTGGGTCTTTTGACCGAAACTTACAACGAGGCCCACGCCATGGACCGGGAGCGCACGGGAAGCGTGTGCTTCGACATGGTGGTGGTGAACCTCTACCCCTTTGCGGCCACGGTGCGTTCGGCCGGGGCCACGCCGGAGATGTGCCGGGGCCAGATAGACATCGGCGGGCCGTGCATGATCCGGGCCGCGGCCAAGAACTTCCTGCGGGTGGCGATGGTGACCGAGGCCGAGGACTACGGCCCCATGCTCCACGAGATCAAGACCCTGGGCGGAGCCACCGCGCTTCGGACCCGCTTCCGGCTCGCCCGCAAGGCCTTCCGGATCACGGCGGTCTACGACCGGGCCATCGCCGACTACTTCAAGGAAACATTCTTCGACAGCGTGGCGCCCTGCTACGAGATCATCGGCTCTCCCCAGGGGACATTCTGACGGCTAAGCGGAAAAGACATCGCCGGGGAGGGGGAGCACGTCCTTGCACGGGGGTTTCCCCCTTTCCGGCAAGAAGCCTATTTTTATTTAGTTTCAATTGCTTAACAAAGGACTATCCCCGACATGACGGGAACGCTGGTGAACACCGCCGCCGTGCTGGCGGGGAGCGCCCTGGGGGTCGGCCTGTCGGGCCGGCTCCCCATGCGCATCAAGGAGATCCTGCTCCAGGGCCTGGGGCTTTCCACGGTTTTCATCGGCATCTCCATGGCCGTTTCCGGCTCCGACTCGCTCCTGGTGGTGGGCTGCGTGGTGGCGGGAGGCTTGTGCGGGGAGATCCTCCGCATCGAGGATCAGCTGGCCCGGCTGGCGGAGGGGCTGAAGGCCGCGCTCAAGAGCGGCTCGGACAAGTTCGTGGAGGGCTTCGTCTCCGCGTCGCTCATGTACCTGGTGGGGCCCATTACCATCCTGGGCTGCTTGGCGGACGGCGTTTCCCACGATCCGGAGCTTCTCTACATCAAGTCCATTCTGGACGGGTTCGCGGCCCTGGCTCTGGCGTCCTCCCTGGGGGTGGGGGTGCTCTTCTCCGCGGTCTCGGTCTTTGTGGTCCAGGCGGCGATCACCTTGGGGGCGGGGCACCTGGGCTTTCTGCAGGAAAAGGCCGTGCTGTCGGCCATCACGGCGACGGGCGGAGTTCTGATCCTGGGGATCGGGTTGAACCTGTTGGAATTGAAGAAGATACGCACCGGCAACCTGCTGCCGGCCTTGGTCTTTGCCGTTATTGCAGCCATGATGAAAGGATAGGCGGAGGGTCGCCATGGAAGACATCTCCCGCTGGGCGAACCTGATTCTTGATTTTGCCAAGACGCCGCAGGGCGAGGTTTACCTGGCCGCCCTGGCCCTGCTGATCCTGCTATGTCTTGCCCGGATCCTGTATGGGGCCGCGAAAAGGGGCGGCGTCCATGCCCAGCGATTTCTCCTCTCGGCATTTTCCATCCACGGGGTTCATTGCGTCCAGAACGGCGACCTCATCGCCTTCCCGGAGCTTCCCTATACTCTTTCGCCGCATGTGCAGGAGTTGAAGAAGGCGGGAAAGCAGCATGTGGTCCAGCTGGACATAGTCCTGGAAGGGCTTCCGGGCGGCCGCAGCCTGGTGGAGTCCTTTGCCGGGTGGGGAGGCAGTGGAAAGGAGGCCCTGGTCCACGCCCTGAACAACTTCGTCATGGCCTCGCTCCATGTTTTCCTGGCCGCGTTCTTCAACGCCGACGACCATCAGGTGATGCCGGAGCAGTGGACCATAGGTGGAAGAAAGAAAACGGCCTTCTCGGGGGACCTGATCATCATGGGGGCATACCCGGACGGGCAGATGCAGCCGGAGGACTTCTTCCGGGCCTTTGAGGAAAAGATACGGAAACGGCCCATGGAGCCCGGCGTGCACTGGGTTCGCTTCTTTTTCGGGCGGATGAAGGAAAGCCAGGGAAACTGCGAGGTTTTGCTGGACAACGAGCCCTGGACGGAGCTTCAGGAGGAGATGGCAGGGCTTGCCTGGCCCGTTTCCGACAGCTACTACAGCATTCGGCAGTTCACCGTCTTCACCGATGCGGAAAAAACGCCCCCGGAAGCCGCTTAGGTCCTGCCCCGAAGCTATCTCACAAAGAAAAAAGCATAGAGATACTGTTTTGAGATGAGCCCCAACCGTTTTCCCTTCACCAGGTCTGCCAGTCGGGTTTCACCTCCCAGTAGTTGCCGGTCCCGCCGATGTTTTCGATGATGTTCAATGCTGTGGCGTGGCTCTGGGTGTTCATGTCGGCCATGATGGTGAGGCACCGGGGGCAGCCCCCCTGGAGAGAGCCGGCCTGGCGGCCGATCTCCTGGCCCATCCGCCGGCCCTGGGCCACACCCTGGGAAAAGGGGTCCCCCGGGGCCGCACCGGGCGCCGGGGCGCTTTGCCCACCTTGCGTGAAGCCGGCCGCGAAGCGCTTTTTCTGCTCCTCGTTCATGGCCCGCCAGCTTTTTTTCAGCCACTCGCTGGCCAGCCCTGCCGTGACATAGGCTTTTTTCTGCTCCGGGGAAAAGGAGGGGAATCCCCCCACGATCTCCCGTGCCAGGGTGTCCCGGGTGCCCGGGTCCAGCGCAAAGCCCGGCTGACCGAGCCCCTGGACGAATTCCACGTAGTCGAGAATCCCCGCCAGATCGTTCCGTGTGAGGACCAGGCCCGTGGCCGGGTCGTGGGCCAGGACGGGACAATACTGGTCAATGATCCGCATGATGGGCGACCGGTCCAGCTCCTGGTTCCCCATCCGCTCCCGAAAGAGGCCCGCCATCAGGGCCTGGCGCACGAGGCCGATCTGTACGGGGTCGGTCAGGGCATAGGCCTTTTGCATGCTCCCGTCTATCATCCGGACCTCTTTTGCAAACTCGTCCGGGTTCTTGGTGAAGGCCGAAGCCGCCTGCTCCCGGATGCTTTTCGCGTCCTCTTCGGAAAGGGGGCGGTTGACCAGGAACCCGACGAAACGGAGATAGGTCCTCACCTGCTCCTCGGCTGGGCCCGGTGCGCCGCCGGAGGTGGAGGGGGTGCCCGCCGGGGGGAGCGGGCTCCTGCGCTCGAAGTCGAGCACGATTCCGTAAGCGTCCACCAAGCGAAGGGCCGTGCCGTCCGCCTGCTTGATCGAATAGGTGATGCTCCGGCCGCTTCCCGGGTCCTGCAGCGACAGGACGCCGTTCTCTGCGGACCAAACGCTACGGACCGTCTGGCCGTTGGGGTCGCGTAGGGCGTATTGGCCGTTTCCCTGGAGGCTCAGGAAGAGGTTGTACCGGCCGCAGAGCCACTCGCCGGTGAGGTCGGGCGCGGCATGGGCGGCGGGCGCGGCAAAGCAGAGGGACAAGACCAGGGCCAGGGCGATTTTGTTCACGGCGACCTCGTTTTATGAGAAGGTTGGTCCAAGGGAAGCCGGGAGGCTTTTTCCGGGGAGGGAGCCGGAATCGCAGCACCGAGGCCCCTCCCCTGCTTTCCACGGACGCATTTGAAGCGCTGCTTTTCCGATAGGTTCTGCCAGTTTATCAGTATCGTGCGCTCTTTTCAAAGCGGATAACGCAAGACAGCCCTCGGACCCTGGCCCG
This sequence comes from Thermodesulfobacteriota bacterium, assembly GCA_040753055.1. Taxonomy (GTDB): domain Bacteria; phylum Desulfobacterota; class Desulfobacteria; order Desulfobacterales; family Desulfatibacillaceae; genus JBFMHL01. The sequence continues at coordinate 2,476 of JBFMHL010000035.1, read as the reverse complement.
CAAACGGCATACGGAGGCGGCCGGCCGGAGGCATCGCCCCCTGCCCCGCCCGGCGGCTTTTTTTATGCTCTGCGGTGGCGGCAGGATGCGTTCTTACAAAGGCGGCAGGGAGAGGCCAGAGGGATTTTTTCCGCGGAAATGATCACGCCGGAGACGGTTTTGGCGGGCTGCATGGCTCCGGACGGCAGCGGGGCAACGCCGATTTTCTTCGGACCGAGAACCAAGAGGAGCGCCTGCTGGCCCAAACCGAGCTCCCAGTCACAGTAGCCGGGGCTGAACCTGCGGGAGAGCATGCGGCCCTCCCCTGCCAGTCTCGAGCGCAGCCTGGCCTCCAGGAGGTCCGCCGCCTTTTCCGCAAGGAGCGAGCCCAGGCAGTCCAGGACATAGCCGTCGAAGAGCGAGGTCTCGGACCTTTCCTCAATGAGCTGGTCCAGGCCGCTTCCCAGGGTGGCCAGGAAGCAGTGGAGCTCCCGGTGGCCTTCCATCCTGCGAGCGGCCTCGGTCCAGTTGGGGCTGGCGATGGTCAGGCCCCGGGCATGTATCGCATCGTCCGTCAGGGAAAGTACGGGAACCTGGGCCGTAACCAGGGCGAAGGAAAGCCGGGAGAGCCCTTCGTCGCAAAGTTCTCGTATTTTTCCGGCCGCTTCTCCCGGCGCCCGGCTGTAACCGAGCGCAGAAAGAAGCGGGAACAGGGGAGCCCAATCCATGAGATCGCTTGCAAGCTCCCCTGCGTTTATGTGGTGGGGCATGGTCCCGAAGCCTTGTCTCAGGCGGTTTTCCGGCTTTCGCTCCGCAGGGAAAGCACCCGGGCGAACTCCTCGGGCACGAACCCGGCGTTCAGCGCATAGCCGTCCGCCCCGATGGAGCGGGCAAGCTGGGCGTCCATGGAGGCTCCTCCCACGATGATGGAGGTCTCCGGAGAAATGAGCCTCACCATGCGGATGAGCTCGGCCATGTTCGCCTGAGGGGTGGACATCATGACGGAGAGCGCGAGGATGTCCGGGGTATTCTTCCTCACAAGGTCCAGGAAAACGCTGTTGGCCACGTCGCGGCCGGCGTCGTGGACCTGGTAGCCATTGGCGGACAGAATGGCCGCGACAAGGTTCTTGCCCATGTGGTGCACGTCTCCGGCAACGACGCCGATGACCACCGTTGCCTTGGGCGTGCCGGCTTTCTGGGGCGCGAGCCGGAAAACCCAGTCCGCCCCCATCCGGAAGCAATCCACGGAGAGCAGAAGGTCCGGTATGGCATAGGTTTTTTCGGCAAAGCCGGCGCGCGCCCGCTCCATTCCCCGGCACAGGGCCTCCAAAACTTCGGCAGGCTCCGCGGGCAAGCGGTCCATCCCGGATACAATCTCCTGCATGGCCGCCGTGTTCCGGTCGGCAACACAGTCCTCCAGCTTCTGCAGCATATTGTCGGTCATTATCTTTTCCTCCGTTGGCCGGATCTGGGCCGCCATCAAGCGGCTTTCGGCATGCGGTAGCTTCTTCCATACTTCTCCGCAGCCGCACACAGGGCCATTGCGTTGGTGAGCGGGATGTTGGGCGGATACTCGCAGCCGGGAGCGAGGATGTATCCGCCCCCGCGGGCCAGGTCGTCCATCTGCCTGCGGGCCTCCTCCATCACCTGCCGGGGTGTTCCGTGGATCAGGAGCGGCGTGGGCACATAGCCCACCAGCGTAATGGCGGAGCCGTACTTCTTCTTGAGCTCCTTCCTGTCCTTGCAGTCGTCCGGGAGATGGGCGAAGCTGATGAAGCTCGGATCCATGGACCGGATCTGCGCGTCGAAAAAGATATCATGGCCGCAGTTGTGAATCCCGACGATCACCTCATTCTTTCGAATCACCCTGGCGATTTCCCGGGCAAAGGGTCCTTCGATCTCCTCCCACATCTTCTTGGGAAGCGCGTTCCGGGATGCGAACAAGGTATCAATGGCGATGGCCCCCACGCCCGCCTTGCACTGGGCTTCAGCAAAGGAGAGAAGCACCTCCAAGACCTTTTCGCACCCCTTCTTGACTTTGGCGGGATGAAGAGCGCAGTCCTTGAAGAGCAGGTCGGCGCCCCGCATCATGGCCAGCACGCCCAACGGCCCGTAAATAAAGCCGGACACGATTCCCGAAAGCCCAACGCCGTTCACCACCTTCTCGCAGAGGCGGATATAGTTGGACATCCGGGGCGCGCGCATCACGTCCACCGGCCGGATTTTTTCGTAGTCGTCCTCCGAGGTGAGGAAGGGCCGCTCGTAATCCGGACGCGCGGTGGAGTTTTCTGGATAGATGAGCTTCTGGCCCAGGTCGCTCGCTTCGATGGACAGATCCAGAAGCAGGATGACGACATCCCCTCCCACGAACTCGAAACCCTCCAGAAAGGCCTGGGCGGCCTTGTCCGGGTCTCTCGAGTACTCCGGGAAGGTGATGCCGGAAAAATGCCTTCCCGCCGAGCAGACCACGGTGGCTACCGGTACCCGGTCCGGCTCC
>JBFMHL010000034.1:0-2358 GCA_040753055.1 Thermodesulfobacteriota bacterium | reverse complement strand
GGGGGAGGGGGGAAAAGCCAGCTTTTTCAAAAGGGGTTTTCCCCCCTCCCCCGCAAAATTTTTTTTCTTATTTATTTTTACGATAGCTTCTCATCTCTCCTCTCCGGAGCGGCCGGGTTCGGCGGGCCTATGCTTCCCCCAGCTCCGCAAGCCGGTTTTCCCGCATCCACAGGAACACGGCCAGGGAGGTGGCCAGGGCGATGCAGAGGAGCGGCAGGCAGATCCAGGCTTTTTTCATCTCCAGGCGCCGGGCCTCTTTCCAGCCAAAAAAAACAGCCACGAAAGTGGAGATGGTGATGTCCGCGGCCACCGCGGCCGCGGCCGGGTTGGATATGGCCAGGATGATGAACTCCAGCAGCCCGTGCCCCGCGGCAAAGGCCTGGACCGCGAAGATCCAGGGCACGACCCCGCCCGCGACCCCCAGCACCAGGTAAACCAGCTTGCGTCCGCTCGCGCTCATGGCGTTATCCTTTCCGCTTCGGTTTCGACTAGAACTCATCTCAAAATAGTTTTTCTATGGAGAATATTTGCTTTTTAAATACCGTTTGCTTTCCCATAGAAAACGATTTTCCAGCTATTATGGGCTGCAAGCCTCGAATAGCATCTTTTGGGTCTGCTTCAAAAAGTTTTGAGGAAAAGGGGGAAGGGGTGCGGGGGAGGGGGGAAAATCCAGCTTTTTCAAAAGGGGTTTTCCCCCCTCTCCCGCAAATTCCTTTTCCTTTCCATTTCGGGAGCAGCTTCTAGAACTTCGTCGGCCAGTTGGCCAGCTTGTGCTGGCCGATACCGCGGTTCCGGTTGTTGCCGCTTATCTCCAGGGCCCGGATCAGGTAGCTCCGGGTGGAGCTCGGGTCAATCACGTCGTGGATGTAGTGCATCCCAGCCGCGCCGTAGGGGGAGGCGTCCTTGACCATCCCCTCCACGAACTCGGACCATTTCTCCTTTTGCTTCTCGTCCTCCGGGGTCTTTCCGCCGAAGACCACGTTGGCGGCTATCTCCGGGGCCACGAAGCTCATCTCGGCCGTGGGCCAGGCCACCAGGAAGTCCGCGCCGCAGCCGGAGCCGCACATGTTCCAGAAGGCCATGCCGTAAGTTTTCCGCACGATGACGGCGATCTTGGGAACGGTCACCTGCGCGAGCGCGTTGATGAAGTTCATGACCCTGGCCGCCACCTTGCCCCGCTCCGCGGCCCGGCCCACCAGAAAGCCGGGGATGTCGTGGAAGAAGAGGAGCGGGATGTTGAAGGAGTCGCAGAGGCACAAAAAGGAGGTCACCTTGTCAATGCCGTCGCAGTCCATGGCCCCGGCCTGGAAGGAGGGCTGGTTGGCCACCACCCCGGCCACCCGGCCGTTGATGCGGCAGAGTGCCGTGATGACGGTTTTCCCGAAGGACGGCTTGATGGGGAATATGCTGCCGCGGTCGGCGATCGTACCGAGAATGCGGTTCATGTCGTAGGTGCGGTTGCGCTTTTCCGGCAGCAGATCGAGGATCTTGTCCATGCCCTCGCCCGAGCCTTCGGGAACTTCCGCTTCGGGGGGAAGCTCGTCGCAGCTGGACGGGAGGTAGGAGAGGAAGCGGGCGATGAGCCCGAAGCATTCGGCCTCGTTCTCGGCCACGGCGTCGGCCATGCCCGTCACCGAGCTGTGGACCTTCCATCCTCCCAGCTCCTCGTCGGTCACCTTCTCGCCCAGGGCCAGCTCCAGCACCCGCGGCCCGGAAACGCCCATTGCGCTTCCCTTCACCTGGACCACGAAGTCGGACAGGCAGGCCATCCACGTGGGCATGCCGTAGCACTCGCCCATGATGGCCGTGACCATGGGAGCCGAGCGCACCCGGCCCATGACCTGCAAGAAGGTGTCGTAGCCTCCGCCGCCCACCGAGGCCAGGCCCTTGGCGCCCATGATGTCGGGCATGCGGGCCCCGCCCGACTCGCCCAGGTAGATGAGGGGGTGCCCCCGCCGCGCGGCCAAAAGCTTGAGCTCCCCTTCCTTGCGGGACGCCACGCGGCTGGTGGTGGAAGCCAGCACCGTGAAGTCGTTGGCGATCACCACCACCGGGCGGCCGCCGACCTTGCCGTAGCCCGCCACCTTGCTGTCGGCCGGGGTCTTGTCCTCCATGCCCGGCATGTCCGAGTGGTCGAACATGCCCACCTCGAAAAAGGAGCCTCGGTCCAGCAGAGCGTCAATGCGCTCCCGTGCCGTCATCCGCCCGCGGGCGTGCTGCTTGGCGACCTTGTCCTCGCCGCCCATGGTCAGCGCCCGGGCCTTCTTCTCCGCCAGAACCTTCATCTGCTCTTCAAAGGGCATTTTCAAATCCTTGAAAAAGTTAAAGGATTGCCGGGGGGAACCTTTCTTTCATGGA
>JBFMHL010000033.1:0-12913 GCA_040753055.1 Thermodesulfobacteriota bacterium | reverse complement strand
ACTGGGAAGGCGGGGCAGGAGGCCTGCAGGCAAGGCGCGCAAGGGGGGAAGGGCGGGAGCGTACTGTGGGTACGTGACCGCCCTTCCTCCCGAAGCGCAACGCAGCATCCGGGCCTCCTGCCCCGCCTTCCGCCTATACCCGGCCGAAGGCTGACGTCCGCCCCTTGGGCGAGGGAAAGTCCATCTCCCAGAGGATCTTGAACAGGGTGACGTTGCCGTCGGCCAGGCAGGCGACCAGGTGGCGTCCCGAGGGGGCCAGGGTGAGGGCCTGGACGGCCGGACCTTTTCCTGCGGCCACGAACTCGTGGATGGTCTGCTTGGTGGTGAGGTCCCAGATTTTGATGGCCCCGTCCTCGCCGCCCGTGAAGAGAAGGCTTCCGCAGGGAGTGAAGCAAAGCGCCGTTGCGGGGCCCTTATGGGCGGAAAGGTCGGCCAGGGGGCGGCTTGTGGGGATGTGCCAGTACTTCACCAGCCCGGAGCGGTCTCCGGTGGCGCCGAACCTTCCGGCCCGGGTAATGGCGAGGCTCAGGATCTCCTCCCGGTGCCCGGACATGACCGACTTGCGGGTGTTGGTGGCGAGATCGAAGCATGCGGCCTGGTTGCCGGGAATGCGCCACAGCCCGGTTTTGCGGTCCGAGGAAAGGGCGATGCTGAAGACGCGTTGGCCCTCCAGGGTGCCCTGGGCCTTGCCGGTCTTAAGGTCGTAGACGGTGATGCCGCGATCGGAGCCGGAGAGCGCCGTTTTTTCCAAGAGGGCTACGGCGGTGATGGGCGAAGGCTCCGGGCCGAAGGAGAGCGCGGGCTGGGAGGCCCGGCCGAAGTACAGCAGCATGGTGCGGTCCAGGGAGCCGGTAAGGAGCGTCTGGCCGTCCGGGGAGGCGGACACCGAGGTGATGCCGTCCCGGTGCCCCCGGAGGACGCGGAGCATCTTGCCGGAGGAGAGATCCCAGACGCGGCTCGTGCGGTCGTAGGCCACGGTGACGGCGCAGGTGCCGCCGTCGCAGAGGGCCGCGTCCTTGGCCCGGTCCTGGTGGCCTTTCAGGGCGAGGGCTTCGGGCTCGCTGGAAGGTTTGACCAGGCGGCCGGCCTCCACCAGCTCGGCCAGGAAGGCCAGCAGGGTCTGGTCCTCCTCTCCCTTGGCGATGCGGAGGCTTCCCAGGATCAGGTCGTAGGCCAGGCGGTAATGGCCGCGGTTGGCCAGGACGCGGGCCTGCTCCACCTTCTGGCCGTGCATGCACTGGGTGAGCGCCTTGTGCTCGTGGCGGGCGATGGTGGAGGGGGCCGGGGTGGCGGAGAAGTCCTGGCGGAAGGCCAGCTGATAGACGGTGATGGCGGAGCCCGGGCCTGCGGAGGCCAGGATCGAGGCGTCGGCAGTCATGGACAGGCTGCGGGCAAAGCCCGTGCGTAGCGAGAGAGTCCGGACGCAGCGGAGCTTTTCCACGTCCCAGAGCTTGATACGCCCGTCGGTGGAGGCCGAGCAGGCGTGCTGGCCGGTGGCGGACAGGCACACCGAGGTGATGCGGGCCTTGTGGAGCTTGCGGGTCGCCTTGAGCTGGCGGGCGCTAAGGTCGTACACCGACACGCCGCCGGCCATGTCTCCGGCCAGGAGGAATTGCCCGTCCTTGGACAGGGCGCAGGTAGTGAGGGTGTCCCGGCCCGCCTGGAAGGCATTCAGGTGCTTGCCGCTTCCCAGACCGTAGACGTGGATGAAGTTGTCCATGGAGACGGCGGCGGCGAAATGGCCGTCCGGGGTCATGGCCACATTGTTGACGCGCAGGGCCTGGTCCGAGAACTTGTTGATGCACTCGCGGGACAAGAGGTCCCAGTGGCGCACGGTCATGTCGTTGGCGCCGGAAACGGCGAAGCGGCCGTCCGAGGACACGGCCAGGGAAGTGACGGGCTGGACGTGTCCGGAAAGGCGAGCCAGAAGCTTGCGGGAGGCCACGTCCCACACGGCGATGCTGCGATCTGTACCTCCGGTGATGGCGATGCGGCCGTTGGCGGCCATGGCGGCCGTGTTTACGGTGCCTTCGTGGCCCGACACGCGGCCCAGACACTCGCCGGTGTCCAGGCGGAAGAAGCAGACCTCTCCGCCTTCGTCACCGGAAACGGCGAAGCGGCCGTCCGGAGTGATGCTCGCGCAGATGACCGCCCGCTGGTGCTCGCGGAGGACGCGCAGGAGCGATACGGGGTTTATGGTGATGCCCGTGAAGATGTCCTTTTCCCGCTCCGGAAACATGCGCAGGGCGTGGCGTGCGCCCTCGGGGTCCCCCCGCAGAAGGTCCAGCCGGGCCACCAGCTCCTCGATGATGCCGCGGTTCTGGGGATCGGCGGTGAGGGGGGAGAGCCGGGAGCGCAGGTTTTCGTCGTCGGCTTCGCCTGCCTCCCAGTCCAGGAGGCCCATGTTGTAGACCGCGTAGGGGTTGGTCTGGGAAAGGGAGAGCGCCCGGTCGAGATGGGTGCGGGCTCCGGCACGGTCGCCCGCTTCGAAGAGGGCGCAGGCTTGGTTGTTGTAGGCGTCGGAGCGCATGTCCGGCGGGCGGGCCGCCAGACATGCGGGCTCGCCGGAGAAAAGCTCGCTATAAGCCGAGGCCAGGGTTTTCCCGATCTCGCGGAAGTCCGGGGGACGCCGCGCCGGGTCGGGGTTCATGCAAGACCAGGCGAGGTTCAGGAGCTTTTCCGGGGCCCGGGGGTCGGCCGGAGGCGCGCCCGAGGGCTGGGGCTTTTTTCCCAATAGCATCTCGGCCAGGAGGCTGCCGAACAGGAAAAGGTCGGCCGAGCGGTTTTGCTCGAAGAGGTTGTCCCGCCGGATGCCCGATTTCCACTCCGGGGGGAGCGGCCCCGGGGCCGCGGGAGACGGGTCGCTGAGCAGAGCCAGGCCGAAGTCGCCCACCCGCGCGCTCCGGCGGGAGCTTAAGAAAACGGTCTCCGGGCCCAGGCCGCCGTGGGCCACGCCCTTATCGTGGGCGTACTGCATCGCAAGCCCGATCTCCAGGGCCAGGGTGAGGGCGATGCGGGTGTCCGGGACGCGATTGCGGTCCAACATCTGGCGTAGCGAGCCGCCGTCGGAGGGTTCGGCGAAAATGCAGGGAACTCCGTTTATGTTTTTGAGATAAAAGGCGGAACAGATCTGGGGATGGAGCGCAAGGCCGATCCAGGAACGGGCGGCCGTGGAAAAACCCGCCCGGAAAGTGGGCTCCGCCCAGGAGGCGGGCAGGGGCTGGAGAAGCCGCATGCGGGCCGTGACCCCCAGGGGCCGGACCAGGCAGGACCGGAAGAGCGGCATATCCTCGGCCGCTTCTACCAAGAAGCGGCCGTCCACCAGATCGCCGGCGGCGAGCGGGCGGACCTGCGCCGAGGGCTCCTCCTGCCGGGGCAGGGCCGGGTCCTGCTTTTGGGGCTCCTTGGATTTTTTCCAGAAAAAACGCAAGCTGCCTGTCTCCGAAAAAGATCGTCGCGGCTTTTGTGCCGCTTTTTTGGATATACACCAAAAGCGGTAAAAACCAAAAATGGAAGTCCCCCCGGGCGCTGCGGGCCGTGTCCGCGGTGGGAACCGCTTTCCGGGGCCGAAAGGCCCGGGTGCGCATCAAGTATTGACAGGCAAGGTCCGCTAATCCTAATAAGATTAGATTTTTGCCCGTTTTGCGGCAGCGGGCGTGCAGCCCGCCCCGGAGATGAGCCTCAACGCCTTGATTTTATTATAACTGCGACTCATCCCCTCCAGCGGCGGCGGTTACAACGCCCGGCCGTCATGCCCTAACACCCGATTTTGCCAAAAGGAACCTGCCATGGTCAAAACGATTCTCCTGCTTCTGGCCGGTCTTGCGCTGTTTTTGCCCGGCCCCGCCGCATTCTGCCAGGATCCCGTGACGGACGCTTACACCATAGGGCCCGGAGACCTGTTGGCGGTGAATGTATGGAAGGAGCCGGACCTCACCATGGAGGTGACGGTCCTGCCCGACGGCCGGATCAACTTTCCCCTGGTGGGGGAGGTGACGGCCCAGGGCCTTACCCTTGGCGCGGTGAAGGACCTCCTCACCCAGGGGCTTGCGCGCTTCCTCTCGGCTCCCGACGTGACGGTGATCCTCAAGGAGAGCAAGCGCCGCCGCATTTACACCCTGGGCAGGCTGCTGCGGCCCGGCCCCTACCCGCTGGACCCCGGGATGACGGTCCTGCAGGCCCTGTCCGTGGCGGGCGGCTTCGCCGAGTGGGCCGACACCAAGAACATCCACATCCTGCGCTACGACAACGGCCGGGAGGAGCGGCTCAAGTTCAACTACAACGACTTTCTTTCGGGCAAGGGCGAGGAGCGGAACCTGGCCCTGCGGCCCGGCGACATCATCGTGGTTCCGTGAGAGCCGCGTCCGGGAGAAGCGGTCTATCGGCTTTTGTTTCCCCGCGGGGCCTTGCTTGCAGGCTTTTCGGGGTACAAAACCCATGCCAAAAACAGCGGGAGGGAGGGTTAACAATAATGGGACTACTGCACCGGGTGAAACCGGCCGGAATCGGCCTTGCACTCTTGGCCTGCCTTTTTTTCGCTCCTCCCGGGTTTTGCGATTGCAAGAACAAGATCGCCCTCGGGGCCAACGTGCGGGAAACCTTTGACGACAACATCTTCCTTTCCCGGACCGGCAAGAAGAGCGATTGGATCACCCTGCTGGCCGCTCCGATTTCCCTGGGCCTGACCGCGGAGCGGGGGGATCTGTCGCTGGTGTATACCCCGGCCCAGAGCCTCTATGCAGACTACAACCAGAACAACACGTTGCGCCACAACATGGACATGACTGCGGACGCGACACTGACGGAGAACCTCTCCTTCAACTTCCTGACCCGCTATGTGCGGACGGAGGACCCCCTGGGCGCAGATCTCTCCGACACCGACGCCGCCGAGGACGTCATCGGGCTGGTGGCCCACCACAAGGCCACGGGCGAGGCCAAGTTCACGGAGAAGCTGGGAAAGCGTTCCAGCGCCTATGCGGGCTACGGCTATGCCACGCTCATCTACGACGATCCCACCACCGACTCGGGCCTGCTGCAAACCCCCAAGGCCGGTACCTCGTTGTGGATCTCGGAGCAAAATGGCGTGGAGCTGTCCTACGAGTACACCGACGGCCGTTTCTGGCGGAAGAACCGGCAGCCGACCCAGGACGACTTCATCAGCAACGAGGGAGGCATCAAGCTCCTGCACCGCTTCTCCGACAGCGCAAAGGCCGGGGTCTCCTACAACCTGCTTTCCCTCCGCTTTGACAACAACCCCGATGATTATAATGTTCACAAGGTCCTGGCCCTCTACTCCCAGACCTTTTCCCAGGAGTGGTCCGCCAACCTTTCGGCAGGCTACTTCCAAAAGGACAACCGGTTGGCCGGGGACATGTCCGGGCCGGCCTACGAGCTCCTGGTGACCCGCACCTGGGACCGCGGGAACCTCTCGCTCACCGCCAACGGCGGCTACGAGCTCCTCTACCTGGCCAGCCGGCAGCGGGGCTTCCACAAGTTTCACGAGGCGGGCCCCGAGCTGGAGTACAAGCTCACCCAGAGGATCACGGCCCATGCGCTGGTTTTCTACCGCTACGACGAGCAGGAGAACAAGGTGTCCTTCGACGTTTGGCGGCAGCGATACTGGATCCGCTACTCCCCCGTTCCCAAGCTCAACATCACGGCGGAGTACACCAACGTGAACAAGTCCGACGAGCAGCCCCAGTACGCGTTCACGGACAACCGCTTCTCGATCCTCATCTCCCTGGACGACATCCTCTCTTACTGCTGGTAGGAGACGGAAACGGACGGAGCACCCTTACGAAACACCATGCCGGATCATAACGAATGGAATCTCTGGATATCCGAAAGCTTTTAAGCATCCTGTTCCGAAGGCGCTGGTGGGCCGTGGTACCCTTCATGGCGACCACGATTCTGGGCTTTGCCTACATCCTGACGGCCCCCAAGGTCTACGAGGCCACCACCCTGATCCTGGTACAGCCCCAGGAGGTGCCGGAGGAGTATGTCCGCGCCATCGTTTCCACGGGAATCGAGGAACGGCTCAAGACCATCACGGAGCAGGTGACCAGCCGCAGCAACCTGGAAAAGATCATCGTGGACCAGGATTTGTTCACCAGCACCCCGAACGCCCCCAGCAGCATGGACGAGAGAGTGGCGGCCCTGCGGTCCCGCATCGAGATTGACGTGTCCCGCAGCGGGAGCGGGCGCCGGGCGGAGACCAACTCCTTTTCCATCACCTACCGGGGCAAGGACCCGGAACGGGTGGCCCGCATCACCAACGCGCTGGCCGAGAACTTCATCTCCCAGAACATCCAGAGCCGGGAGGCCCAGGTCTCCGGCACCTCGGACTTTTTGGCCGACAAGCTGGAAAACATGAAGCAACGCCTCCTGGAAAAGGAAGCGGAGCTCAAGGGCTACCGGGAGAAGTACATGGGCGGCCTTCCCGAGCAGCTGGAGGCCAACTTGAAGACCATAGAAAGGCTCCAGACCCAGCTGAACCAGGTCTCCGCGGGCCTGGGCGAGATCAGGGCCCGCAAGGCCGTGCTGGAGCAGGAGGTGGCCCGGCTCATGGAACCCGCGCCCGGCGATGCGGGCTCCAATCAGAAGAGCACGGAAGAGACCCGGCTGGCCCAGCTCCAGAGCGACCTGGCCGGGCTTTTGTCCCGCTATACCGAAAGCCATCCCGACGTCATCCGCACCCGCAAGGAGATCGCGGTGCTGTCCAAGGGCGTTTCGGATCAGCGGTCCCGGGAGCCCCTGCGGTCGGCCGAGCAGATCGCGGCCATCAAGAAGGCGCGGGAGAACCTGCGGGGCGCCGAGGTGGAGATAGCCAGCGCCAACGCCGAAGTGAACCGGCTGGAAAGCCAGATCCGCGACTACCAGATCAAGGTGGAGGAGACGCCCAAGCGGGAGCAGGAGCTCCTGGCCCTCAAACGCGATTACGACAATCTGCACACCCTCTACTCCAGCCTTCTCAGCCGGAAGCTGGAGTCCGAGATCTCCGTCTCCCTGGAAAAGAGGCAGCAGGGCGAGCAGCTCAAGGTTCTGGACCGGGCCAAGGTGCCCTCCCGTCCCGTCAAGCCCAACGTGACCCGCCTTCTGCTGCTCACTTTGGGCATGGGAGTGGCCCTGAGCCTGGGCTTTGTCTACCTGGCGGAAAGCACGGACAACACCCTGCGCTCGGCCGGGGAGTGCCACCGGTCTTTGGGGCTGCCGGTGCTCACCACCCTTTCCATGCAGCGCACGGAAAGGGAGCGGAGAAAAATGGTGGTGAGAAACATCGGGGGCTTGATCGCCGCGTGTGCGGTCTACCTCGTGATCCTGGCCATTCTTTTCTTCGCCCTCAAGGGTCAGGGCTCCCTTGCGGGCATGCATTTTTAACGCGCCTTCTCCCCCTGTTGCCCGGGGAGCCGAGCCGTGATAGGGAACCGTTTCTGTGCGGCGGCTCCTTAAACCGCAAGCTCGCCGCCGGTCTGATTTGCCGGAAAAGGCTTACCGGCGCCTTTCGGACGAAGATTTTATGGCCATCTTGGTACAACAGCAAATTCGCTGGCAAGGCCTCCCCTCGCCCGGCCCGACGGTCCGGGCGGAAGCGGCAAAGGCCGCCGACCGGGAGCTTTCCCGGACCGTGACCGTGAGTAACGAGCTGGGGCTCCATGCGCGGGCCGCGTCCCTGTTGGCTCGGGCGGCGTCGGAGGCCCGGGGGCCCATGAAGATCCTTCATCAAGGCCGCGAAGCGGACTGCCGCTGCATCCTTTCCATGATCGCACTGGCCGTGGGCTGCGGAGAGAGGATCACGGTGGCGGCGGAGTTCCCCGACGACATTCCGGTTCTGGACCGGGTGCTGGCCCTTGCGCTCGGCGGGTTCGGCGAAGGGGAAGAGAAAGAACAAAGGTGCGGCGGGAGCAACCGGGATCTGCCCGGAAATCCCCGCCGGCTGGGGAAATAGGATCAATGACAGCTGACGGCCGTGAAGAAATTCTGACCGGCATTCCCGGATCTCCCGGAATATGCATCGGTCCCGCGTACCTGGTGGACCGCCAGGACTTCGACGTGGTGGACCGCTACGCCCTGGACCAGGGCGAGGTGGCGGAGGAGGTCGCCCGCTTCAAGAAGGCCGTGCGCAAGGCCGACTCCGAGCTCACCAAGCTCATCAAGAAATCGCCCAAGGAGTTTTCCCAGCACGCCTATATCCTGGAAGCCCACAAGGCCCTCCTGCACGACAACGCCCTCTACGGCCGCACCATAGAAACCATCAAGAAGATGCGGGTCAACTCCGAGTGGGCGCTCAAGACCGCCGTGGACCGCGTCCGCCTGGTCTTCTCCCGCATTGAAGACAGCTACATCCGGGAGCGCGTCTCCGACGTGTCCCACGTTTACAACCGCGTCATGCGGAACCTGATGGGCTCCCAGGATGTGGAGCTGGACAAGATCAACCGGCGCGTCATCCTGGTGGCCCGCGACATCTCCCCGGCGGAGGCCAGCCAGCTCCAGCTGGAATGGGTCATGAGCTTCATCACGGATCTGGGCGGCCGCACCAGCCACACATCCATCATCGCCCGCACCCTGCAGATCCCGGCCGTTCTCGGGCTTTCCACCGCCACGCAAAAGATTCGGACGGGCGACATCATCATCGTGGACGGGGCCGCCGGCGTTGTTGTGGTGAACCCCGACGACGAGACGCTGGCCAAGTATCAGGAGATCAAGGACCGCTACGAGGCCTACCGGGCGCAGGTCGCCCGCAAGAGCCACCTGCCCGCCGAAACCCGCGACGGCATGCTGGTTGCGGTGAACGGCAACATTGAGCTGGCAGAAGAAGTGGTGGCGGTCCTGGACCTGGGCGGCGACGGCATCGGGCTGTACCGGACGGAGTTCCTTTATTTAAACCGCCGGACGCTCCCCACGGAGCAGGAGCTCTTCGAAACCTACAAGGACATCGCCGAGATCCTCAACCCGCGGCCCGTCACCATCCGGACGCTGGACATAAACGGCGACAAGGTGGCCTCGGGCATCATGACGGACGAGGGGGACAACCCGGCCCTGGGGCTTCGGGCCATCCGCTTCTGCCTCAAGTTTCCCGAGATCTTCAAGAATCAGCTCCGGGCCATCCTGCGCGCCTCGGCCTACGGCAATGTGCGGCTCCTCATCCCCATGATCTCCAACGTGGAAGAGATCCTGGCGGTACGAAGGCTGATCGCCGAGGCCGCGGACGAGCTCGCCGCCAACCAGGAGCCATATTCGGACAAGATCGAGCTGGGCATCATGATCGAGGTCCCCTCCGCGGCCATCGCCGCGGACCTCTTCGCCCCCCACGTGGACTTCTTCTCCCTGGGCACCAACGACCTCATCCAGTACACCCTGGCCGTGGACCGGGGAAACAAGCATGTGGCCGACCTCTTTTCCTCGCTGCACCCTGCGGTGCTCCGGCTGCTCAAGAACGTGGCCTCCGTGTCGGCCAAGCACCACGTGCGGCTGGCCATGTGCGGAGAGATGGCCGGAGACCCGCTCCACGCGCCGCTCCTTTTGGCTATGGGCTTCACCGAGCTCTCCATGCACCCCCGCGCCATCCCCACAGTCAAGAACACCGTGAGGACCCTGGAGATGAGCGAATGCAAAAAGCTTTTCAACCGCGCCATGAAAAAGTCCACCTGCGGCGAGGTCCGGGACCTTCTGGAGAGCTTTAGCAAGGAAAAGGCCGCAGGCGGCCAGCCCGGAGCCAACAAGCCATGACCAAGCCAGACACCTCCCATGTCAAGATCATCGCGGTAAACCGCAAGGCACGCCACGACTACACCGTGGAGTCGGAGTTCGAGGCCGGCATGGTGCTTCTGGGAAGCGAGGTGAAGGCACTCCGGGAAGGCCGGGCCAACCTCAAGGATTCCTACGCAAAAATCAAGAACGGCGAGCTTTTCGTCTTTCAGCTCCACATCAGCGAATACCCCCAGGCGGGCCGCTTCAACCACGATCCCCTGCGGGTGCGCAAGCTCCTTATGCACAAGCACGAGATCATGCGGCTGGTGGGCAAGATCCAGAGCAAGGGGCTTACGTTGATACCGCTCAGCCTCTATTTCAAGGAGGGGCGGGCCAAGATCTCGGTGGCGCTTTGCCAGGGCAAGAAGAAGTTCGACAAGCGCCGGGCTCTGCAGGAGCGCGAGCAAAAAAGGGAGATGGACCAGCTCAAGCGCCGCAGGCGCTGAGCCCGGCTTTCCGCCGAATCTTTGAAGAACCGGCACGAGAATGGTAAAGGCGTATCAAGACGACAACGCGGGGGTGAAAAGCTCCCGCATCCGCTTCTGCGACCTGCGGTGCCCGCATGCCGGGCCCTCGCGGGTGGACGGCCTGGACGGCTCCTGCCGCACCTTCATGAGCCTCTGGTGCGACAGACTTACCAAGCACGTGGTGAAAAACGCCCCCTGCGAGGCGGAGTTCGGGGCCCGCAGGCCCACCACGGGGCTGTAAGCCAGCCCCCCGCCCCTTTACCCGCGCTCATTCCGGCGCTATCCGATCCGCAGCGTCGAAGCCTTGCCGGGAAACCAACCCATGCCGCCCCGCGAAACCCTTTCCCGATTCGCCCTGCAAACGCTTCCGGCCCTTTTGTACATGGCCTGGATCTTTTACCTCTCCTCGCTGCCCAACCCCCTGCCCGTGCCCCTTCCCCCCGGCGTGGACAAAATCGCCCACTTCGGCCAGTACGGCCTCTTGGGCATCCTCCTTGCCCGGGCGGTCCACAGCCGCGGCTCCGGAGGCTTCTTCCTGCGCTGGCTCATGGCCGCGGCCTTGGCCGCTGCCTACGGAGTATCCGACGAGTTCCACCAGTACTTCGTTCCCGGCCGAAACGCCGACGTCCTGGACGCGCTGGCGGACGCCCTGGGCGGCGCTGCCGGGGCCTGGGCCTGGCTGGCCGCGGTCCGGGCCCGGCCGGGGCTCGGAAAGCTTTGAAGAGATGAGGGATTTCCGCCCCCATGCCCCCTACGCCGGGGCAAGACGCTTATTCCCCTTGACTTGGGCCGTCATCCTTGCTACATCGCCCTTCGGCTTTTTGATCCCCAGTAGCTCAGTTGGCAGAGCAAGTGGCTGTTAACCACTGGGTCCGCGGTTCGAGTCCGTGCTGGGGAGCCAAAAAATTCCCGACAACATGTCGGTTAAAACTTGGAAGGCCCCGCCGAGGAACTCGGCGGGGCCTTCGTGCGTTCGGGGGACGATTTACGCCGTGTGCTTGGCTTCAGCGCTCCCACTGGTGGGGAGCACGCAGCCCTATTCTTCCACCGGGATCAGGCCCGCGCCGCCCTACTAGTCCCGTACCGCCCGGTCCTTGAGCAGGATGTAGTGGTAGGCGATGTCCAGGCAGGCGGCCACGGCGGGTGGCTCGATGCTGTCCACGGTGTCCTTGCAGGTGTGGTAGGCGAGGCCTTCCCGGATGTGGGTGGTCTTCATTGCCAGGAGCGTGGTGGCCGGGACCCCGATGGCCGCAAACTCGGCCGCGTCTGTGGCCCCTCCGCCGAACACCATGGGCTGGAGCCTGGCTCCGTAGCCCAGGGCATGGGCCGTGTCCCGGCACTGGCGGGCCATGGTCTTGGATAGCCGGGTGAACCCGTTCAGGTCCGAGATCAAAAGCTTGATCTCGGCGAGCTCATAGATGCTGTCAATGTTCAGCACATAGGTGGGAATCGCGTGCAGCTCGAGCTTGTGCCTCCGGGCAAAGTCCCGGGACCCGCGCAGCCCGCACTCCTCCGCGTCGAAGCTCGCCGCGATGATCCGGGTGTGCCGAAGGGCCCCGCCTCCGTCCTTCGTAAAGAGCCCGGCAAGCTCCGCAGCCATCACAGAGGCCACCATGTTGTCGCCCGCGCCCGGCGACTCCTTGTCGCTCACGAAACGATAGAAGGGAAGAACGACCAGTGACCCCGCCAGGCCCAACCAGACCACCGCGCGGGAAAAGGCCGGCGGATGCCCCGTCTTCGCCTGGAGATACGCCCACACGATCACCGCACCGCACAGGACCAGATAGCAGAGCACTCCGGCCGTGATGCGGATGGCATAGTACTTCTGGAAGCGCGACGCCAAAAAGTTGAACTCGAAGGCGCTGTCGTGATGGCCGGAAACGATGATCTGCTGGCGCACCGGGCCCTCGGGCTCGATGGTCCCGTACACGTTCACGGCCGATTTTTTGGGATGGGCGAAATCGAAAAACTCCTTGTACAAAACGAACTGGCTGAGCGACAGCAGGGCCCCGGCCGCCAGCAGCACCGCCGCCGTATACACCAGCGCGCCGTCCATGAAGAGCAGAACGAGGCTCACGGCATACGACACGGCATAGTATTTCATGAAGGAGAGGAACGAGGCCGGATGAATGGAGAACTCCTCGGTGAATACCTTGTCGCAGACCTTGCCCAAACGGTCCGCCAGCATCTTCGCCGATTTCCGGCAGGCCTCGGTCCCCGTGATCCGAGGCCCGCAGGCGTCTATGATCCTGCCGGTTTCCTTAAGCACCTGCTCCGCCAAACCCTGATCCGGCCGCAACTTGTCCATTTTACTTCCTTTTTAAAGGCAAACAGAAGAAAAGAAATGGTGCGAGGGGAAGGAGCAAAACCCGCTTTTGAAAAAGCGGCTATTTTTTTACACCGAGCCGGCTTCGCCGTCCGGGGGCCCCATTTTTCCCCCTCCCCTTGCACCCGCCTCCCCCTTTTCCGCAGGGCTTTTTGGTGTATGGGTTTTTCGATAGAAAAATAATAGATTATGGCATAACAGCTTGCATCAAAATAGCTTCTCCCTTTCCAAACACCCAAAGGTCGGGGCCTGTCGGCCCCAACCTTCACGAAGCAGTCCTTTTTTTCCGCGCCAGCGGCCCGTTTTTTATCCCCTTGCCGAGCCCATACCGGGGCTTTCTTTGGAAAGGGGTTTGGGGAAAACCTTTCTTTCT
>JBFMHL010000032.1:0-8750 GCA_040753055.1 Thermodesulfobacteriota bacterium | reverse complement strand
GCCGCCTCGGCCTGGGCCGTCTCGGCGGTCACAACCGGCATGGGCTCCCGGGCCGGCGCGGGCTCGGTCATTTCAGGGGGCTCGCCCTTGCTGTGGTCGGCGGGCTTGCAGCCGAACGACCCGGTCAGCAGGGCGACAAGGGCAAGGGTGATCAGGGCCTTGAACGTGATCTTCATTATCTCCTCCTTTTAGTGAAAGCCGTCGTTTTCCGGTCCGGCTGCTATCCCCCTCCCCCGGAAAGGGCTGCTACGGGAGGGGAGAGGGCTTTGACGTACTCCGCCACGCCGGCAACGATGCCCTCGGCCACGTGGTCCTGGTAGGCGGAGCTGGTTAGTCGCTTGCATTCCTCCTGGTTGCTGATGAACCCGGTCTCCACCAGGACCGCGGGCATCTGTGCGCCCAGAAGCACATAGAAGGGCGCCTGTTTGACCCCCTTGTTCTCCACGCCGAATCGCTGGCTCACGGTCTGGCAAAGGTTCGTCTGGACCTCGCGGGCCAGCCGGGAGCTTTCGTCCACCTTGGCGTTTTGCAGGAGGTCCTGGAGGATCCCCTGGAGGTCGGAGATGGACTTGCGGCTGGTGGCATTTTCCAGGGCCGCGGTGCGGATGGACTCCTCGTCCGTCGCCAGGTTCAGGAAGTAGGTCTCGATTCCCTGCACCGAGCGCCGGGGGTGGGCGTTGGCGTGGATGGAGATGAAAAGGTCGGCGCCCTTGGTGTTTGCAATGGCGGTGCGTTCCTCCAGGGTGAGGTAGCGGTCCTTGTCCCGGGTCAGGATCACCTTCACTCCCGTTTCCTTCTGCAGGAGCTTGGCCACCCTTTTGGCCAGCGACAGCGTCACGTCCTTTTCCTTCACTCCTTTCTGATAGCCCAGGGCCCCGGGGTCCTTGCCGCCGTGCCCGGCGTCCACCACCACGGTGGAGACCGACAAGGCCAATTGCCGCGCCAGGGCCCCGGCCTGCATCTTCCCGTTCTCCGGCTGGGGCTGGGCCGCCGCTGCGGGGGCCGCCGCCTTGGCCGATCCTCCCTTGTCCCCGCGCACGTCCACCACGATGCGGAAGGGATTTTTCAGGGAGAAGACCTTATAGGATTCCATGGACTTGATGTCCATGACCACCCGCACGGTGTCGGAGGTGTTCTGGCCGGCCCGGACCCGGGAGAGCAGGTCGTCCTGTATGGGCACCGTGGAGTCGGTGTCCTTGGAGAGCTTGGCCCCGCAGATGTCCAGGAAGAGCCGGGGCGGCATCTTGTTCTCCGGGTCCTCCTTGAGCAGATGGGAGGAAAAGGGCGCCTCGCCGGTGGCGTCAATGACCACGCGGGTGTAGGAGGGGCTGGTCCAAAACCGGATGCCCGAAACGGTCACGGGCGCTCCGGGCTCGGGCCGGACAGCGGCCGGGGGAGGTTCGGCCGGACAGGCCGGGGGCGGCTCCTGGGCCATGGCCCGGGCGATGACCGAGGAGACCTCGTCGGATTCCGGAGCGGCCGGGTCTTTGGAACGGGCCTTGAGGGAGGAGATGACGGGCGCTCCGCCGTCATCCGGCGGCGGCTTGGCTGCGGGCGCCTGCTGCGCCTGACTCGCCGGGCCGAGGCGCTTCACCGCCCGCTTGGCCCGGGGAGCATAGGCCGACTCGGGAAAACGCAGGACCACCCTCTGATAGAGGTCCGCGGCCTCGGCAGCGTCCTGGCTTTTCCGGGACATGCCCGCCAGGCCCTCGTACATCTCGGCGGCCTTGAAAAGCCCCGCAGCCGCCCAGGGCCCGTCCGGGGCTACTGCATAAACCTTCTTGTACTTCTCGATCACGGACAGCCACTGGTCCCGCTGGCCCTTCTGCTTGCGGCTCTTCATGAGCGTACGTTCGGCCTGCTCCGCGGAAAGGAAGAGCTTCTTGGGCGAAACCGCCCCGGCCCGGGCGCAGGCCACGGGAAACAGCAGGACCAGCACCAGCAGCACCTTCAGTGCGGCCGACCCGCGGGGAAACCCGGCTTTTGGAGAGGCACAGGGCATGGGATCACCGCTTGCCGTTTTTGAGGCCGATGATTTTTTCCTGCAAGTAGGAAAGCGTGTTCAAAGCCTGCACCGGCGTCATGGAGTCCAGGCTCAGGCCTTCCAGCGTTTCCAGGATAAGCTCTTCGGGCGAGGGAAACAAGTTGAGCTGAACCTGCCCCCGCGCCTTTCCGGACTTGGCCGCCGCAATGGCCCGGCGCACCCGGGCTTCGTCCGACTCCTCGATGGCGGACAGGACCTCCCGGGCCCGCTCCACCACCTTCACCGGTACACCGGCCAGGCGAGCCACGGCGATGCCGTGGCTCTTGTTGGTTCCTCCAGGCATGAGCTTGCGCAGGAAGATGATCTTCTCGTTCCACTCCTTGACCGCGATGTGAAAGTTTTTCACCCGCGCCATGGTCCGGGTGAGATCGCAGAGCTCGTGGTAATGGGTGGCGAAGAGGGTCTTCACACCCTTGCCGCCCTTGTCGTGGAGAAACTCGGCCACGGCCCAGGCAATGGATAGCCCGTCGAAGGTGCTGGTGCCCCGGCCGATCTCGTCCAAAATCACCAGGCTTTTATCCGTGGCGTTGTTTAAAATGTTGGCCGTTTCCTGCATCTCCACCAGGAAGGTGCTCTGGCCCTGGGCCAGGTTGTCCAGTGCCCCCACGCGGGTGAAGATGCGGTCGGTGGCGCCCACGGTTGCGCTCTTGGCCGGAACGAAGGAGCCCATCTGGGCCAGGATGACGGTCACGGCCACCTGGCGCAGAACCGTGGACTTGCCGGCCATGTTGGGCCCGGTGATGACGAGGACCTGGTTCTCGGCGTTGTCCAGCAGCACGGAGTTCTCGACATACCGCTCGCCGGAAAGGCTTTTCTCCACTACCGGATGGCGGCCGTCCGTGATGGCGATCCGGTCCGTCTCGTCCACCTCCGGCCGGCAGTAGTCGTTTTCGTCCGCGGCCTGGGCCAGCGCGGACAGGGCGTCAATCCGCGCCACAGTTTCCGCTGCGGCGGCAACGGCCCGATCGTGGGTGAGCACATCCTCCCGCACCCGGCAGAAGATCTCGTACTCCAGGGCCTTGGCCCGCTCCTCTGCGGTGAGGACCTTCTGCTCGAATCCCTTGAGTTCTTCGGTGACGTAGCGCTCGGCGTTCACCAGGGTCTGCCGCCGCACGTAGTCGGCCGGGGCCTTCTCCGACTGGGCCTTGGAGATCTCGATATAGTAGCCGAAGACCTTGTTGTAACGCACCTTGAGCGAAGATAGCCCGGTCTTCTCCCGTTCCTGCGCCTCCAGCCGGGCGATGAAGCCCTTGGCGTCCCGGGAGATGCTGCGCAGCTCGTCCAGCTCTTCGTCGAAGCCTTCCCGGATGATGCCGCCGTCGCGCACGGAAAGGGGGGCGTCCGGGCTGATGGCGCGAAACACCGCATCCCGGGCCTCCCCGGCGTCCTCGGCCGCATCCGTTTGAAGGAGCGGGGAGCGGAAATGGGCGGAAAGCACCGCGTATACCGCCGGGAGCTCGGCCAGGGAGGCGGCTAGCCCCAAGAGATCCCGGCCGTTGGCGCGGTTCAGGGCGATGCGGCTCCGCAGCCGTTCCATGTCCTGGACGCGGGACAGGGCCTCTCGCACCTGTCCGCGGGCAGGAGGGTTCTCCTTGAGCTCCTCCACCGCGTCTTGGCGTTCAATGATTAAAGAAACTTCCCGCAAAGGCGCTCGCATCCACTTGCGCAGGAGGCGGGCGCCCATGGGCGTAAGGGTCCTGTCCAGCATGGAGAAAAGGGTCCCGCGGGTTTCGCCCGAGGCGATGCTTTCGAAAAGCTCCAGGTTCCGGGCGGTGGCCGCGTCCAGCCACAGGAAGGCGGAGGAAACCGTGGGGCTGAGTCTGGTGACGTGGAGGAGGTCCTGCTTCTGGGTGTCGCGCACGTAGCGGAAAACCGCCCCGGCCGCGGCCACGGCTGCGTCCATGTCCGCCATCCCGAAGCCCTCCAGGCTTTGGGTGGAGAACTGGCGGCACAGCGTCTCGCGTGCCTGGGCCGGCTCGAAGAAGTCGGGGGAAAGTCCCGTAGCGGGGACATCCCGGAAAAAGTCCTCCCAGGCGGGGTCCGTCTCGGCAGGCAGGGGAACCAGGACCTCCCGGGGGGCCAGGCGCAGGATCTCCTCCCGCGCAGCGGCGGCGCTCTCGGCCTCGGAGGCCGTGAACTCGCCCGTGGAAAGGTCCAGGGCGGCCACGCCGAAGCGCTTGCCCGCGCGCACCGCTGCCGCGGTATACAGCGAGCGGTCCTTCTCGATGCTTCCCTCCTCGTCGAAGGTGCCCGCGGTCACCACGCGGGTCACGTCCCGGCGCACCAGGCCCTTGGCGGCGACCGGGTCTTCCACCTGGTCGCAGATGGCCACCTTGAAGCCCTGGTTGATGAGGCGGGCTATGTAACGGTTGGCGGAGTGGTGGGGTACCCCGCACATGGGGATGGGGTCAGGGTCGTTGCGGTTGCGGGATGTGAGCGTAATGGAAAGGGCGCGGGAAGCTTTCTGGGCGTCCTCGAAGAACATCTCGTAGAAGTCGCCCATTCGGAAGAACAGGATGGCGTCCGGATAGTCGCTCTTGATCTCCAGGTACTGGCGTACCATGGGGGTGGCGGTTTCCACGGTCATAAGGCGCTTTGCTTCATCTTCCAGGTGCAGGCTCTAGACAATATCGCCGGTCTTGGCTCCGGGCGCGGCTGCGGCGTCCGAGACTCCCGCCTGCTGCTGGCGGACGGTGGCGAGCTCGCTTTGCAGGGTTCGCACCTCCTCGTTTAAGGCCTTAACGGTCTTGCGGGCGGCAAAAGTGCCGGGAAGCCCCAGGAGGAACTTGAGCAGGAAGCCCAGCCCGAAGAACGCGGCCAGATATATCACGTTGGGGATCATCGGGCTCGGCCCGCTTTCGCTGGGCCAGACAAAGGGGATGTTGACGGGAAAGGCGTAGGTGAAAAGATCCAGGTTTTTGTAAATCAGGATGGCGACGACGACCAGGGCGACGCCGATCCCGATGAGCTTCGCGCGTTTCATGGCAAGTCTCCTGTGGGAAGGATCATCATTACGGGAAGCAAACTGCCGTCTCTATTCACGCAATCCTGCAAGGGGCCTAAGGCTTGAGGAGCCTGCGGCCGGCAAGAAGGCAAAAGGAAAATATTTTAGGCTCCCGTTACTCTTTCCAGGATGCGGGGTCGAGCTTTGCGAACAGGGGCTTCAGGCTGTCGCAGGTGGCCTGGATGTGCTGGGGGATCACCCGCACGTCCGCGAACACGGAAAGGGCGTTCACGTCCCCGAACCAGCGGGGCACCACGTGGAAGTGCATGTGTTCCTCCACTCCGGCCCCGGCCACGCGGCCCAGGTTGAGCCCCACGTTGAATCCGTCCGGGTGCATGACCTCGGTGAGCACCGCCACCGACTGCTCCACGGTCTTCATCAGAACGCCCATCTCGGCCATGGACAGCTGATCGGGCCGGGCCACGTGGCGGAGCGGCGCCACCAACAGATGCCCGTTGATATAAGGATACTTGTTCATGACCACCATGGTCTCGGGGCCGATGAACAAGGTGAGGTCCTGATGGGTGGTGACGGCGTTGCAGAACACGCACCCCGGCTCCTTGTGCCCCAGGATGTACTCGATGCGCCAGGGCGCCCACATGGTCTTCATAGTGCGTCAGCCTTGGGAGAGAAGGTTCGTAGCTCCTTTGCCTTTTTCGGCAAAGGTTTTTTACTATAGCCTTTCCCGCCGTAAATGCCAAGAACCACAACCGGGCTCAGGCAGGGGGGAGGTTCACCACCGCCAGGTCGCCGAAGGCGCCGAAAAGCTTTCCCATGACGGCCGCGCCGCCGATCACTTGGGGGATCTTTTCCAGCCACGAGAGAGCCGCCTTGATGGAGGCGGGCTCCCGGATACGGTTTCCGAGTGCCGTGGCCAGGGCGTCGGCCAGGGCGCAGTCGCGGGCCACCACTACCGCGGCGTCGGCCCGGCCGAAGCTCTTGGAATGCCCCACGGTGCCCGAGGACGTGCATATGGAGATGGGCCCGCCCCGGCCGTCTATGCGCAGGCCCACCCGCAGGGAAAGGGGCGACTCCCCGGCATAGATGGCCGTGGTGAAGGGACCGTCGAGCTTCACGAACACGTCCCCGCCGTTTTCCACCACCACCTCGGCGGAACTCCGGGCAAGCTCTCGCCCCACGTGTTGGGCCACGGCCCCGGCCACTGCGGCCATGGGCCCGACTCCGGCGGCCTCGCCCGCTGCGGCCATCTCCCGCACGATGCCCGGCGCCGGGCCGGAAACCGGGTAGGGGGAAAGCGTCTCGGCGAACAGGGGATGGTCCGCGATGTATGCCTCCAGCCGTGCCCGGCAGCCCAGCAGAAGCTCCGTGGCCAGGGCGGAGAGATCGGACGCGGCCTGGATGTGGAGGTCCGACTCCCGGGCCATGACCCGGAACCGCACCAGGCCGGGCCGGGCCGCAAGCACGCGGTAGTTTCGCTCGGCGGAGTTCTTCATGGGCGATGCTCGAGAACGGGGGATGATAAGCCGCAAGCCTCCCTTTGGTCCTTATTGGAAATGCAGGGCATTTTCAAGCTCCGGAGCTTGGCGCCTACCATAGAAGCTGTTTCATAATCCCATCTGACGCCCCAGGGCGGCGTTCCAAGCCTTCTTAAAATGCTCACATACAAACTGTATGCTCCGCTTTTTCGTCGGCTCGCGCCTTGCCCTGAAACGTGATCCAGGGTTATGAAACAGCTTCTAAGAAAAGGGAGACTTTCTCCTGCTTCCGGAAATTGACAGCCCTTTCCTGCCACGCTGTCCCTTCTATTGCCTTGCATCGCACGGCGGCGCCCTATCCCTGCCGGCATGTGATTCGTCCCATGCAGCGCCCTCCGGTCAAGCAGCTTTTTTCAGTCTTGGGAATGAGTTTTGAGAGGCATTTTTGGGGGGCCGCGTCATACCTTTTTCCACAGGCGCGGGCACTTTTGCCTGACCGATTTTTGGGTCGCGCCGGCGATTGTTTAGATGGCGGACTCCGTGTAGACAAGATGCACTCGATTCATCCTTATTATGAATGCCCAGACGGAGTGAGACGCCATGAAAAGAGCCCGCGCCCTGATTCTTCTGGCAGCCGCCGCTTTGCTGCTTCTTCCGAGCATCGCCCTGGCCGGCGGCAGCACGCCCCCGCCCACCGGCTTCAAGGTCTACCCTTCGGTCACGCAAGTCTCCACGGACTTCGTGCGTGTGAGCTGGGAGACCTACAACTCGTCCACCGCGACCATCCGGCTGGCGATGAGCAGCAATATGTCGGGCAGCGTGACCAAGCAGGTGGCGCAAAGCTCGAAGGCCCACAACGTGGAGATCGGCGGGCTCGTTCGCAACACGCAGTACTACTACACCGTGACCTCCGACGGGAAGACCAGCCCGGTGGGGGGCTTCAAGACCGCGCTTTACATTAACAGCGGAAGCAGCGTCTCCGACTTCAAGAGAAGCTGGTACTACCAGGCGCTCCAATACCAGGGCGACCTGGACCTGCATGCTCCGCTGGGGAGGGCCGCGTTCCTCACCACCCACAACTCCTACAACGCAGGCGTTTACTCCCAGAACGGGAGCTACATTGACCCCAACCAGAAGCTTTCCATCTTCAACCAGCTGGAAGTAGGCATCCGGGCCATCGAGATGGACGTTCACTACACTTACTCCTCCAGTGGCTTCTGGCCCTGGGAATGGCAGTTCGGCAACGAACTGAAGCTCTGCCACGGGAACGGCGACATCGGATGCCATGCCAACGACCGCTTCTTCACCCAGGGGCTCTGGGAGGTGCGGGACTGGCTGGACGACAACCCGGACCAGGTTGTGATCATCTACATCGAGGACTTCATCGAAGGCCAATACGACAAGGCCATCTCCGAGATGGACAACATCATCGGCGACCTGGTCTACAAGCCGGGCTCCTGCCGTCCCCTGCCCATGGACCTCACCAAGAACGACGTGCTCCAGGCCGGAAAGCAGATCCTTCTGATCGGCGGCAACTGCGCCACGCCCTCCTGGGCCGCCTGGGTGTTCCACGGGCATTTCCCCTACACCGGGCACCTGGAGAACTTCACGCCCTATCCCGACTGCGGCTGCGACGGCAAGGACGCCGATTACCTGCAGGACTTCCTGGTTCGTATCTATGAGGACCGGACCACCCTGAGCGCCTTGTTCGGCAACCCCGGGCCCTACATCACGGCTGCGAGCGCGGCCCAGATGGCCAAGTGCGGAGTGGGGGCCATCGGGCTGGACCAGGTGGTTCCCTTTGACTCGCGCCTGGCGGCCCAAGTCTGGAGCTGGGGAGAGAACGAGCCCAATGACTGGGGTACCGGTGAGGACTGCGCAGTGCAGCGGGGAGACGGGCGGTTCAACGACATGTCCTGCGCCGTCCGCTTCCCGGCCGCCGGATACAGCAAGCAGCAGGACAAGTGGTTCGTCACTTCCGGCAGCTACACCTGGGCCGAGGCGGCGGCGGGCGTGGCCCGCGAGTTCCCGGGCACGGACGTGATCTTCGCGGTGCCCGTGAACGGCTACGACAATGCCCGGCTGCAAGACTACAAGGTGAGCCGGGGCATAGACTCCGTGTGGCTCAACTACTCGGACCAGTGGTATGAAGGCCACTGGTACCCGGGATACTAGCAGCCGACGTGAAGCAGGAAGACTCGCATTCGGAGCTCCCGGCAAGCCGCCGGGGGCCCGTATGAAAAAAAGGGGGGCTGCCCGGCCGATG
>JBFMHL010000031.1:0-66956 GCA_040753055.1 Thermodesulfobacteriota bacterium | reverse complement strand
CGGTAAACGCGCTTTCGGGCGCCGAGATTGCGGCGGAAAACGACGAGCTAGTGCTGGATATTCCGCCGGGAGCCCTGGCGCAGAACGCGAATGTAAGCATCACGCGGCTTTCCGGGCAGGGTCTCACCGGCCTGCTTCCGGCCGGCTGGTCCCCCGTGTCCGCCTTTGCGGTGGCATCGTCCGCTTCCCAGTACGCCCCCATGATCCTTTCCGTCACCGGCGTCGGCAACCTGGGCGAGGACGCCGACCGCATCGTCGCCGTCCGCTTCGACGCGTCCCGCGGCAGATGGGTCCGCGCGGCGGCGGAGCTTGAAGCCGGCGCTCTTCGCATAACGCTGCCCCAGGCCTGCGCCGTGGCCCTGATCCTGCCGGATACGGGCGATTTTGCGCCGCCTGCGGTCCTGGCGGGCGAGGATCTTCTGGGCGTGGCCCTGCCGGGCCTTCCGGCGGACATCACCGCCGAGCTTGCCCTGAGCCCCGAGGTCCTTTACAGCGGCCCGGGCGTGAAGTCGTCGGTGTGCGTGACGCTGGGCTCCCAGAGCGCCCTGTGCTCCGGGACGCGGGTCGTGGTGAACGTGGACGAGGGCTATGCCCTGTCCGACGGCTCCTTCATCATTCCCGAGCCCATGGGTCAGGACATCATCTGCTTCCGCACGCAAAACGGCCTTGCGGCCCATTTCCCCGCCAGCCCCTCGCGGGTGTTCGCGCCGTCCGTGCTTCTGGAAGGCGGCATCCGCCTGTCCGTGGAGACGGCGGAAGAGGGCCGCGGCTTTGCCGTGGCCGGCCCCGGCGGCGGCGAGCTTACCGTGGGCAAGGCCACCCTGTCCGTTCCCGCGGGCGTGCTCATCGGCCCGGTGCCCATGGGCCTGGAAGTGTTCGAGTCCTGGGACTCGGCGGTGCCGGAGGACTCCCGCTTCACCATGGCGGGAAGCATCGCCGCGGTGGACGTGGACCTGGGGGGTGAAAGCCTGCCGGCCGCGGCCCAGCTTTCCGTGGCGCTGGACGCGCCCCTTGCCGCGGGCATCACCCCGGTGCTGCTCAAGGCCGTGGACGTGGCCGGAGCCTCGCGCCTGGCCCTGGTGGCCGTGGGGCAGGTATTTTCCGACCGGGTGGTCTTCGGCGGCGGCGACCTTTCGTTGCCGGTTTCGGGTATCACCGAAGAAGGCCGCTACTACATCGTGGGCGTAAACGTCCCCGTGGGATTCGTGAGCGGCTGGACGGACAAGCAGGGCGGCTTTGACGGGCCGGTGCTGGTGGAAGGCGGCGGCTTCGGTTTCGTGGACCTGGTCACCGCGGCGGACGACAGCTTCGTGCTTGCGGCGGCCGCAGGCTCCTGCGCGCTCACCGGCACGGACCTTTCCGACGGCGCCACGGGCCTGCGCACGGTTTCGGTCGCCGAGGCAAACGTGACCGTAACCAACCTGGTATTGACCCTCAGCGGGCCCGAGGTGGTCTCGGTGATCCCGGCCGACAAGGCCCGCAGCATCGAGAGCACCTCCGCGGTGACGGTGACGTTCAGCCGCGCCATGGACGAGGCCACGCTCACCACGTCCTCCATCCGGCTCCTGGGCCCGGCCGGCGCCATCAGCGGAACGGTGACCGCATCGGGCCGCGGCGCGGTGTTCCTGCCCGCGGCGCCCCTGGCCGAGGGCGCGACCTACACCCTCACCGTGGACGCGTCCTGCGCCGACGTCTACCAGAACCTCATGGGCACGGGCTTCACCTCGTCCTTCGTCACCCGCGACCGCGTGCCCCCGGCCAAGCCCGAGCCGGGCAAGGTGACCTTGAACGCGCCCGATACCGACGGCGTGTCGAAGATCACCGGCACCGCCGGAGCGGCCGAGCCCGGCGCCATCGTGTTCGCGGTAAACGGCAACACCACCATCTCCACGGTCGCCAAGGCCGACGGATCGTTTACCCTTTCCATCCACGCGCAGCTTACGGACAGCATCACGCTTTCCTACCAGGACGCGGACGGCAACGTGACCTCCTTCGACGCCGGCCTGTTCCGCTATCCCGACGGCTCGTACCTGGTCAACGAAGAGGGCGGCATGCTGTTCGGCGAGGGCGATGTGCGGGCCGTGGTGCCGGAAGGCGCCGTGCCCGACAACACGAGAATCATGCTTCTCGCCATGCCCGCGGCCTGCCCCTACACCGACATGGCGCCCGGCTTCCAGTACCTGGGCGGCGTGGACCTGGAGATAGGCGACGTCATCGCCACCAAGGAGATCAAGATCTCCATCGCCGCGCCCGGATCGGTGGCGTTCACGCCCGACACCCAGATTCTGGTGCTCAAGCGCATCACGGTGTTCGAGGAGGAGCGCTACACCCTGTCCAACATCGCCCATTACGCAAACGGCCGCATCGAGACCGCCAGCCCGCCGTTCCCGGGTGCGCGCTCCTCGGGTACCCACATGTTCGTGAAGACGCTCAGCCCCGCCAGGTTCACGGCCGTGTACCCCTCGCCCACCTTCGGCCAGAACGATCCGCAGGTGGAGGTCTCCAGCAACAACTTCGGCAACCTCTTTTCCGACCCCTGGCTTATCGAGCAGGTGCCCATTTTCGCCGTGCCGGTGGACGCGGGCTACGCGGTCACCGTCTACAACAGTGACAACGGGCTGGTTCTGGCGGTGCAGAGCTTCCCGCCGCTTAAGCAAATAACCGAGATCGGCGCAACCTTCGTGCCCGCTCCCTTTGACAACGGCCCGCTGGATATCAAGGAAAGCAGCCCCACTCCGGGCGCCATGAACGTCTCCATCCAGCACGGCATCTCGGTCGTCTTCGACAAGCTCATCAACCCGCTGGTGGCGGCTTCCGGCTCCGACAAGGTCACGGTCACGGACCAGACGGACGGCAAGAAGCCGATTTCCGGCACCATCACCTCCATTCCCAGCGAGAACGGAGGAGCCAAGGGCTTCACCTTCATTCCGAATCAGCGCCTGGCCTACGGCCATGTGATCCTGGTGAGCATGGGCGGTGTGACCGGGTACTCTCCGAGCGCGGAAAACGCTGTCAAGGGACCCTTGCGCAGCTTCTCCTTCACCACCTTCCAGCCCACCGTCCTGAAGCGGGCTTCGGTTGCGACCCCGGCGGACGTGAAGGTGCTCTCCGACAAGCGCTTGCTGGTCGCCAGCGGCAGGTCGGGGGAAACCGGGGCATCCGAAAAAGGCATCGTCCTGCTGGATACCTACAGCCGGCTCAAGGAGCTTGCCATCCTTGACAGCATGGGGGTCTACGGCGACACCCTGGGCGTTGCGGCCATTCCCGGCTCCTACACCAGCACGGTGGTGGGCGAGTCCGGCGGCTACACGGGAGCGGTGGTGGTGAGCGGCGGCCTGGAGTACCTGGGCCAGGCGAGGGCCCTGCGCGTGGAAGCGGGCGACAGCATCACGGACGGCAAAAACGTGCTGCTGTGCATGAGCCAGCCCACGCTGGCGAACGGCACCTCGATTCCCCTGGTCCAACCTGTTGCGGGCATCCCCATGAAGGTGGCCCGGATGGGCGACAACCTCTACGTGGCCAACCTGGGCGTAGGCCTGCAACACGTGAGCCTGGGGGATGTTTTAAGCGGCACCCAGAACTTGGTGCTCACCCACACCCTCGACCAGACCACACCCAGCCCGGTCTGCGTGGAAACCCTGGGCGACCGGGTGCTGTGCGGCGACATGCACACGCTGCGCGTGTTCAATGCAGGCCTTGACGAGCCCGGCGTGTCCGTTGCCGTCGCAGCGCGTGCGATATCCGCAGTGCCTGACTTCCCTGTTCGCGGAACCTTTGCCCAGCCGGAAACCTTGATGGATTTGGCCTTCGTGGCGGATCAGCAGGGAAGGCTCACCATTGTTTCCATGAGCGGCCCGGGGTCTCCGGCAATCCTCTCCTCCATCGTCCTTTCCGACATATTGTCGTCGGTTGCAGCCATCGCCTTTGACCGCCTGGTGTTCGTGGGCGGAGACAAGGGCGTGCACGTGGTGGACGTGTTCGACCCGGCCGAGCCGCGGCTCTTGGGCGACGTGAAGGGCGTGCAAAAAGGAACGTCCGTGGACCTGGCTTCCACCTGGGGCTATGCCGCGGACTCGGCTGCGGAAGAGGTGGCGGCCTTCCCCATTCGCCCCTGCATCGAGGATGTTCTCGTAAGGGGCGACGAGTACCCGGTGATGCCGGGCAATGAGGCAACACTGGAAGCCATTGTTGCCCCCGGCGTCACGGACGTGGAGTGGAGCGTGCTGCACGACCAGTCCTACAGCCTGGACAAGAAGCAGAAAGCGGACGGCGAGATAAAATACCAAAGCGGGGGGCTCACCTGCGAGTTCAAGGCAGATAACGACTCCGGCGCTGGCTGGGTGGTGGTGCGGGCCGCCAGCAAGCAGGACCCCACCTGCTACGTGGATACCCCCATCCGCGTGGGCTGCAGCTCCTGCACCTCCTGCAACGCGGAGGGCGGCACGCTGGGCACCTGCGACCCGCGCAACGCCTGCGTCATGGTCTCCTTCGGCCTGGGGAACGCGGCAGGGGGCCGCTCTGCCGGCGATCTGTTGATCCACAGCGAGAGCCCGGACAAGAACCTCTGCAAGCCCCAAGCCCTGGTCATGGCCTCCACGGCCCAAGGCGCCGAAACCATTTACGGCGACAAGGGCGAGATCCGCCAGGTGCTTTCCGGCCAGGGCTTTGTGGACGTGCAGGAAACCGGCGATTATGGCTACGAGCTCCGGTTCTACCTGCGGGATGCGGTCCAGGAGCTAGGCCCGGACGGGCTCTACACCCTGGTTGCCGGGGCCAGCCCCGTGCGGGTCTGGTCCGTGGAGAACCCGGACCGGAACGACAAGGGAGAGAGCTTGCGGCTTTCCGAAGTCTCGGGCGGGACCGGGAAGATCTACGACTACAAGTGGGTGGAAGCGGACAAGGACTGGGCCCTTGCCATGGGCGGCGGCCTGAGGATCGAAGGCAATGTCCGGACCCTCGACCCCGGCACCGGAGAAACGCTCCTCACCCACACGGTTTCCGACAACACGGGAAAGGTGGCCTCCTCCGTCCGCACTCGCTTGCATGCATTCGCCTGGGGTGAGGAGGTCGTGGAGGTGGTGAAAGACCCGGCCGGCGCAAACCTGGCGGTAACCACCACATACTACGAGAATCCGGCGGACAAGGGGAGCTACGGCCGGGTCCATACATATTCAACCTCGGTCGGCTCCTGGACCGAGTACTTTTACGACGAGCTGGGCCGGCTTGTGGAAATGCGCAGCCCCTGGCTGAGCCATGCGCCCGAAGATGGGTATCGCTCCACGCGGTATAGCTACCAGCCCATTGCCGGCGCAGGCGACGCCAACGCGCCGGAAGACCAGTTCCACCCCAGGACCACTGCGGAGGAGATCGCCGGGACCGTTACCGGAATTAGCTATCACGTTTATGGAAGAACCGCCGACGGCGGACGCATCGAGATCACCGAGCGTGCCATCAGCCAGCTGGCTTCCTATGGCACGGAAGGAAACCTCCGCACAACCAGCGAGTACTACCCCTATGCCCGCGGAGAGGCGACCGACGGAAAATTGAAGAGCAGCGTCTCGGCGGACGAAAGGCTCACCACCTATACCTATGAGTACGGCCTGTTCGACGGCTCCGGCTTTGCGCCGGGCGCGGGCAAGGACCAGAGGACCACGGTCACGAACGGCACCAAGGACCATCCTGCGGGAATCGCCCACAAGACCACGCGGGAGGTGAGCATAGAGGATCAGTACGGCAACACGCTCCTGACGGAAACCTATGTCTACGACGGGGCCGGCTACCAGCGCATTTCTTGGACCAGGAACACCCTGGACGACCGCGGAAGGGCTGTCCGTACGGACCACTCCAAAGGCACCTACACCACGCAAACCTGGTCCTGCTGCCAAAAAGAGGCTCAGACGGACGAGACAGGCGCAACCACCAGCTTCACCTATGACGCGCTGGGCCGGGTGCGCACGCAGACCAAGCCCGGCCTTCTGGGTGATATTGTGACGACCTTTGCCTACGACGCTGCCGGCAGGACATTGTCCACGGCCGTTATTGGCGAGGGCGGCCTGAGCCGGGCTTCCAGCAGCGCCTACGACAGCGCGGGAAGGCTTTCCTCGTCCACGGACGAAGCCGGGCTGGTGACCACCTATGCCTACGAGCAAGGCGGGCTCAAACAGACCATCACCCTGCCGGGCGGGGCAACGCAAATAAGCGAGTCCTTTGTGGACGGCAGCCCGAAGTCCGCCACCGGCACGGCCCGGGCCCAGCAGTTCATGGCCTACGGAGTGAACGGGGACGGCAGCCAGTGGACCCGGGTGGATGTGGGCGCTCCTGATTCGCCCATGTGGCAGGAGAGCGTCACCGACTTCCTGGGCAGGGGGCTTATGACCCGCAAGCCCGGATACGGCAACGCTGAAATTCTCTCGCAAAGCTTCTACGACAAGGCAGGGCGGCTTACGCGGGTGAGCAACACCGGCAGCGCAGATGCGCTTTTTGAGTACAATGAGCTGGGCGAGATGCTTCGCACCGGCCTGGACGTGAACGGAAACGGGCAGATGGACCTGGCCGGTCCGGACCGGATACAGGAGTCCGACACCTCCTATGCCTTCAGCGGCAATGCCTGGTGGCGGGAGTCCCGGCAGTGGGCCTATGCAAGGGAAAGCTTCGATCAGCCAATGCTTCTTTCCCTGAGCAAGACCCGGATAACAGGGCTCGGCACGGGAGAACAAAACCGGCTTACCGCAGAAACCATAGCGGAAGATATCAACGGGAACGTAACTGTTTCCAAGAGCTTGGTGAACAGGGGGCTCAATACGCAAACCCAGTTAGTTGACTACTCCGATTCGGATACGGATTCCGAAACCGTTTTTAAATATG
Source organism: Thermodesulfobacteriota bacterium (assembly GCA_040753055.1). Classification (GTDB taxonomy): domain Bacteria; phylum Desulfobacterota; class Desulfobacteria; order Desulfobacterales; family Desulfatibacillaceae; genus JBFMHL01. Next base: position 60,092 of record JBFMHL010000031.1, on the reverse strand, counting down.
GTCTCACTGTCTCCGTCCGGTCTGCAACGAACGTGAAAACAGAGCTTGTCTATGACGCCCTGGGCAGGCAGACGGCAGAGATAGATCCCAGGACCGGAACCTCGTTCACCCACTACGATGCGGCCGGACGGGTGGACTGGGTCCAGGACCCGGCAGGAAACAGGACCCGGTTCGAGTTCGACCCGCAGACGGGAAGGAAGACCGCGGAGATCGATGCGAAGAACCATGCCATCCGCTACGAATACGACCTGCGGGGCCAGGTGCTCCGCACCTGGGGCGCCACGTATCCTGTGAGCTACGCCTATGATGATTTGGGGCGCGTGGAAAGCATGTCCACTTATCGCGGCGGCGATGGCTGGTTCGGAGCCGCCTGGCCCGGCCTGCCGGGCGCGCCGGACGTGACCCGGTGGATCTATGATCCTGGCACCGGCCTGGTAGCGGAAAAGCAGTACAACGACGGGAACGGCCCCAAGTATACCTATACGCCAACCGGAAAGCTTCTCACCCGCACCTGGGCGCGGACCAAGCAGGACGGGAGCGCGCTGGTCACCACCTACGGTTACGACCCGGCCACCGCGGAGCTGCTCAGCATCGTGTACAATGACGGCACCCCACCCATCGGGTTTGCCTATGACCGCATGGGCAACAAGAAAACGGTCACCGACGCGGCGGGCACCCGGACCTTCACCTACAACACTGATCTGAGCCTGGCTTCCGAGCAGATCACGGGAGCCGTCAACACCACCATCACCAGGGTATACGATGCCCTGGGCAGGGATGCAGGGTTCAGCGCGGGCGCGGATTATACAATAGACTATGGCTATGACAGCAAGGGCCGCATGAACCTGGTGGGCTGGGACATGGAGGCCCAGGCCGGGGAGACCGGCTACACCTACACGGCAAACTCCAACCTGCTGGGGAGGATGTCGTCGTCGGCCTCGGGGGCCGGCGGGCCCTACACGCCGGTCACGGCAACCTACGAGTACGAGCAGGAGCGGAACCTCAAGACCGCGGTAATCAACCAGGCAGGCGACCGGCTGATCAGCCGCTACGACTATGTGTATAACGAAATCGGCAACCGCACCTCGGTGAAGGAATCGGGCGAGGCCTTCGGCCAGCCCGGGTTCTATGTCTACAGCTACAACACGAGGAACGAGCTCATCGGGGCCGCGCGTTATTTGGGCACCGACCTGGCCGACATGTCGCAGCCCTATACCCCCTGGAACCACGGCTACGACTACGACCCCATCGGAAACCGCACGCAGGCGCGGGACTGGAACGCGGCCGGAGAGCAGCAAAGCACCACCTACACGGCCAATGATCTGAACCAGTACACCCAGGCCGCGGTTTCGGGCAACGAGGCCCTTGCCTTCCTGTACGATGCCGATGGCAACATGACCGGCATGGCCGACAGCAGCAACGGCGACTATACGTCTTTCTACTGGAATGGAGAGAACCGGCTGACCGCGGTGGAGAAGAAGGTCGGCGCAAGCCGGCTGCGGGTTACGTTCGCCTACGACTACATGGGCCGCAGGTTCGTGAAAACCGTGTTCACGGACGCCGCCCCGGGCGCGGCGACGCCCGCCTGGCAGCAGGACCGCGAGATCACCTTTGTCTACGACGGCTGGAACTTGTTCCGAGAAGTGAAAACCCCGGTTGCGGGCCCGGCCGAAACCAAGCTCTATGCTTGGGGCCTGGACCTAAGCCGGAGCATCCACGGTACGGGCGGAATCGGCGGGCTGCTATCCATGTCGCATGATAATTCTCTTTTTATGTACACGTTTAATGCAAATGGTGATGTTCAACAAACAGTCAATGCCTATAATAACTCCATTCATGATAGTTATGAGTATGACCCATCAGGTAATGTCATAGCTTCAACCATAGATGCGGTGGAAACCAATCCATTTCAGTATTCTTCCAAATACTATGACGGTGAATCGCATCTAACCTATTATGGCCACAGGTATTATTCCGGGAAGTTGGGTAAATGGATCGCATTGGACCCGATAACTGAGGATGGAGGAATTAATTTATATGCATTTTCCGGGAATAATGGAGTCAATGCCGTAGATATATTGGGTGGTTGGGCTGCAAATTTAAGCAAATATGCGCTTCCCTGGAATTGGGTACTTGCTTGGGGAGATGTTACTCATGAAACGTTGGTGGGGGACGCATTTGACGACGAGAAAGATGTGCTAGATTCTAAAATCTGGGGGACATTTGTAAAGATAAATATTGGGATCATATTAAAGGGCAGAAATGTAAGTCAGGATATCTCTGGTAATCGCCCAAAGACAACGCATTTAGTTCCCACCGAACGGCTCGTGCAAAGCCTCGGTAATCCTAAAGACTTGACTGCGATGGAGAAAGAGTTAGTCAAGTATTGGGAAAATTTAAAGCATTATGTAGCGCCAACGGTGATGAACTTTACCGAAGGACATCTTGAAGCAATGAAACATTCAGATAATTATTTTGATGCAATGAAGTCGGATTATAATAGCTATTTGAATGGTGAAAAGAAATGTTTTAATGAAAGTCTTCTTGATGAAAAAAACCCGGATTGCGATGAGGCGTTAACTCATTTGGGCTGGCTGAGCCATACACTCCAGGACTATTACGGGCATGGGGTTGGAGATCCTGATAGTAAGACGGATCCATATAATATATATACCAAGTTAAATGGTAATATTGGGAATCCATGGACTGATAGAAGATTGTATCCGACTACAGCAAGGACCAGGGGCGGCGCACAACATCCAGGTTTTGGGGTCGAGCCTGTAAGAAATTTCAGCAATTCAAATAAAGGATATGATGATCGAGTTAAAAATGCAATTAAAATTACCAGAGAGTTATTTAAAGAATCTTTATCTGAGTGGGGCAAGAAATGTGCATGCAAACGGATGGAGTTTTGGCCCATACCTAAGGGAAATGAAGCTCCATAGATAGGCCTCTTGATCCAGGTTTATACTATTCTTGGCAACTTGCTGCCGGGGTGCGAAGCGCAAGAGGCTGCTACGGGTGGCGATTGCAGTACAAGCCGGATACTCGGACGCATCGAGTCGCCTGCGTAAAGTGAGTGGTTCCGAACGAAGAGAGGGTTCACCCAACAATGAATCATGAACGGTTGCCTCGTGTTTGGTCGGTATTGCCGTGGAATCGGAGGAACAACGACAATCTGTTTAAAAATTGACGTTGGGTGCACCCGGCCTGGCGGCGGGAGCCACCCGATCTCTGCCGCTCCCACCTCGAAGGAGGCATACGATGGCCCTGATGAGCGAGGTCTTAAACGACTGGAGATTTCCTGCAGGGGTTATCTTCCTGGGAAGCCTCTTGGGGAATCTGCTTTTCAAAGTTACCCCGATTCCCCGGGAAGCGAGGGAACGCACCGCACCGCTGGTCCGAGCGGGGATTCTCAGCATGATCGCGGCCCGGGCCGGAAGGCGCGACGTGGAGAACGTGGCGGACGTGGTGGGCGCGCGAGAGATGCGGGCCATTCTCGCTTTGGTGAAAAGGCAGCGCCGAACCCATCTGGTTCTGGGGCTCCTGCTGGGGGCGGCGATTGTCTTGGTTTCCTTCATGTATACGCCGTTTACGGTGGTTCCCGACTGGGTCTACGCGATCCTGGGAGTCGCCGGGCTTTACGGCGCATGGAAGCTCTGGTGAGGCTCCGCTGCGGGAATGCGAGGGGTCTTTCGATGGGAAGGCGGTTTTGCGGCCCGACCGGGCAGCTTGGGCGGTCCCGGGCCGAACACGGATCATCCCGCGCAGGAAGCCGGGCGGGTATCCCGAGCTTGGCCGGAGAAGCCCTGAAAAGGGATGGGCGGCGGCAATAGGGTTTGGAAGTTTTTTCCGGCCCGTCCCGTCCGCCGCAGCCGCCGGCACAGATAGCTAAGCATCTATATGCAGGAAGGTTTAGGTATTTTTGCAGCTTTATGAGTTCACTGTAAGCCCGGGAGCGGGCGTGAATACTTCCACAGGGGCACGTATGGCTCGTGAAATGACGACAGGGAAACGGAAGGCCGGGATTGCGCTGGTTCTGGCCATGGTGGCGGCTTTGTATGCGGTCCTGCCCGCGCAGTCGGCTTCGGCCCAGGTGCTGGCCTCGGCGCGCATCCGCGTGGTGGGCATGCGCCTGGACGTGGACGCCCGGCCGGACAAGGACGGCATCCAGTACACCATGACGGCGGTCAAGGACGTTCCGTCGTCCGTGTCCGTGGTCCTGGGGGCTTCGGGCACCGCGCTTTCGCCCGAGCTGGCCCAGGGCGCCGTGGTGAAGGCCGAGATCTCCGGGCCCCAGTACGGCTCCGGCCCCTTTGCCGTGTCCGGGACCCCGAGCCAGGGCATCATGCTTCCAGGCTTCACCGTGGCCGGCGAGTATCTGCTGCATAACGTGCGTTTGGTGGACCAAAACGAGAACGTGATCCTGCGCCGCGACCCGTCGCTTCCGGCCGTGGTCGTCACCGTCATCGAGGAGTTGCTGGTCACCCAGGTTTCCTCCCGTCCCCTTTCCGCCTCCGAGATCAAGGAGCTTGGCATTGTTTTGGACGAAGACAGCTACACGGCCGTCAACTTCGCCGTGGGGCTCACCCTGGGCTCCGAGCCCGTGACCGTCAACCTTCCCGTATTCCTGCCCAAGACCTCGGGCCTGGCCGTCACCACGCCGGAGCCGTCGCAGGTTCCGGGCCTCCAGGAGGCCCTGGACCGCATCAACATTCCCAACCTCACCCTGGCCGGCTTCCAGCTCCAGGCGCCGCCCGACCCCGAGCTTTCCGACATCGAGATCCCGCCCATCAACGGCGTCATCGTGATCCCGGGCAACATCGGCTACTTGAAGCAGTTCTTCTCGGTGTTCCTCCAGGCCACCAACGTGGCCCCCGAGGGCTCGGGCCTGGTGCTGACCAACGCCAAGGCCGCCATCGCGCTCCCGCCCGGGGCCGACGGGGTCAAGGGCACCGACGACGACCCCCTGCGCCTGGCGCAGACCGGCACCGGCGTCACCGACATACTGCCCCTGGTCAACGCCGAGGGCTCGGACTCCATCGTTCCTTCCTCCACCAACCAGGGCGAGTTCCTGGTCATGGGCTGGAGGGAGGGCACCCACACCGTCACCTTTAACATAACCGGCGACCTCACCGTGCCCGGCCTGGACCATACCGTTCCCATGACCGGCTCGGCCGCGGGCGTGGTGCAGGTGAAGAACCCCACCTTCAGCCTGGTGCTGTCGCACCCCCAGGTGGTGCGGGAGGGCGAGGAGTACAACCTCTGCGCCACCGTGACCAACACGTCCCAGTCTCCGGCCAACTACTTTTCCCTCAAGCTCAACACTCACAGCTTAAACGGCTGCCAGCCCGCGGCCGGCGAGGCCGGCGAGCGGACCCTCACCGAGCTCCTGCCCGGCGACTCGGCGCTGTTCACCTTCCGCATGAAGGCGCTCATCACGGGCGAGGTGCGGGGCACGGCGGCCAAGGCCGACGACAACATCACGGGAAGCTTCATCCTCACCACGGGCGTGGGCGACCGGGGCATTCCCCTTTCGCCCGACACCCTGGTCTTGCCCGGCACGGTGGATTACCTGCCCGTGGATCCCGCGGACCTGGCCTTCGCCGCCCGCAGGCTCCTGGGCCAGGCCTACAGCGTGGCCGTGGCTCCCGAGGGCATGCTGCCCGAAGGCGTTTCGCGGGTGAGCAAGAGCTTCGTGTTCGACCGGGCGGTGTCCCTGGCCCAGGCCGGGCTCCACGTGCGCTTCGGGGAAGACCCGGTTTCCACGGCCTTCGACCTGGCCGACGACTACCTCTGCGCGGACCTGAACCGCGTGGCCGAGCTTTCCTCGGACCCGGCGTCCGCCATCAAGAACTTCGCCGCCTTTGACGAGCTCCGGCGCACAACCTCGGCGGGCCACGACTTCTGCGACACGGCCGCGGCCATCATGGGCGAAACCCTGGCCAAGGAAAGCCTGGCCGACTTTTTGGAGCGCATCTCCTCCGAGCGCGCCTCCTATCCGCCGCACCTCTGCTTCGGCGTTTCCGGAGCGGCCGCCTATGTGAGGATGACGGACGCGGACGGCAAGGTCCTGGGCCGCCTCACCGGGGATGCGGACTTTGCGCGGGATATTCCCTATGCGGACCGCTTCTTCCTGTCCGCCACCGACCGGGTGCTCTACGCGGCGGTGCCGGACTCGGACCGCTATGTGATGGAGCTCGCCGTGCCCCAGGGCGGGACCGTTCAGGTTTCCGTTGTGGTGCCAGGCGGCACCGGCATGTCCATTGCCCGTTTCACGGCCGAAAACCTGCCGGCGGGCGCCCACGGCCGCATCGTCTGGGACGCGGCCGACCCGGGCGCGTTCTCCCTGATGGTGGACACCAACGGCGACGGCACCTACGACCTCTCCGTCGCCCCGGTTTCGGTGAAGGCCGTAGCCGATGCTCTCCCCCGGATCCTGGGGGTGTACCAGTGGGGCAAGGGCACGGTCCCGGATGCGGACAGCTTCGAGACCGGCGACGCCCTGGGCAGGCTTGCGGGCGTGCTCTTCTCCGAAGAGGTGCAGGAGGCCCAGGCCGCCAGCGTGGCCAGCTACCTGGCCGAGTCCGTGGGCGTGGGCGAGGTTTTGTTCCAGCCCGATCGGCGCATGGTTTTCATCATGCTGCAAAAGCCGGTGGGCCCCTTCATCTCCAGGAGCCTTAAGGTCTCCGGGGTGCGCGACCTCCAGAACAACGAGATGGCCGAGGAAACCCGCGCCATCGTGCCCGATCCTGCGCTCGGGCCCGGCGCCACCTACGCGGGGCAGGTGGTGACTGCCGACGGCCGTCCCGTGCCCTTTGCGCAGGTGAGCTACATCGCTCCCGTTCAAATTCTGGATCCCATCACCCGGATGACGCAGATCGTCCAGGTGGTGGTGTCCCAGGTGGTGGCGGACGCGGACGGCAAGTTCGATTTCGACTACATTTTGCAAAACACGATCAACGACGAGAACGGCAAGCCGGAAACGGTGTTCACCTTCTCCGCGGTCAATCCCCAGAACGGCCGGGAAGGGGAGGTGGAGAGCCGCGTGCTCTTCGACGGCCAGGCCATGCGGTTCAACATCGTGCTGCGGGGCCTGGGCGCGGTCCAGGGCAGGGTCTTCGACGAGAACGGGGTTCCCGTGGCGGGCGGCGACCCCGGCACGCCGGGAAGCATCGCCGTGTACGCCTTCCATACCGCCACCGGCGAGACGCGGGTCTCCTGGGTGGACGCGGACGGCTACTATGCCTTCCCGCGCACCTTCATCCCGGATACCGGCGCTCCGGTCATGGTTTCCGGGCTCTCGGCGGGCAACGTGCTGTTGCGGGTCGTGCGGCCTTCGGACCAGGCCACGGCGGCCGCCACCGTCAACGTGGTGGAGTCGGAAACGCCCGCGGTGAAGGACCTGGTGCTGGCGAGCCTCACGGCCGGCCTCTCGGTGCGGGTGACGGAGGCCGACGGCGTGACCGGCGCGGCCAACATCCCGGTCACGGTGTACGGAAGGGTGCTCTCCCCGGATTATCTTTCCACGGGCAAGACGGAAACCGGCGTGGTGGCGGCGGGAACCACCGACGCCGAAGGCCGGGTTGATTTCCCCACGGTGCCGGCGGGAAGCCTGACGGTCAAGGCGTACCGCGCCGCCACGGGCGAGCTGGCCAAGCAGACCTTCACCGTTGCGACCAACGAGCAGCGCAACTTGAGCCTCATTCTGCCCGGCTACGGCGCCACCGTGTCGGGCTGCGTCTACGACGCCGTGGGGAACCCCGTTCCCGGCGCGGTGGTGAGCTCGGGCTACCAGCTTGCCGCGGCCGACGCCCAGGGTTGCTTCACCTTCACCGGCATGCCGCTGGGAGCGTTCACCATCACGGCCCGGAGGATCACTTCGCTGGCCCTGGGGACCGCTTCCGGGACCCTGTATACAAAGGATGACCACGCCCAGGTCCTCATCGAGCTGGAGCCCACCGGGACCATCCGGGGCACCGTGTACACCGCGGCGGGCGAGGCGGTGCCGCTGCAGGATGTCCAGCTCTGGATCAAGAAGCCGAACGGCGACTTTGTCATCGGGACCACCCAGACCGATCTGGACGGCAAATACGCGTTCAACGACTACCCCTTGGGCGAGTACTCGGTGCGCGCCGTGACCGAGGACTACGGGGACGGCGGCATGGCGCTGGTGAGCCTTGCGGTGGTAAACGACGTAAAGACGGCGGACGTCAGCTTCCGCGGGATGGGAGAGATCCTGGGCCGCGTGGAGGAGAAGCTCTCCGACACCTCCAGCATGCCCGTCATGGCGGACGTGGTCATCACCCGCAAGGTGTGGCGTGTCCTGGCCGGCCAGAGCTCCTCCAACAACTACTATCTCGACTTCGTGGAAAAGCTAAAAGCAGTGGAAGGCCTGGCCGACGAGGTGGACGAGGCCCTGGCCAGTGTGAACTTCTCCCCGGAAGCGTCGGTGTTCTTCATGCTGGTGGATGAGACGGCCCATCTGCGGAGCGGCGCCGACGGCAACTTCGACTTTACCGGCCCGATCACCGGCGGACCCTTTACGGTGGCGGCCTTCGGGGCTTTCCTGGCCCCCGCGGAGGTGCACAGCGAGATCCCCAGGAGCGCCAGCGCCGCGGACCGCAGGGTGGATGTGGGCGTTCTGATGCTGGAGGCGGCCACAAGCTCCGTGAGCGGAACCGTGTTCTTGCCCGACAACGTGACCCCGGTCGGAGGCGGAGTCGCGGTCCGGCTGCGTTCCCTGGACAACTCGGGAAGCGTCACCGGGGTCTCGGGCAGCATCACCCAGCCCATAATGCCGGTTCAGGATACCGTCACCGATGATTACGGAAAGTACACCTTCGAGATGGTCCTGCGGGGCAGGGTGGTGGTCACCGCCGAGACGGGCGGGCCGAAGCAAGGAGTAGATCCCGCGGAGCTCATAGAAGATATCCGTACCTCCACCTGGGACTTGCGGAACGTTCCCCTTTCGGGCCAGTCCTCGGGCGTGGCTCCGGCCGATCCGGAGTCCCTCACCCTCAACGTGCGCCTGGAAGGCGTTGCGGGCCTGGAAGTGACGGTCAAGCAGAAAGTGGACGGGGAGTGGGTGCAGGCGAGCAACGCGCGGATCACCGTGACCGGGCTTCTGCCCAACTTCGACGACGACGGCCACGGAGAATACCTGCCCGTTCCCGAAGGCCCCTTTACGGTGAGCGCTTCGGTGCTCGACGCGGGCACCGGAACCGTGAGCGGAGTGGTGCCCGTGGCCCCGGGAGATAAGTACCGGATCCCGGTGGAGGTGCGCCTGGGGCAGGCCGCCAGCCAGGGCGGCGGGACCACGGTGGTGGGCTTCTTCGGCACGGTTGCGGGGCTTGTAAGCCACGCCGGCGGCGAGCCCGTGACCAACCCCTGCCAGGTGACGGTCAAGGCCTCGGGCGGGGTCCAGGTGCTGGCCACCTCGGACGCCGAAGGCCGCTACACGGCCGAGAACGTTCCGTCGGGCTTTTTCACGGTCACGGCCAACGAGCCTTTTTCCGGGCGCTCGGGTACGGGCTCCGGATCTCTCACAGTGGAAGGCGTCCCGGCCGTGGTCGACATCTTCCTGCAAGGCCTGGGCACGGTGCAGGGCACCGTCACGGAAGGCACGGGCGCGGCCCTTACCCACGCCGTGGACGTGTGCCTCACGCCCAACGCCAACCCGGGCGGCAAGATCATCGGCCGCACGGACGCGGACGGCGCCTACAGTCTCCCGGGCGTTCCTATGGGAGCCTACACGGTCACGGCCACGGACCCCATCTCCGGCCTTGCGGGCTCGGCAACGGGCACGCTTGCGCAAGACGGCGAGGTGCGCGTCACCGACATCTCCCTTGCGGCGGCCGGCCAGATCTACGGCGTCATCTACGGGGCGGGAGTCTCGGTGGATGCGGAAGGACATCCCGTGGACGCCCTTGGAAATCCCTGGCCCAATGCCCCCCGCGCAGGGCTGGCCCGGGTGACCGTGTCCCAGGGCCTTGCCACGGAGCAGCTCACGGCCAACCAGGCCGGCGAGTACTCGAGCTCCGTCAACCTGGTCATGGGAACCTGGACGGTGCGGGCGATCTCCCAGGATCTGGACGACGGTTGCGAACGCAGCGTCACGCTCACCCAGGCGGGTGCTGCGGTGAACGTGAGCATGGGGCTGGAGGGCAAGGGAAGGATCACCGGAGAGGTGAAGCTGTATAACGACGAGCCGGCGGGCGGGGCCTGGGTCACGCTCCAGAGCCGGAGCCCCTACGCGCACGCCGCGGGGCCGGTGGAGTGCGACGCGTACGGCTTCTTCACCATCGAAAACGTGAACAAGGGCGCATTCACCCTCACCGCCCGCTGGGGAAGCCTCTCCGGCGCCAAGGGCGGAGAGATCACCGCAAACGGCGGGTCCGCGGGCTTCACCGGGACCAATGCCATCGTGCTGACGCCTTCCGGGACCCTCCGGGGCCGCGTGGTCCAGGAGGACGGGGCCACCCCGGCCCGGGGCGCGCGCATCGAGATCGTGGACGGCGTGCACCTGGTGGCCTTCGCCGATGCCTGGGGCACCTACACGTTCACCCAGATCCCCCAGGACATCTACACCGTTTCGTTCAGCGACCCGGCCACGGGAGGGATCGCCTCCGCCCTGGCCGAGCTCAGCGAAGGAAACCTCGACCTGGACGGCAACCTGTACCTGGATGACGCCGTCCTGGACGGCACAAAGCCCTTCGTGGTTTCCACCACACCGGCGGCCGACTCGGGAGACGTGAGCCCCGCGGGCGCCATCCGGGTTCTCCTGAGCGAGAAGCTCAATCCCGCCAGCATCACCGCGGGAAGCCTCAAGGTGCTGGCCAACGGAACGGCCGCGTCCGGAACCGTTTCGCTTTCCGGCAACGGCCAGGAGATCGTCTTCACGCCCCAAGCAACGCTTCCCGACATGGCCCGCATTTCGGTCACGGCCAAGGCGGACCGCCTGGGCTTCGAGGGCCAGGTGCTGGAGATAGGAATCCGCGACCTTGCCGGCCACACCCTGGCCTCCGACTACTCGTTTGGCTTCACCACGGGCGACACGGCCTCGCCGCAGGTGCTGTCCGTGACCCCGGTCAACAACTCCATCAACCTCTCCACCGCCACGGTGGTGCGGATCACCTTCTCCGAGCCGGTGCAGGCGAGCTACGCCGGCGACGCCTTCAGCCTCAGGGATCAGGGTTCCAACTCCCTGGTGGGCGGCACCTTCGCCGCCGTGGACGGCCTGGGCGGCCGGGTGTACGTGTTCGCGCCGTCGGCTCTCTCCCTGAACGGAAGCTACCTCGTCTCCATCGAGCCGGGCGTCCGCGACCTGGTGGGCAACCCCTCCGTTGCGGCGTACACCTCGGTGTTCTCCACCACGGACACCATCGCGCCCGTGGTCTCCTCCCTGGACCTGATGGACGGGGCGAGCCTCATCTCCGGGACCACGGTGCCGGTGACGGCGGAAGTGTCGGACGCTTCGGGCATCGCCAAGGTGGAGTTCTTCATCAACGGCCTACCGCGCGCCACGGACACCACCTGGCCCTTCGTGTTCGGCCTGGTCCTGGATCCGTCCTACGGAAGCGCAGTAAACGTGTCCGCCATCGCCACGGACAAGGCCGGAAACCGGGGCCCCGCTTTTGTTCTCCCGGTGGACATCCTGGCCGACCAGCCCCCGGCGGTCACCAGCATCACGGTCTCCAGCGACCCGGCGGGCCTGGGCCAGCAGGTCACCTTCACCGTGAACGCGCAGGACGGCGTGGGAGTGTCCCGCATCGTGGCGGTGGTGGAGGACGGCCAGCTGGGGTCCTTCACCAGGAACGTGTCCCCGGCCGCGGCCAACGCCAGCGCAAGCTTCAGCTTCACGGTGCCGGTGGATTGGACCGTCGGGACGCCGGTGAACATCCGGGCCATGGCCAAGGATACGGCGGGCCAGGACTCGGCGGAAGCGTCCTATGCCTTGGCCGTCATGGACAACCTGGCGCCCCAGGTGACCGTGGTGAGCCCGGCCAACGGGAGCCGGTTCGAGACCGGAACGCCCATCCCGGTGCAGGTCTCGGCCAGCGACACGGGCGGGTTGGCCTCCATCTCCCTGGAGGTGACGGGAGCGAGCGCGGACCATACTTCCTGGACCAGCGCGGGCTTCACGGCATCCTGGTCCGAAACCTTCACGCTCACCATCGCCGGGGGCACGAGCCCGTCGGTCCCGGTGAACGTGACGGTGACGGCCAAAGACCAGGCCAACAACACCAAAACCACCACGCTCACCCTCTGGCCCGCGGACCACATCGCTCCCACCGCCTCGCTCTCCGCTTTCGGCGGAAACGTCGGCGAGCCGGGAAGGGTCCACAACATCAAGGTAACCGCCAACGATGTGGGCGGGGGGATTGCCCGCATCCGGGTGAGAGCCGGGGACTTCTTCACCGAAACAAGGCACATAACGCCTTCCACCCATACCGAGCAAAACTTTGCCGTCACGCCTCCCGCGGACATGCCCCTGGGGAGCGGCTACACGGTCACGGCAACCGTTTGGGACAGCTCGGAGAATTCCGGGGAAGCAGCCCCCTTGGATATCACCTTGCAAGACCTGAGCCCGCCGGTCGTCACTCTGGTTTCGCCGCAGGACGGCGACTTTGTGACCCCGGGCACGATGGTGACCGTCGAGGTGAGCGCAACCGACAACTACGGTGTGGGCAAGCTGGGCTTCCAGGCCACCGGAGCCATGTCCAGCAGCCAGGAGGTTTCCGTTGATCCGGAACTGCAGCAATCCTATCAGTTCTCGCTGCTGGTGCCGGGCGATGCTCCTTCCTGGGGGGAGATCACCATCACGGCCACGGCCCGGGATCTTGCCGACAGGTTCGGCCAGGCCGCTCCCATCACCATAACGATCCTGGACATCGTGCCGCCGCGCGTTCTTTACGTGACGCCGGATGACGGAACGACGGATGTGGATCCCTTGACGGCCATCCAGACCACGTTCTCCGAAACGATTGATCGGTCGAGCGTTTCGCAGACCTCGCTCATCCTGTCGGATTCCGAAGGAAGGGCCCTGACGGGGACGATCTCCTATGCATGGCCGGATCCTCCGGAAACCCCGGATGTTTTGGAGACCATCATCTTCACCCCGAACAACGCTCTGGCGGAGGGAATGCCCTATACCTTCACCGTGGGAACCGGAATTCGGGACATTGCCGGAAACCACCTGCTGGGCGAGTACGCGGTGACGTTCACCACCCAGCCCCCGGCAACGCCCGTTGACACGGACGACGACGGCGACGGATTCACGGAGCTGGACGGCGACTGTGTTGACTCGGGTGCCAATGCAGCCTCCATCCATCCGGGCGCGGTGGAAAAATGCGGGGACGGAATTGACCAGAACTGCGACGGGCAGGATCTGGCCTGCGGCGGTTTCTGCGCGATCACCCCGACCATGCAGCAGGTGCATGCCAACGCGCCGCAGTCCGGGGAGAACTTCGGCGGAGCTGTGGCCATTTCGGACAAGTATGCCGTGTTCGGAGCCCCCGGCAACACGACGGGCGGGACCACCAACAAGGGAGCGGTCTATGTCTTTGAACGCGACGGGGCCGCATGGACGCAAAGAGCATTCCTGAAAGGTCAGGGCCCGACTCTGAACGAGCAACTGGGAGAAAGGGTCGCGCTGTACGGAAGCACCCTGCTGGCAGGCGACACGCGGAGCGATTACACCGGAGTCGTGAACTCCGGCACGGTGCAGGTGTACTCACGGAACGAGCTGGGGCTCTGGCTGTGGGAGGCCGAGCTGGCTTCCCCCTCACCCAGCATGAACGGCAGTTTTGGACAGTCCGTAGATATTTACGGTGACAGGGCCATTGTCGGAGCCTACCGGGAGCCGAACGGAGGAGCCGCGTACATCTTTGAACGGAGCTCCACGGGTTGGCACCAGAAGGCGAAGGTGGTCCGGGCCCCCAGCGACAACAGCTATACCGGCGACGTCGGCCATGCTGTGGCGATATGGGGCGATTGGGCCATCATTGCTGCCCGGTCCCCCCGTAATTCCGGCCGGGCCTACTTCTACAAAAGGGATCCCAACGGGACCTGGAACCCGAAGTCCATCATCTATCCGATATCTAATACAAACGATTATATGTACTTTGCATCGGCTGTGGACGTTTGCGGCGACTGGGCGGTCGCGTCGCAGATAGCCACGCACTTCTCGCCCACCAACGTCCGCATCATGCATCGCGACGGCGATACCTGGCAGGTCGTGCAGGATATAACCGCTCCCCCCGAGTACACCGGGAACTTCGGGGCTCGTTTGTCTCTGTACGGCGACTATCTGGCAATTACTTCAACCAACGTAACCAATACATATCTGACCGGGGAGGTATACCTGTATCGAAAAGACCCATCGGGAACCTTTGTGCCGATTCTGACCACGCATCCGTCTACGGCAGGCTTTAACAAGGGTTTCGGGGCAAGCATCGCCCTCGGTCACGGCTATTTCGTGGTCAGCGAGCCCGGGTACTATACGAACGGCCTTTCCTACTCGGGCCTTGCGTATCTGTATCGCTACTACTGCGAAGGCCAGAACTGAGCTTCCGCCCGTTGCCGCCTATGCTCAGGTGATGGTTGGGGCATCGGGAAAGAAAAAGATGCGGCCGCCGGCCGCAACCCGGAACGGCCACAAACTGAGATGGACTTCCAGCAAGAAGGCCGGAGGGGGATGCCCCCTCCGGCCTTGATTTTTACTAAAAGCCCGCCGGCTCACGCCCGTTCCTTGCCCGGACCATCTCACATTCGGTCGCCGCCGGGCCAGGGCCGCTTCCCGGCCACATGGCCGCGACTTTGCATTACCGGCTCCGGGTCCCGGTCCGGCTGGGTCATTCTTCCCTCATCCTTCCTTATCCGCAGCACTTGGGCGGGACACCCCCGGTGGCCTTTTGCAGGCGAGCCAGGTAGCGGCTCCACCAGCCCTTGGCCTTTTCGTGCTCCGATTTTTTCCCTTCGGCGCAACGGCAGTCTTTCTCGGCAGGCTTTTTTTCGTTTTCTTTCGTGTTCATGGCGTCCTCCTAATTCACAGCAACTTTCTATGAATTAAGATACGCCTTTTGGAGCAAAAGTAAACCTTCCCCTGCGCGCGGATATCTCTTTCCGGGTCTCTCGGGCAGCCGTTGTTTTTGGGGTTTGCCCGATTTGCCGCAGTGCTTGCTTGGCTCGTGCGGCGGGCGCGGAAATGGTTTTTCGTGCCGGAGTCGCCCGCCAGGGATGGCGGGGAGCGACTTATACGAAGGCTTTTACCTCCACCGGTTCGGCGAAGAAGTCGGCCCTTTTATGGATTTCGCCTTCCAGCACGGTGGTCGCCAGGTTGGTTAGGGCGCCGGGCTCGCACAGCCGCACGCAGTTGAAGCAGAAGATGCAACGGTCGGAAAAAACGGGGGTCGGGGACAGGGAGATGTTGGCCGTGGGGCAGCTCTCCGCGCAGGTTCCGCACTGCGTGCAGGTTTCGGTATTCACCTCGTGGGGCGGCAGAAGGGTCTTCAGATGGGCGATACCGGAATTCCGGGCCGCCTCCTGCACCTTCTCGCCCTGGTAGTCCAGTTGGGAAACCTGCAGCGCCAGGCAATCGGGCATCCCGCTCTTTTCCAGGACCCGTGCCGCGAAGCGCTTCACCAGGGCAAGGTCCTCGCTGTCCGGCCGGCCCTTTCCCAGAGGTTCGGCCGAGGTCCACAGCATGGAGTGCAGGGTGGGAACCTTGATGCCGCCCAGAAGGGCCGTACCTTTATCCGCCAGAACCGCGGCCATCTCCCGGAGCGCCACGCCGCTGGAAACCGTACCGTAGGTGGCGAAGGGGGCGGCGAAGCATCCGGCTCGTTCCGGCAATCCGGCCAGGAAGTCCATCACCTGGGGCAGCGCGTGCTGGGAGTAAACGGGCGAGCCCGCGAACAGAACGTCGCCCTTTTTGAGCTCCTTGATCAGGCCGGAGGTCTCTTCGGGCCGGAAAAGGTCGAGCAGTACGGCTTTTCGTCCCAAGCTTTCCGCAGCCTCTGCGATGGCCCGGCCCACTGTCCGGGTGGTTCCCGCCGGGGAGAGAAAGGCCACGAAAACGGTTTGCTGGGTCATTGGAAATCTCCCGTGCCGGGTTACAATAGGGCTGCCGCAACGGCAACTACAAGGGGCTTAGAAGCCGGCCAGAGCCTCGGACTCGTCGACGGCGATCATGATGAGGTCGCAAAAGCCTGAGATCTCGAAGACTTCCCGAACGGTTTCGTTGGGGCTGCAGGCGCGCAGGCCGCCGCCGGCGCTCCTCAGCCTCTTGGCCAAGAGCAGAAGGACGCGGAGCCCGGCGCTGGTGATGAAGTCAACATCCTCCAGGTTCAGGAGGATCTTGGTCGTACCTCCGGCCATCAGGCCTTCCAGGTTCTCCTGCAGGCCGGGAGCCGTGTTCGTGTTCAACGCCCCGAAAGCTTTCACCGCGGATATTCCCGCTAGATCCCGCACCGAAATTTCCATGTATGCCTCCCGTCGTCCTTTATGGCATTTGTCGTCATTGCTGTCTGGTGTGCTTTTCTTAGGCTCTGGGTGCGTTGAGGGTCTCCATCGGTGCAATCCGACAGGAATTGTGACGATCGCTCTATTCTTCCGCCTCTTTCTTCAGGGCCTTCGATAAGGTCAGGATGTTTTCACCGTCCCTGCGCTCGTAGGAAACCGAGTCCATCACGTTTTTCACCAGATGAATCCCCATGCCTCCCTCCTTGTCGGGCATCCCCGCGAAGGCGTCCGCGTCGGGGGAGGGAAGCTCCAGCGGGTTGAATGCCTTGCCGTCGTCCGCGATCACGGCGGTCAGCATTTCCGGTGAGAGAAGGAGCCGGATGGCGATTTCGTGGGCCAGGCCGTCTTCATAGGCATAGGAGATGATGTTGTTCAAAAGCTCGTCCATGACCACGGCCATCTGCCGGCGCACGGTCCTGGGAAGGCCGTGGAGGTCGGCGAAGTCCTCCCAGTGCTCCTTGGCCTTCTCTATCTCCTCCAGCCGGTTTGCAATGGAGAACTCGAAAGCGTATGAGCCGGCGTCCTCGGGCCTGCCGGAGAACAGAACGGCAAGGGCGGTCCTGTCCTTGGCATGCCTTTTCCCCGCTGCCTCCTCGCCCCCGCTCGAAAGGGCAAAGCGGGCCGCCGCTTCCGCCGATCCGCCCAGCGCCCCGGAGAGGAAATCTTCCGGGTTTTCGCTAACGTCCCGGGCGTCTTTGCTTTTCACCAAAACCAGGTCGCCGTGGGAGAGGGCTGCCCGGCTCTCACGATATGCCATCTTGCGGACCACGCCCAGCATGGGTCCGTGCCGTACGTCCAGGTGCTCGATATGGCCGTTTTTTCGTACAAGGAAGGCGGGGGGCGCACCGGCATTTGCATACACAAGCTCACCGGTGGCGGCGTCCAGAACGCCGAGGAACAGCCCCACTCCAAAGCGCTGGTTGTCGTCCCGGGCCAGCTCTTCGGTTGCGAAGCTCAAGATCTCTGCGGGGGAAACGCTCCTCCCGGCGCCGGCCCGGAGGAGGGCCGCTGCCGCCGCCATGCGCAACGCAGCCGGGATTCCCTGTGCATCCACGTTTCCGACATAGAAGCACAAGAGGTCTCGGGATAAAAAGAAGCAGCGGAAAAAATCGCCTCCTCCTTCCGTGCCCGGCTCAAGGATTCCGTGGGCGCTAACGTCTTTGCGGCCGGCAAAGGCGGCGGATTGGGGATTTCCAACCGCGTTCCGAAGCTCCTGGAATGTGCTTTTTTCCGGCGCAGGAGTCCGGGGCGAAGGCTTTGGTTCCGGAACCGGGGCGTGCCTCCGGCCGTCCGGCTCCGGTGGGGGCAGGAGGGTCTTGGCTTCTTCCCCGCATCCTTGCCGGTCCGGAATCCGGGTCGCGGCTGCCAATAGGAAGAGGGCGACCGCGACGTCCTCCCCGGCTGTGAGGCGGAGCAGGGAAAGAGGGCCGGAGGAAAGGGAAAGGAACAGGGCTTCGGCCAGGAGGTAGACGGCCAGGGCCGCGGCCACCGGCCGGTGGCGTCGCACATCCATGAGGCAGGCGAGGGCCACCAGGCCCAGAGCGAGGAGAAGCAGGCCGGCGAGGCCCGTGTAGAAGCGCTCGTGGGAGCCGGGCCAGGCCAGCAGGTATGCCCCCCGCGCGCAGTTGTAGGCTCCCGCAAGGGCGAGGGCGGCAAAAAGAAGGGGAGGCCGCCGGATGTTTTCCAGGGCTCCCGAGAGGGGTGCTTTATCGTTTTGATGGCTCTGCATGGTTCGATGGCCCGATAAATCGGCCTCCCGAGGAAAAAGCCGCCCAACGGCGCTTTCCCGGCGTGGATGCGCTCCGCAAGGCCGCCAAGGAATCCCTGCGGCGCGGAGCTTTTCCAAAGCTACCGCTCTTCATAGCAGATGCGTTCCGATTTTCAATTTTTTTCCCTCGTCCCCCATGGAAATCGCCCCGATGAAGCATCTGCGTATCGGCTTTTTGCAGGGTTTTTGTTCGGGCAAGCAGGAAGGAACGCTTCTCCATGGAGCATTCCTTGCTCGGAGCACTTGTTATGAAAGGGCAAAGGGGATATTAATGAAAGCTTGTTCAGTCCGCTACGCGGCGAGAAGCGGTTTGCTTGCGGGCGGGTCATGTTAGCGGGGTTTTGCGCCATGAAGCTGGGAGAGATCCTCGTTTCAAAGGGGTTGGTCGGCGCGGAGGCCGTCCGGGAGGCACTGGACCGCCAGGCGTCCCTGCGCGCGAAAGGTGCCTACCACCCCTTGGGAGAAATCCTGGTGGAAGGAGGAGCCCTGGCGCGACAGGACTTGAACCGTTGCCTGGCCGTTATGCGCCGGGACGCCCTGGCCAGATCCCTCCTTTTTTCCGGGATCTCCGCGGAGGATCGGGACTCCTTCCTGGCCCGCTGCCCAAGCCAGGTGCAGCCCGAAGGCTCCACGGTCATTCCCCAAGGCGGCAATGGCGGAGCCCTTTTTTTGATCGTATCCGGAACGGTCCAGGCCTGTGCGGAAGGCTCCGACGGGCAGGAATGCGTTCTGAAGACCTACCTGCCGGGACAGGCATTCGGTGAGACGGGATTCCTCTCGGGCGCCCCCAGTCCGGCGGCTTACATTACCCTGACGTCCGCCCATCTTCTGGTTTTTACCAGGAGGCATTTCCGGGAAGCCTTCGGGGACAACCCGGAAGTCCTGAAGGGCTTCATCCGGGTGTTGACGGAGCGCATAGGTCGAGAAAACGCCGAGCTTTTGGAGAAGGCGGAAAACGAGCGAGCCTTTCACCGCTTTGCTGCGACCCGGACGGAAATACCCTTTTTCCCTCTTGCCGGCCGATCCAATGCCTATAAAAAAATGTCCGGGCAGATTCGGGAGGCGGCAAAGGGAACGGGGCCCGTTCTGTTTTCCGGCCCTCCGGGAGCAAGAAAGCCGGGCTGCGCCAAGGCGGTCCATGACGGCTCGCCTTGCTCCGGCGGCCCGTTCCTCTTCATGGACGCCGCTCAGGCCGGAGCAGGGCAGCCTGTGCAAGAGCTACCCGCAGACAGGGATCTGGCCCAGTACGTCAATCTTTTCGGGTGCGAGCACGGGGCGCTCTCCTCGGGCGGGACAAAGGCGCCGGGGCTGTTGGCCGTGGGCCGGGGCGGCTCGGTGGTCGTTGAAAACATCGAAAAGCTCTCCCCGTTCGTCCAGGACGCCCTTTTCGAGTACCTGGCAACGGGCGCCTTCCGCCCCCTGGGAAGCATGCGGGAGGAAAGCTCCGACACCCGGATCATGGCCACCACCACGCTCCCGGCGGACGACCTTGCCGAAAGCGGCTTTTTTTCCCCCAGGCTGCTGGAGCGCCTGACCCCCTGTATCGTCTCCGTGGCCCCGCTGGCCAAGCGCAAGAAGGACTTGGGCGAAATCGTGGAGGCGTTCATCGCCCGAGAAAACGCGGCAGCCGGCAAAAGCGTGCAGGGCATCGAGCCAAAGGCCTATCAGCGCATCATGGCCTACGACTGGCCCGGGGACGTGGAGGAGCTGGCGGTGGTCGTACGCCGCGCCGTGAGCCTGGCGGAAACGGACTTGCTCATGCCCGAGGATCTCTTCATCGGGCTGGCGCCGCCGGAAGGAAAGCACGTAGCAAGCCTCTTTGCCCTGGATGGGGTGAAAAAGCTCTTTTCCCACAGGCTCTTCCCGGTTCTTCCCCAGGTCCTTGCCTCGGTGTTCATGGCGGCTTTCGTCCTCGTGGCCCTCTGGGGGAGCCAGGACCCGGAGGAGAACGTCACCGTCACTCTCGCCTGGGCCCTCCTGTGGCCCCTTACGGTATTGAGCTGGCTTTTGGGAGCCAGGGGCTGGTGCGGCGTATGCCCCATGGGCGCTGCCGGCGACCTGGCCCGGAAGCTGGCACGGCCCAAACGAAAGGTTCCCGCATTCATCCGGGACAAGGGCCTGTATCTCTGCGCCGCCGGGCTCCTGGTCATCGTCTGGGTGGAGCGCGCCGCTGACATGCCGTTTTCCCCCCTGGCCACGGCGATCCTGGTCCTTGCCATCACAGCGCTTTCGGCAGCGGCGGGCTTGCTTTTCGAAAGGAGGCTCTGGTGCCGCCACCTCTGCCCCCTGGGAATGCTGTCCGCCGTGTTCTCCGGCTGCTCCGTCGTGGAGTGGCGGGCCAACCGGGGCATCTGTAACACCGCCTGCCCGGCCCCGGCCTGTTACAAGGGAAACCAGGAGGTGGAAGGCTGCCCCATGTATCAGGGGCCCTTTGCCCTCACTTCCAACCGCCACTGCATCCTGTGCGGAAACTGCGTCAAGCTCTGCGAGCGCTCCTCGCCGGTTCTGCAGCTGCGGGTGCCAGGCCACGAACTCTGGGCCATGGCCAAGCCGGACAAGACGCTTGCCGTGTTCGTTCCCGCCATCGTTGCTACGCAGGCCTTTCGCATGGCGGAGCAGGGGATTGTTCCCGGACTTCCCGTGCTTGGAATCTCCCCCCAATGGATCGGCCTGGCCGTCCTCATGGCGGCGCTGGCCCTCCTTTCCTTTCTCTCCTTCGGTATCTACGGCAGGATTCTGGCAGTCCAGGCAGGCGGATCGGATGCCGCGGGTACAGACCTGGCCGCGTACTCCCTCATTCCCTTGTGCACGGGCTACGAGCTGGCCTATCATTTCGGCCCGCTTCTCAGGCGCTCGGGCCACCTTCTGCCGGAACTGGGCCGGACCCTGGGCGGGCATCTGGAGTCTTTGGATTTCACCGCCGCCCTTGGGTCTGCGCTGCCCTGGCAGTTCCTCTTTCTTGTCACGGGCGCGGCGGGCTCCTTGTTCGTCCTGTCCCGGCTGATCAAGAAGCACCGGGAGCCTCCGAAAACGACGGTGGGGCTCAAGGACGCCTTGCCGCTCCTGTCTCTTTTCATTCTCTACCTTTCTTCCTTCATCGCTCAGGTCATTGCCTGAAAGCCCCCTGGCGGTGAATTTCCAAAAGCGCCCGGCCGGGTCCAACAAAGGGCTTGACAGCCTACCGATCGTTCGGTAGGCTGCGCCGAGAGTCAAATCCATTCCCCGTCCGGAGACCGGATCATGGAAAACCGGAATCACTCCGAAACCTACGAAAAGCTGGTTCTGTCCGCAGAGAAGCTTTTCGCCGCCAAGGGTTTCTACGGGACCAGCATCCGCGATGTGGCTCAGAGCCTGTCCATCGCCAAGTCCTCCGTACTGCACCACTTTCCCCGCAAGGAAAAGCTCTATGCCGTGGTCCTGCAAAGGATCGCAGACGATATGACCCGGGAGCTCCAATCCATCCGTTCGGACGGAACCGACGAGTTCACCCAGATGCTTAGCTTCATTGCGTTGATGTGCGAAAACACCAAGAACCGGCCCGACCGCGACCTCATCATCCTGCGCGAGCTTCTGGACAACCCCAACCGGGCGGACAAGGCCCGGAAATGGTACTTCGCACCCTACTTGAACGAGCTCAGCCGCATCGTTTCCTCCGGCATGGAAAAGGGCCTGTTCAAGCCGGTGAACCCGGGGCTCTTCGTCTTCCACCTTCTGGGCGCGCATCACTACTTCATCATCTGCCTTCCCACGGTCCGAAAGCTTTTCGAAGCTGCAGTCTTCGACCGGATGGTGCTCGACCACCGCAGGGAGCTGGAGAAGATGGTGGAGGACAAGCTTGCCCGCCCGCGTAAACCCAAACCGCAAAAATAAACACGGAGCACGCAACCGCCATGAAAACCCATCTCTACCAACCCGAGCACGAGATGTTCCGGAAGTCCTTCCGGAAGTACCTCAAAGACAACGTCATCCCCTTCTACGACGAGTGGGAGCAAAAAGGCATGGTGCCGCCCGAAGCCTGGCGCATGGCCGGGAAGAACGGCTTCCTGTGCCCTGCTGTCCCCGAGGATCTGGGCGGGCCGGGAGGCGACTTCCTATACTCCGCGGTCATCATGGAGGAGATCGGATACCACGGCGTTCCCGGAGTGTTCTGGGCCGTCCATTCCGACATCGTGGCTCCCTACATCGAGAAGTTCGCAAGCGAGGGGAAGAAGAAGGAGTGGCTCCCCAAATGCGTTTCCGGTGAGATCATCCTGGCCGTCGCCATGACCGAGCCCGAGGTGGGGTCCGACCTGGCCCGGCTCTCCACCAGCGCCCGCCGGGAAGGCGACCATTACGTCATCAACGGCGCCAAGACCTTCATCAGCAACGGCCAGCTGTCCGACCTGGTGGTCACCGCGGTCCGCACCCGCGACTCCGAGCGGCCCCACGACGGCATCAGCCTGATCGCGGTGGACGTAAAGACAAAAGGCTTCACCAAGGGCCGTGCCCTGGAAAAGATCGGCCTCCACGCACAGGACACCTCCGAGATCTTCTTCAACGACTGCCGCGTCCCGGCCGAGAACCTCCTGGGCGCCGAGAACATGGGGTTCAAGTACCTCATGCAGAACCTGCAGCAGGAGCGCCTGGTCATCTCCATCGGAGCCTATGCCGCAGCCCGCGGAGCCCTGGATCTCACCATGGACTACGTCAAGAAGCGCAAGGCCTTCGGAAAGGCCATCGCCCGCTTCCAGAACACCCGCTTCGTCCTGGCCGAGCTCGCCACCAAGGTCCAGCTGGCCCAGTCTTTCCTGGAAGACCTCATCCCCCGGCACCTGGCGGGCGAGGACGTGGTGGCCGAGGTGAGCATGGCCAAGTACTGGATCACGGAGATGCAGTTCGAGGTGGCGGACCGCTGCCTCCAGCTCTTCGGAGGCTACGGCTACATGCGGGAGTACCCCATCGCGCGGCACTTCGTGGACGCCCGAGTGCAGCGCATCTACGGCGGCACCAACGAGATCATGAAGGAACTCATCGCCCGCAAGCTGGCGCTCTAAGGGAAAGGCCAAAAGAAAAGTGAAAAGCTTTTGCGGGGCAGCGGGGAAAACCCCTTTTGAAAAGAGTGGCTTATCCTTACCCCGAGGCGGCTGCGCCGCCCGGGGGCCCCTTTTTCCCCCTCCCCCGCACCCCCTCCCCCCTTTCCGCAATACTTTTTGCTACATTTGCCGGGAAAGCTACGGAGGCCGGATTCAAGAACGGACAGCGCGCAGGAGGATTTGGGGAACAGCACTGAGGCAAACAGACAAAACAGGCTCATTCATGGTCCACCCGAGGATTTTACATTGTGCCCCAAAAAGGGAACTCAACACGGGTTCACAATGAAACTCAACCGGAGGGTGTCGCCGCCCGATCACTTGAACCCATCTCAAAAATAATTCCGTCGCGAGAATGAGCGAAAAAGCCAAGGGCAAGGAAGCGGGTCCAATAGGCCCGAAGGCGTAGTAGTTCTACGTCGAGGGGCTATTGGGCCGATGACGCAGCCATTGGTTTTTGCAGCCATTCGCAGCAGAAACTTATTTTTGAGATGGGTTCTTATAAACCAGGAGGAAGCCATGGACTTTTCGGAGATTCTCTATACCAAGCAAGACGGGGTCGCCCGGGTCTATATCAACCGGCCGGAGAAGTACAACGCCTGCACCTCGCTCACTGTGTTCGAGCTCACCCAGGCGCTCACCGACGCATGGGTGGACCGGGAAGTGGGCGTGGTCGTGTTCTCAGGCGCCGGGGACAAGGCCTTCTGCACGGGCGGCGACCAGTCCGTCCGCGCTGCGGGCGGCTATGCCGGCACCGTGGCCGCGCTTCCCCTGGAGGTGGGCTGGCAGCAGGTCACCCGGCTCATCCGCGGCATTCCCAAGCCGGTCATCGCCCGCGTGAACGGCTTCGCCATCGGCGGTGGCCATGTGTTCCACGTTGCCTGCGACCTCTCCATCGCCTCGGAAAAGGCCCAGTTCGGACAGGCCGGACCTAGAGTGGGAAGCTTCGACCCCGGATACGGCACCGGCGACCTGGCGCGTCTGGTGGGCATGAAAAAGGCCAAGGAGATCTGGTTCCTCTGCCGGCGCTACACTGCGGCCCAGGCGCTGGAGATGGGCCTGGTGAACGCCGTCGTGCCCCACGACCAACTGGACGCCGAGGTGGACAAGTGGTGCGCCGAGCTTCTGGAGAAAAGCCCCACTGCGCTCAAGATGCTCAAGTACGCCTTCCACGCCGAAACCGACGGCGTGGCCGGGGTCACCAACCTGGGCGTGGGCGGGCTTTCCATGTTCTACGACACCGAGGAGTCCCTGGAAGGCAAGAACGCCTTCATGGAAAAGCGCAAGCCGGACTTCGCCAAGTATCGCTAAAACTCGTCGCAAAATGCTTTTTCTAGGAAATTTAGGATAGCCTTGAATGCTTCCTGTTTCACGGCGAAGGCGCTGATGCACTATAGGTGGTAAGTCTCGAGTTGCAGCCTTTGGGCTTGCTGCTAAAAGCTTGGAGGAAAAGAGGGGAGGGGGTGCGGGGGGGTAGGGAGGAAAATCCCTATTTCAAAAGGGAGGTATCCCCACTCCTCCGCGAAATTTTTTTTCTTTCAATTTTAAATTTTCCGGGGGAACCCATGGCTCACTACAAGGTGAACCGCAAGGACGTGTTCTTCGTTCTCAAGAACCAGCTCGGCTATGGTTCCTTGTGCAGACTTCCCCGGTACAAGGGCCTGGATGAAAAGTCCCTGGACCTCCTGATCAGCGAGGCTGTGGCATTCGCCCGGGACAAGGTGGCCCCGCTCCAGGAGCTTTGCGAGCAACCCGGGGTGCGCTTCGAGAACGGGAAGGTCGCGTGCCCGCCGGAGTTCGCCCGTGTCTTCCGGGACTACGGCGAGAATGGCTGGACCGCTGCATCCCGGAGCACGACCTACGGCGGCATGGGCTTTCCCCACATGATGCGCATCGTGGTGAACGAGATGATGTACGGGGCCTGCCAGGCTTTCAACATGGCCCCCAGCCTCACCCACGGCGCGGCCCACCTGGTGGAGAGCTTTGCCGATCAAGCCTTGAAGAAGCTCTTCGTGCCTCCCTGCTACACGGGCAAATGGTCCGGCACCATGTGCCTGACCGAGGCGGACGCGGGCTCCAACCTGGCGGAGATTAAGACCACTGCCGCGCGGGACGGGGACGCCTTCCGCATCAAGGGCACCAAGGTCTTCATCTCCTGGGGCGACCACGACCTGACCGAGAACATCGTGCACCTCGTTCTGGCCCGCATCGAGGGAGCGCCCGAGGGGGTGAAGGGCATCTCGCTCTTCATCGTACCCAAGTTCCGCGTGAACCCCGACGGCACGCCGGGGCGGCAAAACGACGTCGTCTGCCGGAACGTGGAGGAGAAGCTGGGCCTCCACGGCTCGCCCACCTGCACCCTGGAGTTCGGCGCATCCGGCGCGTGCATGGGATTTTTATGCGGCAAGGAGAACGAAGGCCTGGCCCACATGTTCCAGATGATGAACCAGGCCCGCATCAACACCGGCGTATCGGGCATGACCCTCGCGTCCACCGCCTACCAGAACGCGCTTGCCTACGCCAAGGTGCGGGTGCAGGGGAGGGACGTTTCCGGCCAGAAGCCCGGTTCCGTGTCCATCATCGAGCACCCGGACGTGCGGCGCATGCTCCTGTGGATGAAGGGCATGGTGGAGGGAATGCGCTCCATGATCTACACGGCCGCGCTCTGGTCGGACCTGGCCCTCGAGCTTCCTGAAGGAGAGGAGAAAACCCGCTGCCAGGACCTGGTGGACTTCATGACCCCGGTGATCAAGGCCTTTTGTTCGGAGACGGGCTTCCGGGTGTGCGAGACCGCCATCCAGTGCCTGGGAGGCTATGGCTTCTGCCGGGACTACCCCCTGGAGCAGTACCTCCGCGACGCCAAGATCATGTCCCTTTACGAAGGCACCAACGGCATCCAGGCCCTGGACCTCTGGGGCCGGAAGATGCTCATGCGGGGCGGCGCGCCCTTCACGGCCTTCTTGTCCGAGCTTGGGGCCTTTACTGCAGGTGGCGCGGACCATCCGGTCCTGGGAATGCGAATACAAGCCTTGAAAGATGCCGCGGACCAGCTTGCCGATGTGGCCCGGCAGATGGGTGCGCGGAGGAAGGAAGACCCTCTCCAGTGGGCCTCCTACCTCTATCCGGGGCTCATGTGTATCGGCGAGATCGTGCTGTGCTGGCGCCTGCTGGACCTGGCCGTGGTAGCTCTCCGGGAAGCCGAAAAAGCCGGAGAAAGCGATTTTCTTACCGGGAAGGTGCTCACGGCCACCTGCATGGCGGACACGCTGCTCCCCGTGACCCGGACGAACCTGACCACCTGCCTGCGCTCCGGCCGCGAGATCGCGGACATGCCGGTGCAGGGTTTCTGAGACGCCTGGCGAGCGGGCCGCAACCATCCAAACCAACTAGGTAATCGCATGAAACCAAACAACGTGGTGGTCATTGATGCCGTGCGGACCGCCTTCGGCCGTTCAGGGGAAAAGGGGCTGTTCTGGAACGTGCGCTCCGACGACCTCTGCGTGGCGCTGATCCGGGCCCTTCTGGCCCGCAACCCGAAGGTGGCGCCGGACATGATCGAGGAGAGCATCTGGGGCGTCACCAACCAGGTGAAGGAGCAGGGCGGCACCCTGGGCCGGATGGTGCCCATGCTGGCAGGCCTGGGATGGACGATTCCGGGATGCTCCCTGGACCGCATGTGCGCGGGGGGCCTCACCGCCGTGGGCTACGCCTGCGCCGCCATCGCCTCGGGCGTGCACGACTGCGTTCTGGCGGGTGGCACCGAGCACTTGGGCCACGTGCCCATGGGCTTCATGCGCGACAACCACCCCCGCGCCGCCCAGGTGATGGGGGGCGAGTCGGCGCTTTCCATGGGGCTCACCGCGGAGAACCTCCACGAGCGCTTTCCGGAGCTCACGAAAGAGATGGCCGACCGCTATGCCGCGGAGAGCCAGCGCAAGGCCGCGGATGCCATCGCGGCCGGCAAGATGAAGGACATGATTATTCCCGTGGAGGCGATCCAGGCCGACGGGACCGTAATCCGGGCCGACCGTGACCAGCAGCCCCGGCCCGGGACCACTGTGGAGGCCCTGGCGGGGCTGAGAACGCCCTTCAGGGAAAACGGCCATGTGACCGCCGGCAACGCTTCGGGCTTAAACGACGGCGCGGCCGCGGTGCTTTTGATGAGCGAGGAAAAAGCACTTTCTCTCGGCCTTGCGCCCAGGATGCGCTGGGTGTCCACAGCCTCGGCCGGCGTGGACCCCACCGTCATGGGCATCGCCCCGGTGCCGGCCACGCAGAAGGCCCTGGAAAAGGCGGGCCTCGCCATGGCCGACATGGACGTAATCGAGATCAACGAGGCCTTCGCCGTCCAGGTTCTCTATTTTTTGAGTCGCATGGGGCTTGCCGCCGACGACCCCCGGGTGAACCGCTGGGGCGGGGCCATTGCCTACGGCCACCCCCTGGCCGCTTCCGGGCCGCGCCTGGTGGCATTTCTATGCGGGCTTTTCGCGGAGAGTCCAGCGGCCCGCTACGGGCTCACCACCATGTGCGTGGGCCGGGGCCAGGGATACAGCATGATCTGGGAAAACCTTCTACGGGAGTCGGAATAGCCCCGACCCTACATTGTTGCGATAAAATTTCAAGGAGGCTCGACCATGTTTACGCTCACCGGACAAACGGCCATCGTGACGGGCGGCGCCCGGGGAATCGGAAAAGGCATCTGCCTGGCCCTGGCGGCCCAGGGGGCCCGGGTGGCCATCGCGGACCTGCGGGAGGATGTGGCCGCAGAAACGGCACGCGCAATCGAAAAAGCGGGCGGAACCGCCTTTTGCAGGGCCTGCGACGTCACGGACTACGCCTCGGTGCAAGCATTCGTGGCCGCGGCGCGGGAAGCCCTGGGCCCGGCCGGCATCCTGGTGAACAACGCGGGGTGGGACCGCATGGTGCCCTTCGTGAAGACGGAGCCCTCCTTCTGGGACCGGATCATCGGCA
Organism: Thermodesulfobacteriota bacterium; assembly: GCA_040753055.1. GTDB lineage: Bacteria > Desulfobacterota > Desulfobacteria > Desulfobacterales > Desulfatibacillaceae > JBFMHL01. The sequence goes on along the minus strand of JBFMHL010000031.1, from coordinate 31,760 downwards.
TCAACTACAAGGGCGTTCTGAACTTTGTCCACGCGGCAAGCCCGGACATGATGGAGAAGGGGGCCGGCCGCATCATCAACATAAGCTCGGACGCGGCCCGCGTGGGCTCCACCGGTGAAGCCGTTTACGCGGGCGCCAAGGCCGCGGTCATCGGCTTCTCCAAGTCCATCGCCCGGGAGTTGGCCCGCAACAACATCACCGTGAACGTGCTCTGCCCCGGTCCCACCGACACGCCCCTGGTGGATGAGATGAAGAAGGAAGGCGGGTTTGCCGAGAAGGTCCTCTCCGGCATGGACCGCATCATTCCCCTGCGCCGCATGGGAAGGCCCGACGACATCGCCGCGGCGGTGGTGTTTCTGGCCTCGGAGGAGGCGGGCTTCATCACGGGCCAGGTGCTTTCCGTCAGCGGCGGGCTCACCATGTGCTGATGCCGGGATAGCTCGGGGGAACCTCTCCTTTTCCGGGAAGGAGAGGTTCCCCCAAATTCCCTTCCCGAAGAGTGCTTCACCCCCCAATTGAAGCTGCTTGGCCCGTAGAACCCCGTCGCAAAATCCTTTTCATTTCTCCGCACTTTGCTATGCTGCGTACATCGCGGCACGGCCGGACCGGCCGGGCTCTCCCTCTTTGACAAAAGGAGGGCGGGGGGATTTTCCTCTTCGTTGTTCGTCCGGAACCATTCCTTTATGGGGGAAACGATGGAGTATCGGAACATCTTGGTCGAGCGCCTCGGAAGCGTTTCCCGGCTCACCATCAACCGGCCCGAGAAGCGCAATGCCCTGGACCGGGAAACTTGGGAGGAGATCCGGAGCGCATTCACCGGATTCCGGGAGGATGCGGCCTTGCGCGCCGTGATCGTCACCGGGGCGGGAGGCAAGGCGTTCGCCTCGGGCGCGGACATCCGCGAGCTCCTCACCCGCTCGCCCCTGGCCTGCTTCAAGAGCCCGGCCCAGGAGGTGCTTTCCTTTGTGGAGCGCCTGGAAAAGCCGGTTATCGCCGCCATTGACGGCTTCTGCCTGGGAGGCGGCTGCGAGCTGGCCATGGCCTGCGACATCCGCCTGGCCACGGCCCGGTCCCGTTTCGGCCTTCCCGAAGTTACGCTGGGCATCCTTCCGGGCGCGGGCGGAACCCAGCGGCTCTCCCGGCTGGTGGGCCTGGGAAAGGCCAAGGAGCTCATCCTCACCGGAGATATCATCTCCGCTGCGGAGGCCCGCGAGATCGGCCTGGTCAATCGCGTGGTGGAAAATCCCGAGGACCTGCCCGGCCAGGCCCAGGCCCTGGCCGAAAAGATCGCTTCCCGCGGCCCCGTGGCCGTGGCTTTGGCCAAGCTGGCAGCGGACGCGGGCCCGGACACGGACCTGCGGACGGGCTTGGTGCTGGAAAAGCTGGCCCTGGCGCTTACCTTCGCCACCAAGGATCACACCGAAGGGCTTTCGGCCTTCCTGGAAAAGAGAAGCCCCGAGTACAAGGGAGAGTGAAGGAAGGCTCCGCTCCCGGTCCCAAACTTCGCCGGAAATTGCCCGATGAGGCGACGGGATCAGAACCCGCATGCGGCGGACGGAAGATGAGCAGGCCGTCTGCGGCATGAACCAAAAAAAAGCTTGCGGCCGAGCTCGTCGCCTGCAAGATCCGGGTTGCGCGGGCTCCGGAATCCCGGAAGGGCGGCACCCCGACAAAAAAGGTCGCGACGCGTACCGAGCCGCGCCCACCGACCTCCTCCTTCCGGTTCCCTCGCTCTCCAGCGCATTCTCCTCGTGGTCCTTTTCCGACTCGGCCGGCGATACGGCGTTGTTTAAAAATGAAAATTAATGCTATATAATTATTTTTACCAAGTTGCGCGTCTGCTGGGGAGCAGGCGCGATTTGCTCGTGCTACCGGGACACCTCGATCCATTCCTCATCCGCCCCCTCATGCGGGCAAGTATCTATTCGCGAGCGACCCATGGAAGGCCTTGTACCATCAGGCTCTTCAAAATCCTCCGCTCAGGACGGAGAGTTTTTCTCTCGAGCCGACAGGCTGTACCGCTGCGCCTTTCAGGCCATGCGAGAGATCCTCACCGGCGAGGAAATTCCCGGCGCCGTGGAACGCGCCCTGGCCGAGCTGGGGCGTTCCTCCTGCGCCACCTCCGTGTACCTGCTGGAAGGCTCGCCTCCCGATAACCCCGTATTGCGGGCAAAGTGGGAGCAGGACCAGGCATCCCACCCGGACTCCTCCGGTCGGAAGGCCGCCCCGGCTCCGGCCGAACTTGCAGCGTGTCTTGCGGCCCTCTTTGCCTCCGAGAGCGGGGCGGGCCGAATTGTTTTCCAGGCGGCGGGCGAGCTCCCGGAGCCTCTTCCCGGGCTTTTGTCCGCGGTGGGGGTCGCCCAGGTAACGATCATACCCGTGGTGGCACGGGAAAGGCCCTGGGGAGCTGGGGTTCTTTTCTTCACGGAGCCTTGCGGGCCCTGGTCGGCCGAGGAAGCCGGACACCAGAGGCTGATCCTTGCCTGCGCGGCGGGCGCCTGGGCGGGAGACAGGCGTACCCGCGAGATCCTGGAGTCCGGGGAGAAGTACCGCCTGGCCGTGGAAAACGCCAACGAGGGCGTGGTGATCGCCCAGGACGGAGAGCTCAAGCTTTTCAATCGGAGGTTGCTTTCTTTCACCGGATACACCGCCGAGGAGTTCTCCTCCCAGCCCTTCGTCAACTTCATCCACCCCGAAGACCGGGACATGGTGGCCACGCGTCACCTCAAAAGGCTGATGGGAGAGGATGTCCCCGAAACCTATCCCTACCGGATCGTGGTCAAGGACGGATCGGTGAAGTGGATTTCTGCCAATTCGGCGCTCATTTCCTGGCAGGGCCGGCCCGCGACGCTCAACTTCCTGTCGGATATCACCGAGCGGGTGGAGATGGAGAAGGAGCTGGAGCGGCATCGGGAAACCCTGGAGGAAATGGTGGCCGAGAGGACCGCCCAGCTCCGGGAAACCAACCTCGAGCTTGTTCGGCAGATCCGGGAAAGGGAAAGGACCGAGGCGGCCCTCAAGGCAAGTGAAGAAAAGTACCGAAGCATCATGGAGAGCATCGAAGAAGGGTATTACGAGCAGGATCTCGCCGGCAACTTCACCTTCTACAACGCCTCCATCTGCCGCATGTTCGGGTATTCGTCCGATGAAATGAAGGGGATGAGCTATCGCCAGTACATGAGCCCCGAGACGGCCGAACGAATGCGGGAGGTTTTCAACCGCATGTACCGGACCCGAGTGTCTGTGCAGAACTACGAGTACCAGAGCATCCGCAAGGACGGACGGATCATCGTGGTGGAGTGCTCCGGCTCCCTCATCCTGGACCGGGACGGGGAGCCGACGGGGTTCCGTGGCTTTGTAAAGGAGGTGACCGAGCGCCACCGGATCGCCGAGGAGAAACGAAAGCTGGAGCAGGAGCTCATCCAGGCCCGGAAGATGGAGGCCATCGGCACCCTGGCCGGAGGCGTGGCCCACGACTTCAACAACCTGCTCATGGGGCTTTCAGGCAACCTCAGCCTCATGCTGCTGGAAACCTCCCCGGACGACCCCGGACGGGAACGCCTCCATCATATGGAGGAGTATGTAAAAAGCGCGGCCGGTCTCACCCGCCAGCTCCTGGGCTTTGCACGGAGCGGCAAGTACGAGGTGCGGACCATTGACTTAAACGAGATGGTTCTGCGCACGCTGGAGATGTTCGGCAGGACCCGAAAGGAGCTCCTGATCGAGACGGAGCTCAGGGCCGCCTTGTCGGTGGAGGGAGACCGGGGGCAGCTGGAGCAGGTGCTTTTAAACCTGTTCGTGAACGCCTGGCAGGCAATGGGCGGCGGCGGCAGGATTCTGGTGAGGACGGCGGATGAATGGGGCCCGCTTCCGGTTCCCGAGCTGCCGGCGATCCCCTTCGTCAAGATCTCCGTCACCGACACGGGCATCGGCATGGACGAGGCCACCCAGAGCAAAGTGTTCGACCCCTTTTTCACCACCAAGCAAAAAACCAGAGGCACCGGTCTGGGACTTGCCAGCGCATACGGAATCGTGAAGAACCACGGCGGCGCCATCACCCTTGCCTCCCGGCCGGGCCAGGGATCCACCTTCAACGTCTTTTTACCCGCATCCACCAAAAATCCTATCCGGGAAGCGCCGTCCCGCCCCGTGCTCTGCCGGGGCAACGAAACGGTGCTTTTGGTGGACGATGAAAGCGTGGTGCTGGAAACCGGGTGCGAGATGCTGAAGGCCCTGGGCTACTCCGTTCTTTCCGCAAACAGGCCGAAAGAGGCCTTGCGCCTTTTCGAAAAGGAGCAAGACAGGATCACCCTGGTCGTATTGGACATGATCATGCCCGGCATGTCGGGAAGCGAGCTCTTCGACCGGATGAAAAAGATCAAGCCCGATGCGCGCGTGCTCCTTGCCAGCGGTTACAGCCTGGAGGGAGAAGCCTCGGACATCATGGAAAGAGGCTGCGACGGGTTCATCCAGAAGCCCTTTTCCCTGGCCGAGCTATCCCGGAAGATTCGGGAGATCATCGAGAAGTGAAGACGTCTTAAATTTGTGGCTCCCGGCCCGCAGACGCTTCCCCTGGCCCGCACATGGTTTCCCGATGCTTCCGGGCCGGGCCCATCCCCTGTTTTGGGAAGGCATTCGCCTTTCCCCCCACCCGCGCCTGATTCGCGTCCATCCGAAAACCCGCTGCATTTTTCCCCCCCGCTTTTTTACGAAGAGCCCCTTTTGGCAGGCACGCGGAGCTCCTATGGGCACCGCGGCGTCGAGTGGAACCACAAAGGCCTTGCGGGATTTCCCGCGTCAGGGTATTTTTAGAAAAAAGCCAAAGCCTTTGCCGAAATCCGAGCGGACGTATTCAAAAGGCACCCAAAGGGCCGGGCTGCCCGAAAGCCCGGAGCCCCGCCGGACTATCCGGGGAGGGTGCCTTAGGGCGAATGTCCCCTGGACAAGGAGGCGCAATATGAAAAGGCTCCCGCTTCTCCTTGCAGCCGCCCTGTTTCTTTCTTCGCAGGCGGCCCGCGCCCAGACGCTGGACATCATCGGCAGCGCCTGGGCTCCCTACCAGATGATGGAGAAAGACACCCCCGCCGGGCTGGGCACGGAGGTCATCCAGCAGGTGATCAAGAAAATGGGGGCGTCCTGCACATTCCGCCTCATCCCCTGGGAGCGCTGCATCCGGGAGTATGAACGCGGAGATGCCGACGCCATCTACCTCATTTCACCGAACCCGGAGAGGAAAAAGTTCCTGATCTTCCCCGAGACCCCCATCGTGACCTCCACCTACGTCTTTTTCATCCGCAAGGACGCAGGAAAAAAGTTGAGATTCGATTCCTATCGGGATCTTGCAGGTCATACGGTGGGGATCACGTCGGGATATTCCTATTCCCCGGAGTTCTGGGAAGGAGTGAAGAGCAGCGCCGGGGTCCAGTCCACCAGCACGGACGAGCAGAACTTTTTGAAGCTGGCCAACGGGCGGTTCGATTACTTCCCCTGCGATGTTTACGTGGGGGCGGACCTCATTCGAAAGCTGGGCATCGAGGACAAGGTCACCTTTTTGGACAAGCCGGTGCTGCGCAAGGACTACTTCATCGCGTTCTGTATTAACTCGAAATTCCCAAAACTGCCGGATTTCACATCTCGTTTCGATTCCGCACTCCGGGAGTTCGTTTCTTCCCAGGGTTACCGGGAGATCATGAAGAAGTATTTGCCGTAGTGCAGCGGCCCGAAGGGCGGAGGTTATTTCTTCGCGGGTCAACGAAGATCGTTGCAGCGCAATTTCACCCTGCATGCTTTTGCATCAAGGAAGAAACCGGACCTTGCTGAACCGAAAGACCCTCATAGCGGTGCTTCTCATTTTCGCCGCAGCCTACACCGCGTTCGTCGCGGCTTTCGAGCGTGCCAGCCGCAGGGAGGCCGAAAGGAACGTCTCCGAGCATGCGAAGATCGTGGCCAACGCCCTGTGGAACTACAACCGGCAAAGCGTTGCGGAGTACCTGGCGCTTGCCTGCAAGGCCAACGACTACGAGTCTCTCACCGTCACCGATACCGCGGGCGAGGTTTTCCAAGAGGCCGGTGCGGCTCCGGCCGCTCCCCTGGAGGAGTTCTTGGCCCGCATCGGCCTAGTGGGCCGGACCCGGATCGCCCGGGAGATTCCTTACGAAGGGCAGAAGATCGGGGTCATCGAGGTGGTCTGGCGGTCGCGGGCCGTCTACACGGAAGCCGTGGTTCTGGCGGTCCTTCTTCTGGTGCTGGTGATCTTCATCATGGGCGCCAGGCTCGTGCGGGCGCGCAGGGTGTTGGAGGAAAAGGTCCGGGAGCGCACCGCCGAGCTTTCCGGGGCCAATGCTTCGCTTTTGAAGGAGATCGCGGATCGCATCGAGGCCGAAAAGGCCATGCGGCAGAGCGAGGAGAAGTACCGCACCCTGGTGGACAACCTGGGCATGGGAATCTCCTTGCTGAGCCCCGAGATGAAGGTCATTGCCGTCAACCGCCAGATGAAGAGATGGTTCCCTTCCGTGGATGAGACCGAGCAGCCGGTCTGTTTTCGTGCCTTCAACGATCCGCCGGAAGACCGCCCCTGCGTTTCATGCCCCACCGTGATCACCCTGAAGGACGGCCAACGGCACGAGGCGGTTTCCGAAACCCTGCGGGGAGGAGAGAAGCGCCACTACCGCATCATCTCGACTCCCATCAAGGACCCGGCCGGCAATGTCCTTTTCGCCATCGAAATATTGGAGGACATCACCGACCGGAAGGCGGCGGAGGCCGAGAAGAACCGCCTTTTCGAAAGGCTCCAGCAAGCCCAGAAGATGGAGGCCATCGGAACGCTGGCCGGCGGCATCGCCCACGACTTCAACAACCTTTTGTTTCCCATCATCGGCTACACCGAGATGCTGCTCCTGAAAAAGCCCGAGCCCGAGGTGGTGTTCGAGAAGCTGGGCGAGGTACTTTCCGCGGCGCAACGCGCGCGGGAGTTGGTGCACCAGATCCTCACCATCGCCCGGCAGAATCAGGAAACCGCCCAAGTGGTGAACCTCCGACGTATCGTGGAGGAGGTGGCGAAGCTCGCTCGCGCCACCATCCCCACCACCATCGAGATCCGGCTCTCCCTGGCCGGCAAGAACCTCATGGCCTTCGCCGATTCCACCCAGATCCATCAGATCGTGTTGAACCTCTGCACCAACGCCTTTCACGCCATGCGGGAAAAGGGCGGAATCCTGGAGATCGCGCTTTCGGAAAAGGAGATCGGGCCCGAGGACTCCGGCGGGCTTCCCCAGGGGACCTACGCACTCCTATCCGTAAGCGACACCGGATGCGGAATACAGCCCGAGGTTGCGGACCGCATCTTCGAGCCCTACTTCACCACCAAGGAGGCGGGCCAGGGGACCGGCCTGGGGCTCTCCGTGGTCCACGGCATCGTCGCCAAGCTGGGCGGTGATATACGGATGAAGAGCGAGCCGGGCCTGGGCAGCACGTTCGAGGTGCTGATCCCCACGGTGGCCTCCGGCAAGGAGCAGGCTCCGGTCCGGGCGGAGGGGCCCCTTGCCACAGGAAACGAAAGCGTTCTCCTGGTGGACGATCAGCCGGATGTGCTCAAGATGATCCGGGAGATGCTGGAGGCAATCGGCTACCGGGTCACGGCGCTCAACTCCAGCCGGGATGCCCTGGAAGTATTCCGAAAGGCCTCCGAGAACTTTGACGTGGTGATAACGGACATGGCCATGCCCGGAATGGCGGGAAACGAGCTGGCCGCGAAAATCATGGAGATACGCCCCGGAATCCCGCTGATCCTCTGCACGGGCTACTCGGACAGCGTGGATGCGGAAAAGGCCGGCCGGATGGGCTTTGCCGCCTATCTCATCAAGCCGGTGGCGATGCGGAGGATGGCCGAAACCCTCGCGGACGTTCTTGCCGGGAGATGATCATGCGCCCCCGGCCCTCGTAGCCGGAACCGCTTTTCGATGGCCTACGAGAAACACCTAAAGCAAAGGGGGACGCAGCCTTCGGCCGGGTCCCCCTAGTGTTGCCAAAACTTCTGCCTTAGAAGTTTTCCTCCTCCGGCACTTCCATTATTTTGAGGTCAACCGAAAGGTCGGCCGTCAGCTCCTTCCCGTCTTTTTTCATGACCAGGACCACCTTGTTCACGCCCGAGGGGAGCTTGCCCGCGGAAAGGGCGGAGTCCAGGCCCGGGCCTCCCCGGTCCCGTATGGCGTCCCAGGCGATGAGCTCCTTGGGCGCCAGGACCCGGGAGAAGGTCCCCCCGGCGGGCACGATATCGGGCGGAACGGTCCCGTCCGCGATCTGCTTGGGCTCCATGCCGCGGGCCACCAGGCGTCCCAGGTTTTGCCCGTTGTTGAAGTAGCGGGAGCGGTTCCAGTCCACGGCGAGATCCGTGCCGGACTGGTTTTCGAACTCGAAGGAAAAGGCGACATAGAACGGGTTGTTGTTTTTCACGGGCGTCATGGTGATCCTGCAGTCGGCCACCTCGGCCATCTGAACCTGGGGGATGCTGGCGGCCTTGGTTTGCACCGTTGTGCAGGAGACGGCACAGGCGCAGAGAATAAGCAGGAGGATAGCCATGCGTTTCATGTTGGCCTCCGGTTCCGTCGGGTAACGGCTTTCCCTTCCGGCTTCGGTGTTGATGCGTTCCTGAAGGCGGGCTTGTCAACCAAGAATGCGCGCCCGTGCAATGCTTGCCGGGCGCTCTCCGCCATTAGCGAATCCTTCCGTCCGCGATGATCGGGAGCCTATGTTTATGAGCAGTTCCAGGAGATGGACGCCACCAGCCGGAAGAGGGCGGGCAGGTGGGGCCCCAGCAGCACCTTGCCCGTGTTCTGCAGGGCCACCGAGATGTTCTTCCGAGGATCGGCCCAGCACAGGCAATTCAAGAAGCCTGCATGCCCGTAAGCCTCGCCGCAGTAAAACCCGTAAAGGCCGGCCGGGTCCATGCCCAGGATCATTCCCGCGCCATAGGGGATGGGCAGCATGAGGATGCGGTCAATCTCGCGTGGATAGGCTTCGGTTACCGCCCGGCGCACGGTGAGCGGCTCGAAGATCCTCACGCCGTCCAACTCGCCGCCGTTCAAGAGCATCTGGAAGTAGCGGCACATCTCGTCGGCCGTGGAGAACAGGTTGCCCGCGGGCACGATGGCGTTGTAAAAGCGCGCGTCGTTGGAGACGTTGACCACCTCGTCCCAGTCCACGGTCAAGGCGCGGCGGACGAAGGGAGTGGCCGGGAAGGTGACGGGAAAGCCCGTGTAGGAGTTGGTGGCCACGCGGTGCCGGTCCTTCTCGGGTACGCCGTAGGTGAACGTGGAAAGCCCCAGGGGCTTGGAGAAGCTCTCCTCCAGGTACTCGCGGATGTCCTTGCCCGTGATTCGCTTTACGATCTCGCCCAGGATGAAGCCGCCGGAGATGGCATGGTAGGCGGCTGCACGCCGGAGCGGGGAGTAGTGCCGCGCCTGGCAGAGGATGTCCACCACCGCATCGTAATCAAAGAGGGTCTCCTTGTTGACCTTGGGCGGGAACATGGGAAAGCCGCCGCGGTGGCACAGGACCTGGTGGATGGTCACGTTCTTCTTTCCCTTTTTAGCGAACTCCGGGATGTAGAAGGCCACCGGGTCCTGGAGGTGGAGCTTGCACTGTTGGGCCAGCAGGTGGATGCACATGGCCGTGATGGCCTTGGAGGCGGAGAACCAGCAGATGAGGGTGTCGGGTGTGGCCGGCACCTTTTCCGCGTCGGGGCCGTCCTCGAACCCGTTTCCTCGGGCGTGCCCGATGGCCCGGTTCAGCACCACCTTACCGTTCTTCCGGATGCACAGGGTGATGGCCGGGTGCATTCCCGCCCGATACAGGCTCCGTACCCGGTCCCAGACGGCGGAGACGCCTTTTTCGGTCAGCCCCACGGACTCGGGCGGTACCTCCTGTTCCGGGTCGTAGGTGGTGACCGAGTCCAGGTCACGGGGAATGTGGATCTTCCGCAAAGGGGATACCTTTTTGGAAATCGCTTCCAGGGTTTTCAGAGCGCCCTGGGCGACCAGGGGCGCTTGCGCCATGGCGGAGAGTTTGGATGGCATTCTGTTGTCCTTCGGAGGGTTGAAAGGTTTTGGCAAGGAAGCCTAAAAGGGCCCGGTCTCGGGTCGGCCCGGAAAGAGGATTCCTTTCCGGATTTTGGTTCCTTAATGCTCCAGTCGGTTAGCTATAGGGCTTGGTGAGCGCGAGCGCAAGACCCGTTATGAAAAATTCCTTTTCCCCCATCTTCCGGAAAGCGATGCCAAAGCGGCCTCGGGGGAAAATCATCTCCCCGGTTCCCCGGAGCGCATCGCTTTTAGCGGGAAGGAACGAGACAAGCACCCGGATTCAGGCTGCCGTGGAATCCATTCTGTTGCGGGGAGCGTCTTTCTTTCCCGTCCGCATCATGGTGCAACTGACCTCGGGTATGGATATTTCGGGGCCCGGCGATGGAAAGCCGGCAGAAATATTTTCCGCTCCCGTTGCGACTGCTTCTTTTGCCCCGGCGGCGCCAGGCTTTTGCAGGGAACCTTTTCCTCCTGCAAGACTGGGCAGGACGGCAGAAACCGCATGGCCTGCGCTCCCTATCCACCGTGGCGTTGAAGACCCTCTTCCGGGGCGGTTATCCGGTGGGAGGGGCTTCGCTTTTCTTGACTCCTCATGTTGGATCGTGCTTAAATATCTTATTTCCATGGCCTTCCAACGCCGGCCGCAAGCCTCTCTGAGGGCGGCGTAATTCTCGAGATTCCATTCCGTCAGCGCCCCGGCCGGGCCTTTGAAAAATCCGGCCCGGCAGGCCCGTTTCCCGCTTCCTGCGCGGGCCCGTTTCATCCAACCAGTCTGAGGAGCACTTCGTTCATGAAGGTAAAAACCATGCTCAAAAAGCTCCTGGTTTCCGAGGAGCTGGAAAGGTACGCGGAGAGGGTGCCCCATTCCCTGGGCTCCATGGGCTACGACCCCTGGGGGCTCAATATGGACACGGCCAAGATCGGACTGGCCGTTCTCCACTGGGCCTTTCACCACTACTTCCGGGTGCAGGTGACCGGATTGGAAAACGTGCCCACCGCCGGAGGAGCGCTCATCATCAGCAACCACTCGGGCCAGCTGCCTACGGACGGCATGATGATTGGTGTGGCCATGGCCACCAATCCCGACGGCCCCCGCTTTCCCCGGGCCATGGTGGAGCGCTTCGCATTCAACCTTCCCTATGTGGGAAACCTCTTTACCCAGCTGGGCTCCGTGGTGGGGGACCCGGAGAACTGCATCAAGATGCTCAAGAAGGGCGAAACCGTCATCGTGTTCCCGGAAGGGGCCCGGGGAGGCGGCAAGATCTACAAGTACCGCTACCAGCTCCAACGCTTCGGCACGGGATTCATGCATATCGCCATGGCTTCCGGAGTCCCCATCGTGCCCGTGGGCGTGGTGGGCGGCGAGGAAACCATGCCGGCCCTGATCAACATCAAGCCCCTGGCCCGTCTCTTGCGCTGGCCCTCCTTTCCGCTGGCCTTTCCCTTTCCGCTGCCGGCGCGGATGTACATCAACATCGGCAAGCCCTTGAGCTTTCCCCCGAACTTCACCCACGAGTCCGAGGTGGAAGCCAACGTGGAAGAGGTGAAGAAAGCCATTCGCGCCCTCATGGACAAAGGGCTGAGCGAGAGGAAATCCATTTATCTGTGAGCCTATCCGATTCGGCGAGCCTATCCGATTCGGCAATCCGGAAGGGGGGAAAGCCATGTCCGCGCAAAAAAGAAAAAAACCGATCGTGATGGTCACGGGGGCCGGTGGCGTTCTGGCCCGGCATGTGATGAAGCGAATAAAATCCACCCACGACGTAGTGGCCGTGGACTTCCGCTGGAAGGTGGAGGCCAAGCACGCCATCGCAACCTACCATGCGGACATGGCCCAGCGGGGCTTCGAGGACATCTTCCGAGAGCACGACATCTCCGGAGTCATCCACCTGGGCCGGGTGGTCACCACCGTGGCGAAGCTCAAGGCCCGCTACAACGCAAACGTGCTGGGCACCAAGAAGCTCTTCGACAAGTGCATCGAGTACAATGCCGGGCCGGTGCTGGTGCTGTCCTCCTTCTTCGTGTACGGCGCCCATCCTTTCAACCCGGCCCTCCTGGACGAGGAGGCCCCCCTCAAGGCATCGGACCTCACCCATCACCTGGTGGACTCCGTGGAGTTGGAGAACCTCTCCAACATCTATCTCTGGCGCTACCCCAAGTTGGGCATGGTGATCCTGCGGCCCTGCAACATCGCGGGCCCGGGCGTGCGCAACAACATCGGAAGGCTTTTGGATCTCCGCACGGTTCCGGTCATCGCGGGCTTCTCCCCGGTCATGCAGTTCATCCACGTGGAGGACCTGGCCGACGCCATCGTCGTCGCCTTCCGGGGCCGCAAGCCGGGCATCTACAACGTGTCCCCGCCCGACTGCATCGCCTACAAAGACGCAGTGGAGCTGGCCGGCTGCCGCCCTTTGCCGCTCCCTTCCGTGCCCTCCGGGCTGCCCCGCACCGTGAGCCGCCTCCTGGGCTGGAAGGCGCTCCCATCCTACCTGGTCAACTACTTCAAGTTTCCCACCATCATTGACGGCTCGCTTTTTGAAAAGACCTTCGGCTGGAAGCCCCAATACAGCCTGGAGGACATCTTCTCCTACTACCGGAACCGCAAGCACGAGGAGAAGCTCCGGGCCAAGTTCGTGAAAGAGGTGGAGGTGAGTTAGGGAAAGAGCAGGAGGCGCTCCGGCGAAGCCGGGCTCTTGGATAAAATTTCGGGGAAACCGTTCGTGAGTGGATGGTTTCCCCGAAGTATTTTTTCACCATGCCGGAAGCCGTCACGTTAGCGGCTTTACCTTTTCCGCCCGCCGAGGAGCCGGATTCGTGTCGCGTGCTTTCCAAATGGAAGGCGGGCTTTCCCGAATCCGAAGGAATATGAAGGCGCCTATGCAATTCGAATCGTTCTTCAACACCACCGCGGATGAAATTGGCTCAGGCAAATGGAATCCCTACCTGGGCATCAGCATCAACAACAAGGCCTTCAATGCCGAGTATCTCCGCAAGTACGCGGAGTGGGCCACGGGAGTGGCCAGGGAACGCGCGGCCATTCTGGTGGTGGACGTCATCCAGAGGATCAACAACCTGATCTTCAACAAGTGCAAGCCCCTCCCCGCCATTGAAAAGGCGTTCCAAAAGGCGGACGTCATTCTTGCGCTCTGCCGGGAAGCAGCCTGCGCGCTCCCGGAGGAGAAGGCGGGCAGGTTGGTGATTCTGGAGTGGCCCGACATCGTCCACGACGAGACCTTTCTATACAACCTGAACGTTTTGAAAAAAGCCTTCGACGAGGAAAGCGAGTTCAAGGACAAGCTCGTTTCCATCACGCGAAGGAACCTGGGCTCCATTGTCGAAAGGTTGAACGAAGTCCAGGTGGAGATGCTTTCCCATTACATCCTAAACGAGCTGCCCGAGCTGATCTCCGGGTTTGCCCACAATGGCGTCCATTACAACCTGAACGTCTACCCGGGGAAGATCGCTTCCATCTACTCGGAGCTTCTGGAATGCGACTTCTTCCATGCGATCCTTGCCCGGCTGCGGATCATCGGCGAGATCGCCTGCGTGGAGGCCTACTGACGGCCGGCCCGCGATGCTGCGGGAAGCGGGTCGGCGAATGCGGGGAGGAACATGTTTCTAAAAACTATCCAGGATGTGGTCTGCCCCTCCTTTCGCGGCGGCGGCCCGTGCTCCGGAGCGCTGGAGCTGGACAGGCGTTTGGCACCCGAGGTTTCCGGCGCGGAGAACGGCGATGTGCGGGAGGGGCTCCTTAGGTGCACCATCTGCGGCAAAGAGTATCCCGTCATCTGCGGGGTTTTGATCCTGGTGGGCAACATTGATTCCTACCTGGCCCAGAACTATACCGGAATTCTCGGACTCGGGGCGGAGGAGGGAATCGGCAGGCGGATGATAGACTACCTGAAGGGCAGGGGAAGCGACCTCAAGGACGCCTCCTACTCCGGGTGCCTGTGGGACAACAGCACCGCCGGGACCAACCTCTACCTGTCCGTCCACTACGACCGGATTTCGGACTTGGTCGGGGAGGGGCACCCCCTGCAAGGCTTCCTGCGCTCCTACTGCGACGATGATTTCTACAGCCGGATGGGTCGGTTGATCGCGCCCGTCCTCGGGGAAAGCGTCCTGGCCCTGGACGTGGGCTGCAACGTGGGCGGCTCCGCCTACCGGCTCGCCCGGACATGCCGGTTCGTGTACGGGATTGATTTTTCCTTCCGGTTCGTGCTGGCCGCCCGCAGGGTGCTGCTCGGCTCGCCCGTCCCCCAGGAGAGCTACCGCCTGCATCGCGAACGCCTCGTGTCGGAGCCGCGCCCTCTGTCGGTGAAAAGGCTTGGGAACGCGGAGTTTTTTGTGGCCTCGGGGCTGAACCTGCCATTTCCGGACGGGAGCTTCGATTTCGTAAACTGCCAGAATCTCATAGACGTTGTGGGCCAGCCCAAGGACCTTATCCGGGAGAACCTGCGGGCGGCCGGGCCGGGAAAACACATCCTGTTCACCGATCCCTTCCATCCCGGCCTGGAGGTGGGCGGGGCCGTGGTGGAAAGCCGGCTCGGCTACGGGTCGCAGGACGCAAGCTCCGCAAGCCTGCGCCGTTTCCTCGAGGACGAGTCCTGCAGAATCGTCGCGGAGGCGGACGAGGTCCCTTGGGTGATCCGCGTGCACGACCGTTGCTTTCAGATATGGCTCAATCACTGCATCCTGGCGCAAAAGCGGGTTGGTGGGGTCTGAAGCGCGGGGCGCGGCCGAATCCTGATTCCTTCGTTTACCTCTCCAAGGAGGCCGAAATGAGGAAACAGCCGGATTTTAGGGAGCTTTTTTTCCGCTTTTTCGGGGGAAAGCCCAGGAAGGTGAGCTACGCGATCCGGAAGGATTCCAACCGGTATCATGATCTTATCATGCTAAACAGCCTGATACACGATGGCCGCTTTATGCGGGAGTCCATCCGCGTGCGGGGAAAGCGGGTGAGCATCCCCCTCCGGCGCGACTGCTGGGAACTGCCCCATGTTCCGCTTTCGGAGAATTCTGCGGAGATGTACAGGACGGAAGCCCGCCTGACGCTTTCGCCCGTCTCCTGCATTGATTGGGTGTTCGACCGGGATATGCGCATCGAAAAAAACGGCGAGCTGATGATCGAATCGTTATGGTTCTATCGCGATCTGTTCGAATGTCCGGAGTACAAGTTCATCGTGTTGGAGGGCTTTTCCTGGAAGGGCCTGTTCACCGTGGACGATTTCGATTTCACCGTACGGTTGACGGACCTCACGGCGCCGTATTTGGATTCCGAGAAAAAACAAAGGAACCAGCGGCCGCGTGATTGACCCGGACCCCGCAGTCATACGGCCCGCATTGCCTACCGCGCGTTTCCCGTCAGCTCGAAGCTGGCCCAGTAGAAGGGATGGCCGTACTGCTTCTTGACGAGGATCTGCGCCTGCCGCAACGCCTCGTCCTTCTCCATGCTTTTCAGGTTGGAGTAGAACAGCAGCATCAGGTCCTTGGTGGCCCGGTCGTCCACCTGCCACAGGGTGGAGACGATGGAGCCAGCGCCCGCATAGAGGAACCCGCGCGTAAACCCCACCACGTCGTCGCCTTTGGTCACCTTGCCCAGGGCCGTTTCGCAGGCGCTCAGAGTCACCAGCCCCGCGTTCAGCTGCAGCCGGTAGAGGTCTCCGGCCGTAAGCCGGCCGTCGTTTGCGCCGTCCTTCGCCAAGAGGAGCGCCGAGCCCAGAGGGTCGTCCGGGCTAAAGACGCCGTGGGCCGCCAGGTGGATGACGGTATAGTCCGAGGCGTCCTTTTCCAGGAACGAGGCCCTGGCTTCGTCCCGCACCAGCAGGGTGGCATTGGGCATGAGCCCCGCAATGGCTTCGGCCTCTTCCTGGGCGAACCCGAGGTCCAATTTGGGATCGCCCAGGTCCGGGTTTCCCATGACCAGGGTCGGGGCGTCCTCCCGGACGGGCCGGCCTTTCAGAAACTGCAGGACATCGGCCGCGGGCAGGATGCGGATGGCCGAGCGATCCACCAGGAACCGGCCGCCGGAGTAAAGGGCGCAGAAGGGCATGTAGTGCAGCGGCCCGTGGGGAACTATGGTGAGCCTGCCCGGTTTGAGCATTCCGGACACCGGCCGTATGAGCTCGTCGTGCAGCGTTCCGGAATACTTCAAAAAAGCGGAGGACGAGGGATCGGTGAGCGCGGCCCGGAACTCGCGCACCTCCCGGTCCAGATCCAGAGTCCCCAGGTTCTTGGCGGCGAGGCCGTCGCGGGTGAGAACAAAGACATACCAGTCCTTCCCCGCCCGGTAGTACTCCATCAGGGTCTCGTTTTCCCCGAGCCTTTTGCGGATTTCCTCCGGTGGGGCGCCTGTCACGGAAACCAGGGAGGAAAACTCGGGGGCCTGTCCGGCCAGCTCGTGTTTGAGCGCCACCACCACGCCGCGGGTCCGGGCGCCGTTCGTTTCTTGGCCCGGCGCAGCCATGATATCCAGGTCCTTCTCCGCGGAGGCGAGCTTGAGGAAGGTGCCTTCCGCCGGCGCGGCCTCCCGCCCGCGGGGGGCGATGCTTTTCTGGGACGCCAGGAGGTCCACCAGGGCGCGGCTCTTGGCTCTTTCCACGTAGGCGAAGGCTTCTCCGGGACGGTTTTCCTCCAGCAGCAGAACGACGATCTCCTGGTACACGTCCTGCTTGTCGCCCACGTAGCCGATGCGGCCCGCCTCGGAGACGATGGAGGCGCGCTGCTGCTCGATGACGTCCGCGGCCTCCCGGAGCAGGGCTTCGGCGGTTTTGTTGTCTCCCTCCTTGCGCGCGATACGGGCGCGGTCCAGGAGGGCGGGCCAGTACATGCCGCCCACCTGCTTGATCTGGGGGTGGGAAAGCAGCTTGTCGTAGCCTTCCTTCGCCTCCTTGATGTTTCCGGTTTCATACAGGCACTTGGTCAGGATGAAGACCTTGGGAAGCTCCTGGAAGGTCTGGTCATAGAAGGCGGTGATGAGCCCCGAAACTTTCGCGTCGGGGTTCCGGA
Source organism: Thermodesulfobacteriota bacterium (assembly GCA_040753055.1). Lineage (GTDB taxonomy): Bacteria > Desulfobacterota > Desulfobacteria > Desulfobacterales > Desulfatibacillaceae > JBFMHL01. The sequence goes on along the minus strand of JBFMHL010000031.1, from coordinate 14,676 downwards.
CCGCGGCCAGGGCTGAAGGGAAGTTCTTCAATGCCAGCTGGATGCGTGCCAGCGCGATGTACTTTTCCGGCCCCAGGTTGCTCATGGCCAGGTTGACGCCGTTGATCACCTCCAGGCAGCGCTCCGCCTTTTTCCGCTCTCCCAGGTTCGCGTAAGCGACGCCCAGGATGCTTTCCACGTCAATGAGCTGCGAGCGATAGAAGTTGTTGGACTGGGCGCCGGGGCGCTCCAGGATGGCCTGCGCTTCCGATGCCTGTTGCACGGCCTTTTCCCATTCGCCCTGGTCCAGGTAGGCGTAGCCGCGCAGGATGCCGGGGACGGGCTTCAGGTCCGCGCCGTAATAGTCCGTATCCCCCCGGGCGATCTGGGCTTCCATCCGGTCCACGGCCTTCAGCATCTTGTCGTAGTCCCGGATCTCGTAGTACGCGGCCGCCAGGAGATAGAGCTGGAAAGAGGTGAGTGGGCGGTTTTGGTCCAGGTCGTCCTGGAGGACGCTGATCACCGCGTGGTGCTGCTTCTTCTGCATGTAGGAGCTCAGCTGGATATCCTTGGACAGGCCCGCGCATCCCTGGAGCAGCAAGAGGAGGAGGATGCCCGAGACCGCAGTGCCGATTCTTTTCATGGGGCGCTTCCTTTGGCCGAAAGACGGGGTTTGGATCGAAACTAGAGAATGGTCTTATATCCTATTGTTTATTTTATAAATATATCCCAACCGCAGGGGATGCAAGGGAATTGTGAAAAAGCTCAGGGCTTGAGGGCCGGAGCGAGTTGCGTGCCGGACGCTGTTTTCCCGCTGGCGGGGAGGCTCTTCTTCCCCGTCCCGAACCTCTCTCTTTGCCCTTTCTATTACGAGCGCATGCGGGGCCTGCATTCTTCTTTATTCGGTAATCCCGGGGCAGGGTATTTACCTCAGGCTCCTCATGCTCACAAATTCATACTTTGGCTTGAAAATCGAAAGAACCGGTATGAGGGAAAAATGAGGTCCGCGCCGGGTTGCGCGGCCGCATCCTATATTGCATAACAAGATCAGGGGAGCTGCCGGTTGAAATTGAAGTGAGATCGGATAGTTCAATTTCTAGCAAGACGGATCGGGATCGCCGCGGGCACAACATATGGTACTAGTGATTCAATTTATCATTTCTCATGCCTGGATCGCATGAAAAATGAACAAACCCATTTTTTCGCCAGCAAGCATTACTGGCATTAAGGAATACAGCAACGACTAGTCCGGCCCGGACGATGCCCTATTGGAGTAAAGCCATGAAGGCAATACTCAAGAAAACGCTCCTTTTCGCCGGCGTCGTCATCCTGGTGGTCGCCGGGACCCTGGCTTGCTACTTCGCCTTTGTGGGCCCCGACGAGTCGGGTCCCGAGCTGGACTTCATGAGATCCCGGGAAGCTCCGGCAGCTGCATCCGACTCCGGTCTCATCCCCTGCGCGGAGGTGAAGACGCTAACGGCGGCGTTTTCGGGTTTTTCCCAGATCCATTCCGGACCGGAAACGGACTCTTCGCCGCACCCAGGAACCGCCTGTTGCGTGGGTCGGCAAATGCCCGCTTCGGCTTCCGGTACATAGCCGGCGGGGGCCCTTTCCTGAAGGCGGACACCGGGAAGGCTTGGAGATCTGAGGGCAGGGCGACCACGAGAAAGGAAGGGGCGGGCGGGTTTGCTATGAGCCGCCGGGCTGAATGAAGGAAACGTACTGATGGCAAAACGAAAAATCATAATCGGAGCACTGGTCGTGCTTGCCGTCCTTGCCGTTGCGGCCACGCTCTATTCCACTGTGTCCCGGCACAAGCTCGGCGCCGATTCCGCCGGAGGCGACAAGGCGGACAAGGTCTCGAGCCAGCCCGCATCTTCCGCCGGCCTTTCCCCGGCTGCCGGATCGGCTACTTCTGCGGCCGGCGCAGGAGGCTCTTCCCAAACCTCGTCCGGCATACAGGCCGACGGACCCTTGAGCCCGGAGGCCCAGAAAGCCTTCGATCTGGCCGTCGCCCTGACGGAGGTGCACAGCAACTACGGAGATCATAGCAGCATCATGCAGCAAATCGTGGCCCTGGGGCCGGATGCCGTTCCGGGGCTTGCGGCTTTTCTCCGCAGGCCGCCTCCCGCCGGGGACCTCAGCGCGCAGAAACGCGATTACAACGCCCGAATCGGTGTGATGAACCTCCTGGGGGAGATCGGCGACCCGCAGGCCCTTCCGGTCCTGGCCGAGATCCTCCGGGATGCGGAGCAACCCAGCTCCATCAACACCGCCGGCCGGAATATCGGGCGCATCGGCGGGAAAGAGGCCTTTGCCGTTTTATCCGAAACCCTGGCCGAGCAAGCGGCCCATCCCGATGAATCGAGCCAGGCCCGGGAAATGGCGGTGGTCCTCGCCCTGGGTCTCTGCGGTGACCGGCAGGCCGTCCCGCCGCTCCAGGAACTTTTGAAGGACACTGCAAAACCGGAGAGGACAAGGGTTTACGCCGCAGGCTCCCTGGGCATGCTGGGCGATTCCTCGGGGCTTGCGCTGGCCACCAAATCCCTGGACTCGGAGGATTACTATCTGGCAATAGCCTCCGCGCGCTCCCTGGGCGTCATCGCTGATCCTTCCTCCATCAAGGTTCTGAAGGAAAAATCGGAAAGCGCCAACAATCTCCTGCTGAAGGAAGAGATCAAGCTCTCCCTTTTCCAGGTGGAGGCCGCCCAGAAGCCCGGCGATGAAAAGGTTGCGTATATCAAGGAGCAGCTCCTGAAGCATCCTTCCTATACGCCTTTCGTTCAGTGGGGGACCATGGAGCTGGCGAAGATGAACACCGCAGCCTCGCGCCAGGCCTTGGAAGAGATGGCGGCCATGAAGGACACCAAGGACGAGGTCCTGAGCTGGGCCGCGAAAATCAGGAACCAACGATAACGGGATCGTTTGGATTCATAGGGGTTTTCACACGCAAGGAGGGGGCACATGACCTGGAGGAGATTTTTAACGGGCGTTTTTCTTTGCTTGCTCATGCAGTCTTCGGCGTTTGCCTGGAGCAACAACATCACTCATCCCACGCTCACCAACTGGGCGGCGGACTTTCTGGTCCAGAAGAACGCGTCCTACACGTATCTAAACGACCACACCCATTTCAACATCGCCACGGACCCCCAGCTCACCTTCCTGGACGAGGGCTCGGTGAAGGAAGATTACGGCGCCGGCCCGGACTGGAGCCAGGCGATCTGGGGGGACCAACAGGACTCCGAGGTGCCGCTCCTCAGCTGGTGGAACCACGGATACCGGCCCAAGGACGGGGAGTCCTGGGATGGGATACCCGATTACTCCAACGCCTATATTTATTCGGATGACGTCTGGTACGACGTGACCCACCAGGCCAACAAGTACTTCCAGATGGGGCGCCTGTGCCATCTCATCGAAGACATGGGCGCGGTGCCCCATGCCAACGCCGACGTCCACGTGGACGGAGACGATCTGGAGACCTGGACGGAAAACTTCGTGCAGACCGTGTCCTGGTCCGCCGTCCAGGTGAGGAAGCCTTCCACGGACGGTTTGACCGCCCAGGCCGGGTTGCCGCATCCCAACCTCACCAGCAACACCTACGGGGACTACCTGCGCAATGTGGCCTGGCGCACCTATTACATGACCACCTACTGGGCCGGGAACCTGGTGGAGGATGAGGGCAACAAGCAGCCCGACAGCGAGCTCAAGCGCATGTTCCCCTATATCTCGGCCGATACCGGCTACGATGTGGTCTTGGACGGTCTCGATTATACCGGCCAGGGCCTGCAGTACAACGACGGCGGCTGGTTCGGCAACGATTTCTACTTCGCTTCCCGCGGCGCGGTGATTGTGGGCTACAACTGGATCGGGTACGGCGTGGGCAACAACCAGGACTGGTGGGAGAGCCCCACGGACGCCGGTTACTACTATCTGGAGAACATTGACGGTGACTACGGGACCTCCAATCCGGCGGCCGGCGGATATAGCATCACCCCGGCGGTTTTCAAGGTGAACTCCTTTACGCGCATCACGGCCAGTACCAACCTCAACACCGCCCTGGCCGCCAACAGCACTCCCATGTGCCGGCTCTACTGCGAAAGGGTTTTCCCCATGGTGGTGGAGTGGGTGGCGGGCTTCATCGCCAACACCATCCCGCCGGATGCCGACGCGGACGGCATCGCCGACTCCGTTGACAACTGCCCCTACACGGCCAACAGCGATCAGGCCAACGCGGACGGCGACGCCAAGGGCGACGCCTGTGAAGTCTGCGACAACGATCCCAACAAGTTCGATCCCGGCACCTGCGGGTGCGGCGTGGCGGATACCGATACGGACCATGACGGGACGCCCGACTGCATTGACAGCTGCCCCAACGATCCCAACAAGATCGTTCCCGGCACCTGCGGGTGCGGCGTGGCGGATACCGATACGGACCATGACGGGACGCCCGATTGCGTTGACAGTTGCCCCAACGATCCCGCCAAGATCGTTCCCGGCACCTGCGGGTGCGGTGTGGCCGATGCGGATGCGGACGGCGACGGCGTGCTGGACTGCCTGGACAACTGTCCCGCCACATTCAACCCCGGGCAGGAGGACATGGACCACAACGGCGTGGGGGATGTCTGCGACGTCCTGCCTTCTCCCGAGGGCACGCCCGACTGGGCTGTGGAAACCAGCAACACCTCCGACGATCTCGCGGGCATGTGGGCCGCCTCCGGACCGGAGGCGTTCGCCTGCGGTGCCGGCGGCCGGATTCTGCACTATAATGGAAGCGCCTGGGCCCCGATGACCTCCAACACCACGGATGACCTGAACGCCGTCTGGGGCGTCTCGTCCACGGACGTGTTCGCGGTGGGAGCCGGCGGCCGGATCTTGCACTACAACGGCGCCTGGTCCGCCATGACCTCCAACACAACGGACAACTTGAAAGGCATGCACGGAACTTCCGCAACGGACGTGTTCGCGGTGGGAGCCGGCGGCCGGATTCAGCATTACAACGGAACCTGGACTCAGATGACGTCCAACACCGTCGCGGACCTGAACGCCGTGTATGCGGCAGCGGCCAACAACGCGTTCGCCGTGGGGGCGGGCGGCGTGGTCATGCACTACGACGGCACAGCCTGGAGCTCCATGGCCGGCTACACCACCACGACCCTGAACGGAGTTTGGGGAAGCTCGGCAAGCGACGTGTATGTGGTGGGCGACCGCGGCTCCGTGGCCCATTACGACGGAAGCACCTGGACCATCCTGGCCAGGGGAATCACCCGGGCGGCCCTCTACGGGGTCTGCGGAATGGAAGGCGAGGTCTACGCCGTGGGCCAGGTGGGATGGGCCCTCCGGTATGACGGCTCCGTATGGACCGCCATGGTGAGCGGCACGGACAAGGATCTGTATGCCGTGGCGGCGGCCTCGTCCCCCGGCAATATCAACGTGTTTGCCGGAGGCGCGGAAGGCACCGTGCTCTCGTATGCCATTCCTACGGCGCCCTGCTTCATCGGGACGCTGCTCGGCTGGTAGCAAACAAACGGCTCCGCCCTCGGCATGGTGAGGGTGAGGGCCGGGAAGTCGACTAGGAGAAAAGGGCGGGCCCATCGGTCCCGCCCGTTTCTTTGTCCGGGCCGCAACCGGTTGCTTCCGGCAATATCTTACATAGAACGGGCAGCCGCCGCTCCGTGCGACTTCCGCTCTTTTCCGAGAGCAATTAGAAGTTCGGCCTTCACTTGAAACCGGGATTTTGGCCGGGTTGGACACAACCCAAGATGTTGGGTTAGGATCAACCAACGAGAGGGCCCCGGCTAAGATCGCGGATCTCCTGCGATCCGCGCACCGGCAAGATGGGGTTCCGGGGCAACCCGGGCCGGAGCATTGTTATGGAACCAAGTCCCCAACCAAAATCTCCCGCTCAAGGTTCCGAGGGCTTTCATCTCATGGCCAAGCCCGCGGGCCCGACCTGCAATCTGGCCTGCGAAACCTGCTTCTACCTGGAAAAGAAGACATTCTTCCCTGGGGAGAAAGCCTTCCGCATGACGGAAGAGGTCCTGGATGCCTACACCCGCAAGTATATTTCCGCCTTCCCCGGGCCCGGAGTCGTGTTCGCCTGGCAGGGGGGCGAGCCGGCGCTCAGGGGCATCGAGTTCTTCAAGCGGGCCGTTGCGCTCCAGAAAAAGTACGGCAGCGACCGCCACATCGAAAACACCTTCCAGACCAACGGGACGCTTCTTACCGAGGACTGGTGCGGCTTCCTGGCGGTGAACAACTTCCTGGTCGGCCTGAGCCTGGACGGCCCCCCCGAGATCCACGACGTCCTGCGACGCGACCGCGCCGGAAAGCCCAGCGCCGAGCGGGTTCTGAGCGCCCTTGCGCTTCTCCGCCGGCACGGGGCGGAGGTGAACGTGCTCTGCTGCGTCCACCGGGAGAACGCGCGCCGGCCCTTGGATGTGTATCGTTTCTTCCGGGATCGGGGCATACGCTTCATTCAGTTCATCCCCGTGGTGGAGCGGGAACCGGACCCGCAGGCAAAAATCCAAGGGCTCGCCCTGGCCGCACCATCCTCCCCCGGCCGGCCGGAAGCGTCCGGCAGCCCAACACCCTGGTCGGTCCGCCCGGAGGAGTACGGCGCATTTTTAAATGCCGTCTTTGATGAATGGGTGAGAAACGATGTGGGCCGGGTCTTCGTGATGAACTTCGAGTGGGCCCTGGGTGCCTGGGCGGGCGCGGCGCCGGGAGTCTGCTATCTATCATCCCGCTGCGGAAGCAGCCTCATCCTGGAGCACAACGGAGACGTCTACTCCTGCGATCACTATATGTACCCGGGTTTCCGCCTGGGGAACATCCTTACGGACGACCTCGCCGCCCTGGTCCGGTCGGAGCGCCAGCTCGCCTTCGGCGCGGCCAAGGAGACCTCGCTGCCCGGCTACTGCCTCTCATGCCGCTGGCTCTTCGCCTGCCGCGGAGGTTGCCCCAAGCAGCGTTTCGCCGCCTCCCCCGACGGGGAGCCGGGCATGAACCTTCTTTGCGCCGGGCTGCAAAGCTTTTACGGACACATCGAGCCGCACATGAGTCGCATTCTGGCCCTCCTGCGCAGCGGAACTCCCGCCGCGAAGATCATGGCAGAAGCGGCGGAGCGCGAAGTCGGGTAAGGCCCTTTTCAATCCCGTGCCCTCCCGGCAGAAGGCAGGCCCTGCCCGATCGCTTGCTGGCGCATCGGCAAGCCTTCCATGCCCATACTCCGGCTCCGGCCGCTTCACCTCGATTGACAGCACACCGGGACAGGACTATTACCATCCGGAACCTTTTACATTATTCAGAATACGGGCGCTTCCCGCCTTCCCGTTCGCATCATCCTGCAACCGGCCCCAAGGGTTGACATTTCCTGGCACGACGAGGGAAGGCCGATAGAAATGTTTTTGTAAACTGCCCCGAAAATCCCGCCGGAAGAGGGCCCGTCCCTTCCGGCCCATACCGTCCGATGGCAGGACGCCAGGCAGAAGGGCACAACCATGAAGATCACGCGCCGCGACTTTTTAAGTATTCCGCCCAAGTGCGTCGCCGCCGCCTTGCTGGGCGGCGCGGTGGGGCTGTCGGTCGGGCCCGGCTGCTCGGGCAGCCATTCCGCAGGAGGCAACCCCCCCAACATCCTTTTGCTTCTGGCGGATCAACTGCGCATCCCGCCCAAGGGCTACGGCCCCAACGAAGGAGAATACCAGGGCCTCAAGGAGATCTTCGGGTTTGCACCCCTCTCGGCCGGCAACCCCTTTGCCGAGTTCTTCCCCGGCTTCCTGCGCCTGCGCAAGAACGCCGTGGTCATGAAGACCCACTACACCGCTTCGGCAGCCTGCACGCCCAGCCGGTCCTGCATCTTCACCGGCCAGTACACAGGCGGCTCGGAGCAGACCACCGGAATGTTCAAGAACGAGGAGCAGGTGCACTGGCTGGATCCCGACGGCACCCCCACCCTCGGGGACTGGTTCCGGGCCGTGGGTTACAGCACCCACTACTTCGGCAAGTGGCACGTGTCCAACCCCGGCGCACCGGACTACCTGGAGCCCTGGGGCTTCGCCGACTACGTAAGCTCCTTGCCCGAGCCCCACGGCAGCGACGCCCACAACCTCGGAGTATACCGGGACGTGGGCTTTGCGGAGAACGTCTCGGACTTCCTGGCAAAACAAGCTGCAGACGAGTCCGGCCGGCCCTGGATGGCCGTGGGCTCCTTGGTGAATCCCCATGATGTTTCCAGCTGGCCCGTCAACTGGCATGCGCCCCAGGCCCGGGGCGTGGAGCCCTGGGTCAACTTTCCCCCGCCTCCGGGTGTCCCGGCCCAAGGGGCCGACAGCCTGCCCGACGCAAACGGGCTGACGGTGCCCCTCAACCCGGACGACTTTCCCCAGGACTGCGCCGGCCTCCCTCCCACCCGCTACGAGAACCTGGACGGAAAGCCCCTCTGCCAGAGGGACTACTCCTACAAGTACGGGCTGGCCATCGGGAGCAAGATGAAAACGACGGGTCTTCCCACGCCTTACCCCTTCCAGCTCCAGGGGGCGGATGCCGACGCCTGGTACACGGGCTACGGCCAGTTCTACATGTACTGCCACTACCTGCTGGACCTCCAGCTGCGCCGGATCTTCGAGGCCCTGGACGCCTCGGGCCTGGCGGGCAACACCATCGTGCTTTTCGTGTCCGACCACGGCGAGCTGGGTGGAGCCCACGGCGGAATGATCCAGAAGTGGCACCAGGCATACGAGGAGGCCATCCGGGTTCCCATGGTGGTCACCAGCCCCCTGGTGAACGAGAGCGCGACCGAGATGCGCTTCGTTACAGCGCCCACCAGCTCCATTGACATCGCCCCCACCCTACTGGGCCTGGCGGGCTTCGGCAAGGAAGCGCTGGATATCAGGAAGTTCCGTATCGAAGGGCACTCGCCCGTGCGGGACTTCGTGGGAGCGAACCTGTCGAGCCACATACAAGGCTTTGCTGCCGGCCCCGTTCCGGGGCCGGACGGGAAGCCGCGGCCCGGAGCCTTATTCATGACCAACGACTTGATCACGGAGCTTGCCGAGGACCCGGACCAGGCCACCCAGAACAACTACGACCAGTTCATGGCCGACGTGGAAACGGCTAAGAACAACGGCGTTCCCATCGTCAGCGGCCCTGTGCGCCAGCCCAACAACGTGCGGGCCCTGTGCGCCGGCGACTGGAAGATGGTCCGCTACGTGGACCCCGAGGGCGTGGAGGACGACGAGTGGGAGCTCTACTGTCTGGCCGCCGATCCCACAGAGGAGACGAACCTGGTGGACTTCGCGACTGGAGAAGTTCGCGACGACGCGGCTGTCCCCGGAATGACCGTTGAGCAAGTGAGGCTCAAGAGCTCGCAGCTCAAGGCGGAGCTTTCTCGGCTGGAAGCACTGATGCTGCAGCCCGCCTGACGAGGCCGGAACCGGCCTTACGCCGAACGAACAAGGCGGGGCGATCGGATAGACCCCGGCAGAGCCAGGGAACCCGACCGAATCAGGGAAAGCCGAACCGGCTCTAAAATTTCAAGACCAGGGTGAGGACCCGGAGCTTGGCAGGCTCCCGATGGACCTTGGAGGAAGAGGCGGCACACGAAATATGGGGAAGGCGAAGCATTGGAAAAGCAATGCGCGTGCCTCCTTATACGGCTATGGTCGGCAAGAGGAATCGGGAAAAGGAGGCTCCGCCTTGGAGATTTTCAACCGGAAGAACGCAAAGCACACGGGCAGCCTGGAGATCCTCACCTCGCACATGCTGGTGAGCCCGCAGCGCTCTTCGGCACGGAATCTGTCCATGCAGGTTTCCACGATTCCTGTGGGATCGGAGCAGCCGGTCCATTCCCATCCGCCGGAGCAATGCTACTACATCATCCGGGGCTGCGGGCTCATGGCGGTGGGGGACGAAACCGGGGAGGTGGGGCCGGGAGATGCGGTCTTCATCCCCGGCAATGTAAAGCACGGGGTGCGGAACATCGGCGGGGAGGCCCTGGAGTATCTGACGGTCAACTCCCCGCCCTTTTCCCGGAAGTACGAGGACGCCTTGTGGCCGGCCGAGCCGGCCGGAGAATGAGGCCGGGAGCTAGCCAGCGATCTTGCTGGTCAGGATGCGCGCTCCTTTGGCCACCGAGTTGCCGATGAACAGCGACGCGTCCCGGAAGTCCAGCATGGGGCTGGGCAGTCCGAAGAGCTTGGGCACAGTGATGAAGAGGTCCCGGGCCCCCATGGGGCAGCCCTTGATGCGCGTCACCTTCCCGGCCGTGAGCTTGCCCGTGACCTCCGTGCAGGTTCCGATGAGGAGCACCGGTTGATCCGGTGCCTCCACGTCCCCTTCGTAGATTCCCGTCACGATGGCGCCGGGCCTGGCTTGGGCCAGCGATCCTGGCCTGCGTTTCTCGATGGTTCCCAAGCAGCCCTTCAGCGCCCCCTCGCAACCGCCGTCGCAGGGCTCCGCCGTGTCCGGCGCTCGTCCGGCAAAGAAGCGGATGGGGGTTTCCAACTCGTTTAAATGCTGGAACAGACGGGGCTGGCCCTTGGGCATGGCCCGTAGGGTCTCCAGGTCCGCATCGCCGCCGATCTCGATGTCGGAAAGGGCGAGCGAGCCATAGCCGCGCGCCGATGCGATGGCCAGGTGCTTCACGTCCTTGGGGTTGTAGCCCATGATGTGGGCCGCCACCACGTCCATGGCCAAGGGGTTGTCGGAGAAGAGGAGCGCGCCCAGGTGGACGGGATAGGGCGCGGACTCGAAGCCGTAAGTGATGTTCACGGCGTCCGCCACAGCAAGGTGGGGATAGCCCGGCTCCAGCAGGTCCACGATCTTCTCGTGGATGCGCCAGTCGTGGAATGCCATGCGCTCCTTGTGGGCCAGGATGCCGATGTTGAGCTTGAGCGCGCAGGTGATGGAGGCGAAGATGTGGTACTTGAGTTTGGGGAGCCAGATCTTGGTGTCCGCCTCGGCGATAAAGCGGGAAAGAAGCATGGTCTTGTGCCAGGCCGCGCGGGAAAGGGTTTTTTGCACCAGGGCGTGCTCGTTTAGGTCCACCAGGCGCGCGTCTTCCTCGCGGCACATGGCCATGTAGCCCGACTCCTTGAAAAAGAGCCGGGTGGGAATTCCGAAGCCGCCCGACTCGCCCACGACGAGGCTCTCGGGGTTCCGCGCCTTGACCAGGCGGATCATGGCGGCGGTCACCGAGGGGTGAGTGTAGGAGTCGTGGATATAGCGCCGGTTGGCGGTCACCACGTTGGGTTTGATAAACACCTTGCCCTTGATCTCGGCTTTGAGGTCCGAAACCGACTCCTCCATGATGCCGCGGATCCGGTCCACCTGGTAGTCCGGGCATTTGCGAAGAATGACCCTGGGCTTTTTCATGGCGTCACCCGATTTGTCGTGTTTCCCGTTTCAGCAATGCAGCGTTGGTTCTTTCGTGCCTGCGCCGGCCCGGAAGCCTGTCAGCGAGCCTTTCCCCTTCCATCGGTTCCCGGGCAGTTCTGCTGCAGGAACTCGGCGTGGCGGCGGATCATGCGGCGGACTCCGGGGGACAGGGGCGCGAGCCCCTGCACCACGTGTATGGGGCTCCGGTAGTGCTGGAACAAAACCTCCACTCCCTGGTCCCGGGCCTTTTGGGCGAGAAGGGCCCCGTCGCGCCGCAGGGGCTCGAAGCGCCCCGCGGTCACCACCATGGGAGGAAAGCCCGAAAAATCGCCGAACAAGGGGGAGAGGAAGGGGTGTTCCGGGTCGTTTCCCGCGCAGTAGAGGGCGGCCAGCATGTCCGCGGACCAATCTACCACGAAGCGGCTGTTCTTGTAGCCGAAAAAGGGCCTCCGGCTGGGAGTGAGGTCCACCCAGGGGCTCATGAGGTATGCGGCCGCGGGCAGGGGCTCGCCAGTCTGCTTCAGGGCGTGCATGAGGGCCAGCGAGAGGCCGCCTCCGGCGGAGTCTCCGGCCACGATGATGTTCCTGGGATTCACGCCGTGGGAGAGCAGGAAGCGGTAGACGGCCAGCGCGTCGTCGAGGGCGGCGGGAAAGGGGTGCTCCGGGGCCAGGCGGTAATCCACCAGCAGTGCCTTGGCCCCGACGGCGCGGCAGAGGTGGGCGGCCAGGAAGCGGTGGGTCCGGGCCGAGCCCATGATGTAGCCGCCGCCGTGGAGATAGAAAATGAGCCGTTGCGAGCCCTCGGAGAACCCGCCCACCCACTTTACCCGGACGCCCGCGAGGGTCCCGTAGCGGTAGCGGGTGCCCCGGGGCGGGGGAAGGAGCTTGGTGAGGGAGTCCAGGAAAAACCTGTGGGAGGAGACGGAGAGCCGGTTTTCATTTAGGACCGCCTTGAACAGGAGGTCCGGGTCCGGCGCCACGCGGGGCTTTTTCATGGTGGTGTCCGTTGCTTTGCCTGATATTGCGGCTGCGGACGGGGCCGCCGCCGGGATATCATTGTTCCGGTAAGAGATCCGGTCTCTGGGGATCGGCTTTCGGTCACAATGATATCCGGGAGGAGCTGCCAAGTCACCTATTTTTTTGACAGTCCCCCGCGGAGGAGGTCCAGGTCCAGGGGCAGGAGCTTGTCCGGATCGGCGAAGAGCTCGATGGCTGCCTGGGAGCATACGTCCACACAGAGGCCGCAACCCATGCACAGGTCGCTTTGATACGAAGGGGGGGCCTGCCCGTTTTCCTGCATTGCGGAAAAGGGGCAGGCGGCGGCGCAGGAGCCGCATGCGGTGCAGGCTTTGCCGTCGCGCCGCACCGAGTAGCCGCTCTCGGCGTTCATGGAAATCGTTTTGTCCGTTTTTTGCGCGATGCGGCTGGCTTCCAGGCTCACACAGCACTTGGGGCAGCAGTTGCAGATGACGCCGGTTATGCCTCCGGTGGAGACCTTGAGGAATGCCTGCTGGATGTGCCCGGTCTTCCGGTACTTCTCGATGTTTGCCAACGCCTCCTCGCGGGTCACCAGGCGGGCGTTCAGGTGCTTGCAGTGCTCCAGCCACAGGGGGGCGAAGTCGGCGCCCACGGCCATGCACTTGCCGCCCGGGTCGCAGGATGCCTTGGAGGCGGTGACGCAGGGGCAGTCCATGACGGCGATCATGTGGGGCTGACGGAAGACCACCGAGTTGGCGAACTTGTAGGGGATGATGCGCTTGTGCTGGTCCGGGCCCAGGTGCAGGTCGCGCTCCAGCATGATGATCTTGGTCACGTCGCTCCGCGAAAGAACCTTGGAGTGGTAGCGTTCGAACACCATCTTGCTGATCCACTTCACGGGAGGAAAGCCGGCGAAGCGCTTTTCGGCAAGCCGCGAAAAGGTCAGCGCGGCCTTCACATAGGGGCGGTAGAACACGAAGTAGCCCCAGTTGTGGAGGGCCCTGTCCAGGCGCAGGCCGTGCCGGCGCAGGATTTCTTTGGTGGATGGCTTCATAGGGGGTTCCTTCTCCGGAAGGCGGTGAGGAGCATGAGACCGTTTAAAGCCCAGAGGATCGAGAAGACGAGCGCTGCGATGAGCGCGGGCCAGAGGGCGGCCGAAGCGGCGGATGCGCCGGAGGATGCCTTGGCGAGGTCCTCCTTCTGGGTCCGGGCCTCGGCCAGGAAGCCGGGCAGGACCTGATCGTGCATGTAGGCCATCTCGCTCCGGGCGAGATTCAGGCTCTTTTCCGCAGCGGCCAGGCTTTCCAGGGCGTCCCGGGAGAGCCCTCCTCCGCCGGTCTTCATGAGCCGCGAGCTCTCGGCCATGCGGGAGGACGCCTCGGAGAGATCGCGGGCGGCCTTTTCCAGCCCTTTCTTCTCTTCCGTGAAAAAGGGCGTGCTGTTGACCGAAAGGCCCACCGGAACCTCCAGGCTGCCCAGGGGCAGGGACACCTTTCGCGTTTCCACGGAGAGGCTGGTGGGGACCGAAACGGGAAGCCTATCCGAAGCGGAGGCAAGCACTCGGGAGATGTCGGCGGCGGCCCCGGCCAGCGGAGCCAGTCGTTCGCCCCAGTATGCCGCGTTTTGAGCCACCTGGGTCATGGGCTCCTTCATGGCCGACATGCTTTGCATGATGGAGTCGGCCGCGCCCAAGGCGGAAACCAGGACCTTCTGCTCGCGGGTGATGAGCTCCTCCGTCATGGCGGCCATGCGCTGGGCGCTTTGGGTGGAGGAAAGTGCGGAGGAGAGCTGGGTCGAGATGCGGGGAACCAGGACCGGCCCGGCCACTGCCAGAACGGCGAACGCCAGGACCCCGGAAGCCGCCTGGACCCAGCAGAGAAACCTTCCCAAAGAGGATTGCATGGCGCCCTCCCAAAGGGTGCTGCAAGGCGGCCGCACCGGAGCGGACCCGCGCTGCAGCTTGGGGTGTTATTGGAGGCAGTTTTGCAGGCGATTGACCGTAGGGTCAATCAAAAAATTATAGTAGGGCAGAGAAAATGTATCGGATTCATGGAAAGTGGCTGGTAAGAAATCGGTTTGGGCGCCGCCGGGGCCGCCCCCGGGGGCGCCCTCATTCGAGTGCATCACAAACTCGTTATCCTATGGACCAGTTTGGTTATTGGAACCATCTCAAAATATTTCTTCTATGGGGGATATTTAATTTTTTTGAATAGAACTCATCTCAAAATAGTTTTTCTATGGAGAACATTTGCTTTTTGAATACAATCTGCTTTCCCAGAGAAAACGATTTTACAGTAATTATGGGCTGCAAGCCTCAAATAGCAGCCTTTGGGCCTGGTTCAA
>JBFMHL010000030.1:0-20858 GCA_040753055.1 Thermodesulfobacteriota bacterium | reverse complement strand
CCTGCCGCATGCACGACCTCCCCACCTACCCCCGCCTTGTCGCCGCCATCACCGACCACCTCAAGGGCCACCCCACCGATGTGGCCTGGATCGCGGCGCTGGCTTAGATACCCCCTGAACGCTTACGTTTCTTCACTTGGGACAGGGACGATCCACCCTGAATTTGGCCAATGGATTCGGGCCATCCAGAGGGTATTTGGGTCTGTGACTTGGTCTGTGACTTTTTTCAAAAACGTGCAAAAACCTGCCAAAACGTGAAAAAAGCTGGAGTCTGAATTTCCAAAGATGTCAGCTTTATATAATAAATCGAGGAGGTTGGAAGCTCGGGTTTCTCCGTCTGGCAGTCATGGGGTCAGGGGTTCAAGTCCCCTCAGCTCCACCAAGTAAACACAAGGGGTTAGGTCGAAAGGCCTAACCCCTTGTGTTTTGCCGGTAAGCGTAAGGTAAGCACGGGGATGAATTTGACCGGGGTAAGCCTGGTTTTCGCAGCTCTGGGAAATGGGGCAGGGTTTTGCCCCGGCATCGGGGAAGCGGGCCGCTACGGGCTGTTTTCGGGCTTCAAAATGCCAGGGGGGCGCGGGGGAAGGGTAGGCCCCGGTGGAATAATGCCCCACAAGGGCTTACAGGCAGTCAGGTAGGGTAGAAGGTGGGCCTTGGGGTTCCGCCCCCTTCGTGTTTTGTCCCGCTCCTGTCCCGCCTTCAAAGTTTATGAGGCTGGAAAAGCGGTGAGTGCGCGGGCCAAGGAAGGGGGCGGGGAGGTCTCACCCCTTCATCCGGAATTGTGGGCTGCCTAATGGGTCTTGGAAGGCTTGAAGAGACGCACGGGCACAAGAACAATAGAGGAGAGATTGTGCGCCTATGGCTCTTGTACTAAGCCCGCATGAGCACATTGAAGAAACGTTGAGGAGGCAGATATCATTGCTTTTAGGCACGGCGGTCAACCACAAGATATAGAACCCCCTCCTGTTCTACTTCTTTTCCAAGAACATACCTTTCATCTCTTCATTCTCATGCCTGGAGGCTTGACGCTCCCTTTCTCTATCAGCGGCCCCGTCGCCCAAGATCACCCACAAGGCGGCCAAGTCATCCATGAACTGCTCTCGGGACATTTTGATGTTGCCGTTGAGCCAGGCCAGGATGGCCTCGATGCTTCCGCCTATCAGCATGGCGGAACCGAGTTCCGCGATGGGATATGTTTCCGCAGCTTTGTGATGGACATGGGCATAAGCGGAGAGAGCCTGGGCGAGGCCTCGAATTGTGGTTTTGCGGTGTTCGACGGCCTGGGGGCTGTCTGAAATTTCCGTGAACAGCACCCTTGCCCGGCGCGGGTCATCGGTGAGGTATTCTACGGCTGCCCCAAGGGCCTTGCGGGCAAGTTTGTCTGTGGGGATTCCATCTTCCAGCGCCTTTTGGGCAACCTCAGAGCCAAGACTCCAAAGTTCGGCGGCAAGTTCATCCACCACAGCGGCGGCAACTGCATCCAGATCGTCAAAACTTTCATAAAAATAGCGCTTGTTAAGCCTGGCCTGTTTGCAGAGGTTGTCTATGGTCATCTTGGGCCAGCCATCGCTGTCCATGAGCGAAAAGGCGGCATCGAGAAGGCAGCGGCGTCTTTCCCTGACGCGCTCTTCCGCAGGCCTGCCGTGATATGGCCGTTTTGGAGAATTCATATCGCACCTTAAGCAAAATGAACTTGACTTGGCAATTTTTAACCGGCTATAAATCTGGTACAGTTTCGTACCACAATAGCAAACAGGGAGGGAATTGCCTATGGCCAGTTCAAAAACAAAAAAAGATGCAAGGATTAAAAGCCCTTCTCACAGTGATGCCAACCTGTTGGATAAGCTGCGAATACTTGCCAAAACAAACCCTGCCAGGGCAAGCGACGAGACGTGGGATTGGTTCACCGAGTTTCAATCCCTCGACGCCCATGGCCACCTCCCCTGGCTATTCTCCCAAGGCACAGCGCCTGAATCGCCGCGAGGTGATTGCGAGGGCATGGTGCTCGGCCTGTACGGAAATTCGTTTCTGACCCTGGTGGACCGCCTGGTAAGACTGGGACGAGTCCTCGGAGGGATCGGCTGGACCGGCAAGACCTTCGATCCCGATACCGGCACCGGTTACAACCGACTGACTCCATCCTCCCGGGTGCCGATGTTTCTCACCATGCCGTGGTACGGCTTCAAGAAGATCGGAGGGGAACTCATCGGTTTTCAATTTGATCACTTGATCGAGCCCTCGCCGCTGCTTCCTGGGCAGGAGGTTCGAGCCATCGCCTATGCAAATCCAAAGTACAAAAACCCCCTGGTGCTTCCGTCCACCCGCGACGAAATCGTCGAAATCATTCCAAACGTATATCTCGGGCGAGTTCTTCTTTCCGGAGCCAGCCGCTGGCGGATCGTTGGCTATTTCGCGTTGCGCCAACCTGTGAAAAAGGGGAGCTGAGCCATGAGCATCTTCAAGGGCAAGACCGCCATCGTCACGGGTGGGGCTTCCGGAATCGGAGAGGCCGTCTGCCTGCGACTCGGGGCATGCGGCGCGAACGTTATCGTTGCGGACATCCAGGCCGGGAAGGCGGAATCCGTTGCGGAGCGGATCCGCCAAACCGGCGGAAGGGCCGAGAGCCGGGATTTGGACGTAACCGACAAAGACGCCGTGTACCATTTGGTGGAGGAAACGGCCCGGGAACACGGTGGCCTGGATTACATGTTCAACAACGCCGGGGTCCATGTCATCGGCGAGGTCAGGGACATGTCCCCGGAACAATGGGAGAAGGTCATCAATATCAATACGCTGGGACCCCTGTACGGGACCCTGGCCGCTTTTTCCGTGATGTCTCGCCAGGGCAGAGGCCACATCGTGAACACCGCCTCCTTGGCCGGAATCACCTATCTGCCCCTCACCGTGGCTTACAACATGACCAAGCACGCAGTATCGGGGCTGTCTCTTTCCTTGCGTGCGGAAGCCGCCGGCCTGGGGGTGGCGGTTTCGGTGGTGTACCCCGGAGTGGTGAAAACGCCGCTCTACGACACTAGTCCGTGCGTGGGCGCAAACATGAACGATCTGATGGGCAGGCTCACTCTCTTTGAATGCACTCCGGATAAGGCTGCAGAGCATATTGTAAAAGGTGTGGCGAAAAACAAGGCCCTGATCCTCTTCCCTTTGCATTCCCACGTGTTGTGGCTGTTGTTTCGCGCGTTCCCCAGAGCCATGATCAAGCTCGGGGAAGCCCCTATGTGGTTTTTCAGGAAAAAGCTCAGAAAAGTGTAAATGCCTCCATTTTTAAGGCATCAAATTATGGAAGAAGCGCCGGCAACCGGGAAGAAGGACTATAAGCTGTTTCATAACCTCCCATCTTTTGCCCTGGGAGGTTTTGAAACAGCTTCTATGACTATTGGTCTTTATCCCTTGCGTTCCGTGGTCGGCATGGGTCGTTGATCAGCGTTTGAATCCTTTTTTCCAGGTACTCTCCTAGCCGTTCCGCCAGGATGGCGTGTCCTTTTTCGCTGGGGTGCCCGTCGCCCGGAATGAAATGGTCCGCCTCCATCAGAAAGCTTTCCTCGTCACCGATCACGTCGATTCTCTGTGACTTGCAGTATTGAAGAAATTCGCTATACGCCCCGATGATTTTGCCTCGGTGGTAGGGGACAAATATCAGGAAGTAAAAATTTTTTTCACGAGCCTGATTTTGGAGATTTCTTACTATTTCCCGGGCTTTTTCCTCGATGGAGGAATCGAACTTTTTTGCTTTTGATCGAGCAATTATTTCAATGAACGTTCTGACGACCAAAGACTTTGAAGCGAGGAGGGCCTGAATTTTCGACATGATCGGACGGTCGAAGTCATTAATGAAGAATGAAAGTATTAAAATATCCGCAGCTGGGTTGCCAGCGACATTATGATAGGAGCATATTTCCTCATCAATATTATAGCCTGGGACTGCAAGGTTTATTATCTCTATTTTATTATTGAATTTTTTTCCTAATAACGTTGAAAAAATTTTATCATCGTTTATGCCCCATCCAAATGCAACAGAATCACCGAGAATGACTACTCTTGGTATTTTTTGGGTATAATTGAATTCTTTGCCCCTGAATCCACGACTGTTTAAAAAATAAAAAAAAGGCTTTTCTGTTTTCTTTTTATAATTCAATACAGTTGAAGTATAAGTTGTATTCTTTACCATTTCATAGGACAAACATGGGCAGTTTGATTTCTCGAAAAATGGCTTCTTAAAAATATCAAATCCGAAAAAATACATTCTTAAACATAATTCTGTCACAATTAGCGAAACAAAAATAATAATTGTTGCCCTGAGTATCTTTCTGCTTAATGAGTTCAAGGTAACTGAATGCTTTAATGGCAATGCCTTTTTCCAAATCATGTTATTGCCTTTTTCTATTGATACGCATCTGGCCAGGGGAGGTACAATGCTTCCGATCGCTCTCCCCCTTTCCCCTTTGCAGAGATGAAAGAGCCTCCGGACTTCAGGCTTCCGAACAACGGCCTTTTAAAAAAGCAATGCCGACTTCACTTACCGTCCGGCCGGATGGAATTTAAGACCGGCCACCATCGGCATGGTTTGCGCCGGATGGGGAAGTGGGGGCGAAGGACGAACCGAGCTTGGCCCCTGCCCAGCCTTGCAGGCAGTGCCTTTGCCGGGGACAAATTGCATGCTATAGAATCCATGGCGGTTGCGGGCGCGCCGCGATCTCTCAAATGAGCGGCCAACACCGCAATGGTCGGTGGTTGCAGAGGAAAGACGACCCTCGGCTTGAATCGGAACCGCAAATTTAGGAGGGGATGGCAAGTAGCGATCAGAACTTATTGAAGATATTCCCATCCGCAGTTGGTTTTCGGGGAGTTTTGGCCTTGTCCCGAACTGCGGAAGGCGAAACCCTGCACCCGGGCCTTCTTCTCTCCATTCCCGGGCCGGTGACAGGAAGTGGAGCTGCATTTCCCTTAGAAGCTGTTTCATAACCCCGGATCACGTTTCAGGGCAAGGCGCGGGCCGACAAAAAAGCGGAGCATACAGTTTGTATGTGAGCTTTTTGAGAAGGCGAAGGAACACCGCCCTGGAGCGTCGGATGGGGTTAGGAAACAGCTATTATGCATAGAAATCGCTCTGACCCTGCCACATGCTCCGGAAGGCACCGAGAAACTCTTTACAGAAACCTTGGGGTCTGTCAACAGGAACGCCCTCACCTTTAAAATGTCAATTTAGTAATGATGCAGCCTTGTTTTTATGGTATCTTCCCAGTAACCTTTTTTTTCGGGAGGAAACCATGAAGTGCCCTCGGTGTGGGCATGCGACTACAGTCAAGAACGGCCAAGCCAAGGGGAAGCCCCGCCGCAAATGCAAAGCCTGCAGTCATCAATTCACCCGAACAGCCCCGGCGGGCAAGCCTGTCGCCCGAAAGGCATTGGCCATTGTTTTGTACCTTAGCGGTCTCTCCTTGAGGCGCATTGGAACGATCTGTGGCGTCTCAAGGCAGTCGGTCCTGAACTGGGTCAGGGATTATGCCCTGGAACATGCCAAGAAGCCTAACCCTCACGGCGAAACGGTCGTGCTCGAACTTGACGAGATGTGGCATTTCCTGGAAAAGAACTCTGGATCTGGAAAACTCTGGATCGCGCAACCGGTAGACTCCTGGATCGGGAGTGTGGATGTTGCAGTTTCGATACTCTGCGGCAACGTACCACCCGATTGGAAAGATACGAGATAAAAGTTGTCCCTACTGAGCATTGGGAGCCATACGCCGAAACCTTCCCGCCGTCCATGCTCGTTCAAGGGAAGGCGGGAGCAGTCGCCATCGAGAGAAACAACCGCCGCATGCGTCACGGGTTCGCCCGATTCAAGGGGAAGATCCTCGTGGTCTCCCGGTCCAAGGAAATGGTGAACCTGGCCATTGCCTTGTTCGCAGCCTTTTGGGTCAACGGAAATCACGGATATCTTCTCTCATTACCAGATTGACGGTCTCCAATTTTTTATGAAATGTTTTCTGATCAGTCCGGATTATCCGCAAAAACATGCTCTTCTTCTGCCCGTCCCTCCCCAGGGCTTGGCTTATGTGGGAGCTGTGCTGAAGAGCCTGGGTCATCAGGTGGAAGCCGAAGATCAATTTGCATCCGGCCGTTCCAACGAGGACCTGGTTCGCCGGGTGATGGATTTCAGCCCGGATCTGGTGGGCATCGGCTGTCTCACTCCTACCATGTCCAATTCCGCTGAGTTGAGCAGGCTCTTGAGGAAGAGGGGCTTTCAGGGGGTCCTGATCATGGGCGGCGTCCACCCGACCCTTTTTTACCAGTCCATTTTGGACGAGGGACTGGCGGATGTGGTGGTTTTGGGAGAGTCGGAAAAGACCTTGCCGGAGCTGATGAGTGCCATCGAGAATCATGCCCCTTTGGAAAGCGTCGCCGGGCTGGCCTTTCGTGATCAGAACGGCCTTGTTGTGAAAACCAAAGACCGTCCGCAAAACCGCAACCTGGACGATTTACCTTATCCCGCGTGGCATCTTTTTGACCTGGCACGCTATTCTTCGGCTCCTTTGCTTGCGCTTTACGGGCTGGCCCTGCCCGTTCAGGCCTCCCGGGGGTGCCCGGAACGCTGCACCTTTTGCGGGCAGGAAATTTTTTACCCCAAAATGGCTTTTCGATCCATCCCGAGCGTCCTGGGGGAAATCGACGAACTGGTGGATCGCTACAAAATGAAATACTTCGTATTCGTGGATGCCAATTTTCCGCCCAGTAAGAAGTACGGACTGGATTTCTGCGCCGCCTTTACCAAGTCCCGGCATTGGCCAAAGGTGAAATGGTGCTGTGAAATCAAGGTGGACATGGTCGACGAGGAGCTCTTGCGGGCCATGAAGGAGGCGGGCTGCCACCTTATTGAGTACGGCTTGGAAGTGGGTGATTCCAAGATATTGAAAAGCCTTAAAAAACGGACTACCCTTGAAGACGGCATCCGTGCCATGAACATCACCCGGAAGGTGGGCATCCACACATTGGGGTTGTTTATGATCGGCCTTCCCGGGGAGGGGGTACGGGAGATCATCCGGACGTTCCGTTTTGCCAGAAAGATACGATGCGACATGGCCAAGTTCAACATAGCCATACCCCAGCCCGGATCGGAACTGTTTCGCAGACATCAGGACCGGCTTCTGGCTGACTTCCACCCGCAAACCTACAGCAGCTGGTATCGCCCCGGGAAAGGCGAGCCTCCCATGACAACCTTGCCCGGAGGGCTCCCGGTGAAGCTTCTCCAACGCCTCCAGACATTGGGAATGCTGTGGTTTTACGCCCGTCCCGGTTTCATTTTTCGGCAGTTGCGGCAAGGGACCTTGCCCCTGAAGGACATGGTAAGGGGGGCCGGATTTCTTCTGTCCGAGGCGCTTAAACTGTAGGGGATGGAAAAACCGGAGCAAGGACCGGTTCAGTTTTCCGCAAAGGCGTCTGATGAAAGATCGAATTCTGCTCATCCACCTGGCCCATTCCGAGAGTGATGTGGCCCTGTCTCCTTTCCTGCGCCTATGCACCTTTCCCCAGCTTGGGCTTCTCTACCTGGCCGGCAAGCTTCGCGAGGGAGGATTCCGGCCCGATTACCTGGACAGCGGAATAGAGCCCGGCTGGAAAAAAGTGCTGGACGAGTTCCTGGAAGATGAAGCGCTTCTGTTCGTGGGAATCTATACCAACGTGGCCACGGCGGACGATGTCTGCGGCCTGGTAAGGACGATCAAGCGGAAAAGTAGGATCCACGTACTGGTGGGCGGGCCCGGGTATTTTGAAGCCGACCGGTATTTAAAAAGCGGGGCCGACGCGGTGGTGGGGGGCGAGGCCGAGTCCATCATTTGCGAAATAGCTCGAAATATCCAGCGAAAACGATCCATCCAAGGCATTGATGGAGTCACCGTACCGACAGAGGGCGAGGTGAAGATCGCACCTTTGGCTCCGGCGGTCCAAGACTTAAGAACCCTTCCAAGGCCCGCCTGGGATCTGGCGGTTCCGGGCCGCTTCCATCATTATACAAGCTTCCCCACCCGCCACCCTTATTATTGCGTTACCGCCTCCCGTGGCTGTCCCATGGCCTGCACCTACTGCTCTCAGCTCTATGGCAGAAAGGAGGCGGGATATCGCCTGAGGCCCGCTGACGACGTTGTTTCAGAGATCGTCGAATTGAATGAAAGATACGGGGTGCGGCATATCAAGTTTCAGGATGATTTTTTCGGCGGCAACCGGGAATGGCTGGAGACGTTCTGCACCCGGCTCATCCGGACGGGTGTGGCGGTGAACTGGAACGCATACTTCTATCCCATGTTCTTCGCCCGCGATCCCGAGCCTTTGTTGCAGCTCATGAAAAAGGCCCGGTGCGTGTGCATTCATTTCGGGTTGCAGTCCGCCACACCGGATATTTTGCGGAAAGTCCGCCGAAATCCCAGGGAACCTGAGATCCTCAAGGGCCTGATTCCTCATTTGAAGCGCATGGGGTTTTTCAGCATCATCGATTTCATTTACGGCTTGCCGGGCGAAACGGCCCGGACCATGGCCCATAACCTTCAATATTCCTTAGAGACAGGAGTCCACCTGATTCAGAACCACCCGATCAAGGTCATGCCCAATACCGAGCTGGCGCGCCAAAGCGGGGACCTTCCTCCCACGGGCCTCACCCAGGAGGAGATCGAAAAGGCGATCCAGACAAGCTACCGCATTTTCCTGTCCCGCCCAGGAGTACTGGGAAGAAACCTCCGTTACATACTCAGGTACAATCCCCTCTTCCTTCTCCGTGCCTTTCGGATAGCCCCCCTCCTGGTCCGCATGCTGGGCAGCGGAATCGCCAGGGAGAAGGGGGCGGAAAAAGGCAAGACCCTTTCCC
The DNA here is from genome assembly GCA_040753055.1 of Thermodesulfobacteriota bacterium. Lineage (GTDB taxonomy): Bacteria > Desulfobacterota > Desulfobacteria > Desulfobacterales > Desulfatibacillaceae > JBFMHL01. The sequence continues at coordinate 11,989 of JBFMHL010000030.1, read as the reverse complement.
ATGACTGCTAAGTGGTTTGCGGCCATAATCGGCGGGGGGCCGGCTGGCGGGGCCCTGGCGCTTCGCCTCTCCGAGGCCGGGGCCCGAATCCTGGTTTTTGACGGGTCGCACCCCCGGGAAAAGCCCTGCGGCGGCGGTTTTCCCGGCTCCCTGGACCAGAGCTGGCCTTTTTTGCGGGACTTTCCGGAAAAAAGATGGTTCCAGGGCGACCGGTATTACACCACCGAAAAGGATCGGACATTCGTACTGAGGAAACAATACAACAGTCACCCCCAGGTCTATGTTTCCCGCCGAAGCTTCGATCGGGCGCTCCTGCGCGCCGCGGCCGACAGGGGAGCCCGGTGGGTCCAAAGCCATGCAATCCACATCAGCCGATCTTCCGGCCGGTGGATGATCCTGGCTCGAAACGGCGAGACCTATACGGCCGACTTCCTTGTGGGAGCGGATGGAGCCAAGAGCCTGGTGCGACAAATCATGATGGGGCCATTCGCGCCGAAAGATCTGATCCTAGCGGCGGGCTGCCGGTTTCCCGGAGCGTCTCTCGACCGCCTCCATTCGGTGATTTTGCCCGGAGGCCTGGCGGGTTTTCTGGTCCCGGGCTTTTCCTTTGCCCAGGCAATGGTGGCCGGCAGGCCGGGCTCCCCGGTGAACCGGGCGGTTCTGGACAGCTTCATCTCCCGCCACGCACCTTTTCCGGGAAAACGCGAATATTTCGGGGGACTCCTGCCCATGGCCTCCGGTCCCCGGTTTTTTGATCCCCCCCGGTCCGATGACCGCACCTTCCTCATCGGCGATGCCGCGGGCTTTTGCAACGCCCAAAACGGGGAAGGCCTCCCGTATGCCGTGGAGGGCGCCCTGGCGGCGGCCGAGGCCCTTCAGAGCGGCCGGCCGGGTGATTACGAACCCCGATGGAGGGAAACCTTTGGCCGAGAGCTCATCCAGGGAGCCAGAAAAGCCGGGATCAAGCCCCCGGATTTCCTAATGGAAGGGGCTGCGATGCTTCTCGGCCGGAGTGACGCGTTAACGGCCCTGGCCCATCGGGTGGCCAGAGGGACCGGCCCTCAAAAACCCTTGGAACCCTGGTTTCGGGTTCTCTCCCGGGTTCCAAGGGAAATGCTTTTCGGCCCGTCGGAAGAGCTTTGAAGCCATGCTTGGGGAATAAAGGCCTGATGACTCACTATTTCCGATAGACCGCCCAGAGCCCCGGGGCTCTTCTCCGGATGATCCCGGCCTTCTTCGCCCTGATGATGAAATGCAGCCTGGGGGAGGCCTGTTGGAAAGAATCGGTGTCCGGTTCAAGGAGGGCATTTAGTATGCTGAGAAAAAAGGATATTGCTTCTCCTTCCTTCATTTGGGCTTGCTTCGGAACGCCCACCCAAGCCGGCTGATGACGGTGGAATATTCCCGCCTTGTCATGGTTCTCTGGAATACGTTGGACGAAAACAGCCCCGCAATCTGGCAGGGGGCGAAGAGGCTTCCCGCGAACAGGCCCAGGGCGGCGGCTTGACGGATCAACAGGCTGCGGCTGGAGCCGGTATGCACACGCAGGTAATCCATTTTTCTCTGTTGCGATCCGTCACCTTCCATTTCCCCGGCGGCAGGCGATCCGGGTAAAGGGGCGAAGGCCCCGGCTTTGTAAATCTGACTCCTTTGGATTCCTTTGAAAAAGGTGTGAAGAGCGCCCGCTGCGTTTCCACCCGGAGGAAAGTACATATGCGTGCCGAAGACAATCACATTGTTCTTTTTTAAAATAGATGCGGCCTTTTGGTTGATTCCGGGTGTGGTTTTCTTGCGCATCCATTGGAGCTCCCGGGATACGTAGCTTTCAAATCCAACAATGGCGTAGCGGAGCCCGGCCCTGGACAGAAGACGAACATTGTCCGGGTTGCGCGCAATGGTATCCGCCCGCATGAACACCCCGAAGTCGAACCGAAAGCCCCCTCGTATCAAATCCCTGGCCAGGGATTCTGTTTTTTCGGGAGACAGGCCGAAGGAATGGTCAACGAACAAAAGCTCACCGATTCCCTTGGCGCGAAGATCTTCCAACTCTTCCATCAAGCGGGAATTGGACTTTTCCTGATAAGGCCCCCAAAAACTGGATACGGTACAGAAACGGCACCGGTACGGGCAGCCCCGGGAGGCCTCCACCGCTGCCGCGGGTCTGGGGCCGTAAATGGCGTGGTTGTTCTGAAGCAGCTCCCGGGCGGCCAGAGGCAATCGGTCCAACTCCGGCGCCCTGTCTGGAAAGGCGGTTGTCATCACGCCTTCCTTTTCATTCTTGTAGGCAATGCCGGAAACTTGGCCCAGAGAACCGCCCCCCTCCATCGCCTTGAGGAGCTCGGGCAGGATATGGTCACCCGGCCCGAGGACCACCGCGTAAAAGCCGGCCTCCAGAAAGGTTTTGAAATCATGGGCCGCATAGGGACCGCCGGCGATGAACTTAACATGGGGGTATCTCGTGGAGAGCCCCGGCATGCTTGCCAGCACGGCCTTGCCCCCCATCCAGGACGGGGCGCTGAACCCCACCACATGGGGAGAGAAGTCGGCGATGGCCTGGTCCAAGCGATGGGCTCTGGCCCGGCAATCCAGATTGGAAACAAGCCGGACCTCGTGCTCCTTTTGGATGGCCGCTGCCAGCAACGCAAGATTGAGCACAGGGAAACGAGGGAATTTCAGATAGTAGGAAATCTGCGGGGAAAAAGGGCTGGTGCTAAGTAAAACTCGCATGAGATTGAACCGCTTGTGTTGAAGGGTAGGCGCGACGGCTTCTTGCTAAACCCGTCTCAGGCGTTCATCTTTTTAATGCGTCTTTTGAGCTGCCTGGAATTGATCCGGAACAGAAGGGATACCAAGCCGGGCCAATAACGAAAAAGAGGGGAAATCAAAGCCTGGCGTCGCAATATCCCGGGCAACTCCTCGACAGCCCGACGATGGAGCTTTCGGTACAGGCTTTCCAGGCCCCGGCCGTCCAAGTGGTTCAGGGGGGGCAGGACCCTTTGGTCAATGCGATTGATCCGAAGGTTGTCCTGCACGGAAAACCTGGAGGCCCATTTGGAGTATGCCGGAATTGTCCTCAGGAACCAAGGGTCCACATAAAGGATCCATTTTACTGCCTGATTTTTTCTATAGGATTCCACCAGTTCGAGCAACCGCTCCACCGAGGAAGAAGCCTGTGAGCTGTCCTGGTTAGCACATTGCCCTTCCGGGTTCAAAAAAATTCCCAGGTTGACCCGTCGGAATGAACGCAAGAGCAGGTCTACGCCCTCGCGGGTGGGATATCGGTACCATTCGTAATAGCACGAGAGATCGAAATGGGAGCCGTCAAGAATTTCTTCTGCATGGCGCATGCCCAGGGTATTGATGAAATCCGTGTTGAAGTGGCAATGTTTGATGCCCCTGTGCATGGAATAATAGTGCAGGTCCTCCCTGACGGCCCAGGGAGGGCGGGCGACGAGGGAGCGCTTGAAAAATTTGCGTTGGACATTGGGCGCGGCCATACAGTTATTGCATGAAAAGGTACATCCTCTGGCCACGGCGATCCATGGATATAGATAGGAGACTTCGGAGATGCTTTGCGATCTCATGGCAATGCGATGAAAAGACGGATGCCATCCAATATCCCGGTAATTGGATTGCGCATATTGTTCTGGCGTTATGGTATATTCGGTGGGCGTCCGCCCCCCGGGGAAGCTGAGGTTGGGCAAGTGGTCAAAGGATTCTTCCCGAAGGAGCTTTTCAACCAGCTCGTTGAAGATTCCGTCCGCATCTCCCCTTACCACTACGTCGATTGCCCCGTCTTGAACCAGAGAATCCGCAAATAATGTCGCGGTATAGCCCCCCGAAACGATTCGGATGTTCCGGTTGGCGCGCTTGATCCTTCGCGCCAGCTCCATGGCGGGGGGAATGGAATAAAACCAGTGGACGGGAAGGACCACCACCCGGGCGTGACGCAGGTGCTCCGCTTTGACTTCGCCGGAAAAAAGCCCGAGTTTGGGTTGCTGCAAACCGTTTAAAAGCGAGATGAGCCCCATGGGGAAAACATAGGGCATGGTTCCGCTCACGGTCTGGATCATCAGGACCCGGGGCTTGGGATGGTTGACTTCTCGATTCCGGCTCGAATTCAATGGTTTCTTTTCCAGAGTGCCGTCAGTAGGGAAAAAGTTCGGGGACCCGCCCAAGGGAGCGTTTGATGAAAAAGCGTGTTTCCAGGGTCCGACAGAAGCCGGAAGTTCCCAGCATGGCCCCCTTGCGGAGGCTCGCCGGCATGGATGCACAACGGGGAAGCATGGCCCTGCAGAACCTCCGGCAAATCAGCCTGTTTACGGCCCTGGTGTGCTCTTCCCGGCCGATTCTGCGCCCTTCATGGTCGATCACACCGTATCCAAGATCCGAAAGCATGGAGCTCCATGAGCCATGATAGGCGCGATACTCCTCAAAAGTCCGCAATGGGTCCACCATGTTGTGTTTTTCAGGCTCCATAAACAGCGGGGAGCCGGGATCCAGCTCGATTCCATGGATCCTGACCGCCCGGATGGAGGAAAAACGTTTCCTGATCTCTCGTACGGTTTCTTCCAGGGCAACCACATCTTCAGGCGTTTCTCCCGGGAGCCCAATGGAAAAGTAAACCTCCGATTTGATCTTCAACCGCTCCATGTGGGCAAGTGCCGAATAAAGACCGGTATCTCCCAGGGCGACCCCGACCTTGACCTTTTTCCGGAACGGCTCCCTGGCGGCTTCGGGACTGAGATTCAAGTGGGACGGAAAGCTGGGAAAAACTTGTGCAAAAGTCTCCAGGAACCTGCCCGATGGAATCCCTCGGCAATCAATATTGGCGTGAAGGGAATTTTTCCGTTTCTTCAAGCTGTTGAATAATTCCAGGTAATAGTCGTCGCCGTCGCCGGACGCAATGTATTCTGTCAAGAAAAGCTCGCCCTCCCTTTTCTTGAGGTCCTGGAGCTCGGCAAGGACATGTCCCAACGCCAGGAAGGTCACCCCCCTCCTTTGGTTGATCCGGGACTGGGCCCGGCTGCCGCCCCCACAGTAGAGGCAATCGTGGACGCAGCCCCTGGCCACCGGCAGGGCAAATCCGATGGGGCTACCGAAGTTTTTAAGGTTGCGCCTGAAGCTCCAGCCCCAGCTGTAATAATGTAAAAACTGCGCCAGCTTCAGGTATTGGGCTCCGTGGCGCATGAGCTCCAGCCTGGTTCTGCAAAACCCTTTGAGGTTCCCGATGTCCGTTGCGGAGCCGCAGTTGAAGCGGACCTGGCCCGAGGAGTGCCTCCAGGCCAGTCCGGGAATGGCTGCGAGATCCTCCCCTCTCTTGGGGAAAAGACGGCTGATGGCCCGCACGGCATTTTCCGACTCTCCCAGGCAGACCGCGTCCACCTGGGGATAGCGATCCATAATCTCGGAAGCAAAAAAAGTGGCCGTATATCCTCCAAGGACAAGAAAGGCCCCGGGGGCTTTGGCGCGGATCAGGCCTATGGCCCGAACCGCGTCGTTGGACTGCGGATGGAAGTGCAGGCTGAGAAAAATCAGTCCAGGCAGGGTTTCCTCAAGGTAGGCGCCAAGGGAAAATTTCTTATTCAGGGCCTTTTCAAGTCCCAGGTGGAGCACTTCGGTTTCCCGGCCCTGATCCTTTGCGATGCCGGCCAAACCCAGTAAGCCGGAAGGCATCTGGGTGACCGACATGAACTCGCCCAGCATGGGATAATAGTTGGAAAACTTCGGGGCATGGACGAAAAGAATTCGGTTCATCCAAGGCTCTCTGAATCCAAAGAAAAAAACAATGCGGTCTTGCCTGCCGGGCGGCCCCCGTCACGTTGGCAAGGGGAAGCTTTCCATGAGATGGAACGGCTTCCTGCTGGCAATGGGGCGTGACTTTCGAAGGGATTCATACCACATTGATGAAGAACTTCAAAAAGATAATGTCCCGCCGGGCTCCCGCAGGTTCCTCTGTATCTGGCCCCGTTCGGGGCGCGTGAAAGGGCCTCCGGAGGGGCCTTGTGATTCGAGGGCTTCTGCATGGAGCCATGGCAAGCGGGAGCCGCCCCTTTTCAAGATAAAAATTTCCATTGAGCTGGTATCATGACGAAAAATCCAATATTTCTGACGGCTACAAAGCGTGGAAAGCCTATTCCGGTAGATCTTTCCTGCTGATAAGCAAGTCGGATTTAGATACTCACTATAGAGTGAAACAAGATTTTCATGGTTTAAGCGGCAGGCAAATCCTGAAATATTACCATGAATAGTGGCAATAAATAGTGCTATTGCCATGCACAGAAGATTCATACAATTATATTGTCGTTTTAAAAATTATCAGATGTGGTATAGCGTCCTATTGATGGAAATTCGTGAGCAATCACTAAGCTAACTTCTTGTCTAAAAGCTTCCTGTCTCAACACGATTGGCACCATGACAGTACATGTAAGCATTAGATTCCAATGATGGTTGGTGAACAATGAGTGGTTTTCGTGTTTGATTTTGATGGAACGTTCCAGAAGTGAGCAGGATATTTCTATTTACCATTGATTTGAGCTGCCTCGTTCAGACAAGCTTGATAAAAGCTTGTCTCACTAAGTGGAAGCGGTCCCTCCGCTGGGAGGAGAAGTCGGCTTCCTTTGTGGTGAAGCTCTCGTAGGCGACCACCGAGCCGGGGCCGTTGAGGCCGCCTTGAAGACCGGGGCCAGACCCTTGGGGTAGTCGCTGGCCACGTCGCAGAGCACCGCGGCTTTCTTGGCCTTGAACTCCTCGGTGATGAAGTTGGCGATGGCCGGGCCCTAGAAAGGATCCAGGATGCAGCAGCGGAAGACGGAGGGCCGGTCCTTGGTGGTGTCCGGGTTGGTGGACCAGGGGCTGATCATGGGGGTCTTCCAATCGTTGACCACGCCGCCGGCGGGAACCGCCTGCTTGGAGGCCTGGAGGCCCACGATGGCCATGACTTCGTCCCGGGTGATCATCTTGCTGTTGGCTTGCACCGCGGACTCGGCCTTGGCCTCGTTGTCCTCGATGACCAACTCCACGGGCACCTTTTTGCCGCCCACGGTGAGCCCGCCGGCCGCGTTGACGTCCTCCAGCCACATCCGGGCCGCGGACTTGGTGCATTCACCCACCTCGGGAATGTCCCCGATGGTGGGCGCGTTGATTCCGAAAAGCTCCTTCGATTGTTGCTTTTCTGCCCGTTTTCAACAATCGTTGCCCGCAACGCGGCCTGCAACGCAGAGCTTCGGAGCATACCGCATTCCGCGCGGCCATCGATGGCCTTGGGCGTATTTCATTAGCCTGGTAATGCCATGAAATTGCCGGGCCGTATAACACGACGGGTGCAAAAGGGAAAGAGCCCGGCTGGGGCGGTCCGGGCCATAGCCTTTTCCCGTCTGGCCTTTTGGGGCTTTTTGGGGTATCGAGGGAGCAGACCCAAGGCCGGGAATCTTCAGGGGGGATCGGGCCAGGATTCGGGACGCTGGCGTTTCACCGGATCCGCACGCGTGAAACGGCTCCACGCAAGCGAGGCCGGCCCCCCGGGAAAACCCTCCCCGCATCAACACCGGAACGATCCATGACCCGAACACCCATGCCCGGCGAGGCGCCGGAGCCCTCAGCAACTTTTACCCCGGGCGAGGGGAACGCCCCGACGGGCATCAGCCGGCATCTCCCTCTCGTCGCCACCCTACTTCTGGCCGCGGCGGTTTTCGCGCAAATGTTGTTCCACCCGATGGGGCTCGTGAACGACGATCTGACCCTGTTTTTCCCTTTGAACAGCCCGAGCGGTACCCACGAGACCGTCAACACCCCGGGGGAGGAGGTCTTTCAGGTCAAGTTCATGCCGCCGGCCATCGCCGTAATATTCCGTTCTATGGCCGGCTTGTTCAATCTTCTCGGTTTTGCCAACCCCATCATGGCCGTTTCCCGCTTTTTCGGCCTGCTGCTGATTCCGGCGACATTCTGGGTTTTTTGCGGGTACCTGAAGCCAAAGATGGGGCCTATCATGGGAGGATGGGCCGCTTTTCTGGTCGTGGCCTACAATGTGGCGAACCAGACCATCCCGGCCGGAATCCAGAGGAGCTTTGCTCCGATTTTATTCGGCCTCTTTTTTTGGAGGCTTTCGTCCGGCAAAACATTTTCACAAATCGTCGTGATTTTTCTCGCGTCCCTTCTCTACCCTGTGATTCTCCCGGTGCTTTTGCTGTCGATGTTCCTGGCGGGACCGAGGGCAAACGGTTCTTCGCGGCCCTGGCCGCGGCATCTTGCGGCCGTGGCCATCGCGTTCGCCGTCTCCCTGGTCAGCCCGGCCGTGCAATTGCTTTCCTACCCTGTAGCGCAGAGCCCCATGAACATGGAGGAAGCCGTCCGTTTTTATCGTTCCGCCTGCTTCCCCCAAAACCTGGATGTTTTTCGGCTTTCGGGAAAAGTGGGAGGGCAAAGCCTGCTGGACTGGATTTCCTTCAACCTTTTCTACCTTTGGCAGTCTCAGCCCGCCTGGCTTGAGACGGTGGGCCTGGGTTGCCTTGTCCTCCTGGCGGCCCTGGGAGCCTGGAAAAGCACGAGGCAGGGGCAGGGCGCACGCCTTTGGATAGCAGCCTTGGGGGTGGTGGCAGGAGGGGCCGCCGCGGCCTGGATCAGCGGTGGAGCCAAGACCTCTTTTGCATGGTCTTTGGTGCTGGGGCTAGCCGGATGGTTGTTTGTGGAGGACAGGAACCAGTGGAGCCGCCTGCCCAAGGAGGTCCTTCTCGGGCTGGTTTCAGGGATTCTGGGGTTTCTGATCTTTCTTTCTTCAGGCAACTATCTCGGCCTGTTTATCATAGACCCGGGAAGGCAGATTCAGAAGCCCTTTGCGGTTTGCGCTCCGATAGTCGCCGTGCTGTTTGCGGCAAGAGCCTGGAACGGGTTGGCCGGTATCCCCCGAAGAGCCGTAATCTCGGCCGTCGTGCTGGGGATGGCCGTCCTATGCGCTGCGGGCGCCAGGCTTTCCTTTGCGGACGCCCCGCACCCCGCATCCCTCCGGATGCTGGCCCGCCTTCCTGCCGACGCCACCATTCTCGCCCACCCGGAAACCGCACCCTATATCCTGTTTTTTTCCGCAAAGAGCACCAGCACGGCCCAGGAGCTTGTCCGCATCGCGGCAAAGCCCTATAGCCATGAAATGTTGAAAAGCTATTACAGGGACGTGGGGGCCTTGTATGCCAAGGACGGGGCTCCGGTCCTCGATTGGTGCCGGCAAGCGCCCGGCCACGGCTATATTTTGGTGGAAAAGGACAGGTACGGGGAGGCGGAGATCGGCAGGCTCATCCACCCCAAAGACCGCAACCCGTACCAAGGGGATCCGGAAAGCTTTTTCCTCCTGGAGCGGGATCTGCCATGCGGGAATGACTTGGAGCCCAAGGTCCTCCTATTGGACTGCCAGTGCCTCCTGTCTTTAGCTGCGGGCCCGGAGCAGGCTCCGGGGGAATCTATCGAAAAGGGGCGCACCCCATGAAGTGGCTGTTGCTGAATCCCAGGCCCGAGGCCTTCCGCGTGCTGGGGAAGTACGAGCCGGTCATGGTCCCCTTCGCGCCCATGGGGCTCGCGTACCTGGCCGCCTGCCTGGAGGCGGCGGGCCATGAAGTCGCCGTCCACGACGAGTTCGTCGAGAGCCCGGACGCCTTTGCGCCCCGTCTGCGCGGCTTCCGTCCCGACGCCGTGGGGATCAGCTGCCTCACCCCGGCCATGCACGCCCTTCCTTCCCGCATCGCGGCCATTCGCGCGCAAGCCCCCCGGGCGGCCGTGGTCTGCGGCAATATCCACGCGACGCTCTTTTACCGGGAGATCCTTGAGCAGGGCCTTGCGGACTTTGTGGTGCGGGGCGAGGGGGAAGAGGCGGTGGTGGCGCTATCGGAGCTCCTCTCCGGGGCCGGGGCGGGAAAGGATGTCGCCGGCCTGGCCTTCCGGGAAAACGGCACGGTGCGCGCCGGCAAGGGCGCAGCAATGGTTCAGGACCTGGACGGCCTGCCCCCGCCCGCCTGGCACCTCCTGAACCTGGACCGCTACATCGCGCCGCCCATGTTTTCGTTTAAAAAAAGGCTCCTGCCCGTTCTCGCTTCCCGCGGGTGCCCTTTTTCCTGCTATTTCTGCGCCCAGAACGTCCTCTCCCCCCGGCTGCGCAAGCGCGATCCGGTCCTGGTGGCACAGGAGATGGAAGACATATACCGCCGCTTCGGCGTGGACCTGTTCTGGTTCGCGGACGCCATCTTCCCGCTTTGCCGCGAGGACGGGGAGATCTTCTGCCGCGAAATGCACCGGCGCGGCCTGACGGGCAAGGTTTCCTGGATCACGGAAACCCGGGTGGACATGGTGGAGCGCGATCTCATCCGCACCATGAAACGGGCCGGGCTCCACATGCTGATCTTCGGCCTGGAGAGCGGGGATGAGGCGATGCTCCGCCGGGTCAAGCCGGGGTTGAGCCTGGAAGCGGGCCGGCGCGCCGTTGCCGCGGCGCGGAAGGAGAACGTCCTCACCCTTGGCCTTTTCATCCTGGGGCTCCCCGGCGAGACCCGGGAAAGCATGGCTCGCACCTTGAAGTTTTCCCGCAGCGTAGGACTGGACTTCGCCAAGTTCACCCGGGCGGTTCCCTATCCGGGCTCGGCCTTTTTTAACGACGTGAACCAGGGGCGCCCCGTGTCCGACTGGAAGAGCTTTCATCCCAACCGCGAGCCCGGCCCCGAGGGGGGGCTTGCGTACTGCCCGCCCGGAATGTCGGAGCAAGAGCTGGTGCGGGCCCAGAAAAGGGCGTTTTTGGGCTTCTACCTCCGGCCGGGCCTGGCGGTCCGGCATCTGTGCAAGGGCACCATCTCTCCCGAAAACATGCTGCGCGGGGGCCGGGCCCTTCTGGGAATCGGATAGGGCGCCCTTCGGTTGACCCCCGGCCCTTTTCCCGGTAGCTTTTGCGATTCGGCCCTTCAGAGGGCTTTTCGAGCCAAAGGCATTCATGAGAAACTCCAGGAACGCAAACTCCGCATCAGACAGCCGGCCGACGGCCCCGCCCGTGCTCCTGGTTTCCCCTCCCCAGAGGCGCATCCGCTTCAACCTGAGCGGCGTCTTTCCCATGCAGCCCTTGGGCATCGCCGCGCTTGCGGCCTACCTGCGCCAACGCAACGTGTCCGTAAAGGTCCTGGACGCGGTGGCGCTCCGGCTGGACGCTGCCCGCACCGTGGACGCGGTGCTGGCAGCCAAGCCGGCCCTGGCCGCTTTTTCCACGACCATCTTCAACATCGCGGACACGGGGGAGATCGCCCGCGCCGTCAAGGAGAGGGCTCCCGGGCTTCCCGTCGTGCTGGGCGGCCACGGCATGGTCTTTCCGGCGGAGGCCCTGGCCGAGAGGCTCGCCCACGTGGACTTCTTCATCCGAGGGGAGGGGGAGGAAGCGCTCTTCCGGCTCGTGGAGGCGCTCCGGAACGGCAAGGACCTGGAAGATGTGCCGGGGCTCGTCCACCGCCGGGACGGCCGAATCCTGGATAATCCCAAGGGCCCGGCCCTGGACCCGGACCGGCTTCCCCTGCCCGCCCTGGATCTCCTGCCTCCGGTCCGCTACGCCATGCACCCGCCCTTCAATCAAAAGCCGCCCCTATGCCTGGTGGAGACCGCCCGTGGTTGCGGCTTTTCCTGTAATTTCTGCAGCATACGGAGGACACTCCGGGTCAGGAGCACGGAAAGGGTCCTGGAGGAGATCCGCTGGGCCAAGAAGGTTTTTTCCGCCCGCGAAATCCACTTTGTGGACCCCACCTTCACGGCCCGCCGGGATCGCGCCCTGGAGCTTTGCGAGGCCATCGGGCGTTCGTTTCCCGGGCTTGCGTGGACGTGCAAGACCCGAGTGGACTGCCTGGACCCGGAGCTGGCGCGGGCCATGGCCCGGAGCGGCTGCTACATGGTGAGCCTGGGGGTGGAGTCGGGGTCCCAGCGGATGCTGGACGCCATGAGCAAGTCCGTGACGGTGGAGCAGATCCACGCCGCGGCC
>JBFMHL010000029.1:0-3942 GCA_040753055.1 Thermodesulfobacteriota bacterium | reverse complement strand
CAACTAAAAAACAAACAGAAAAAGGATTTTGCGGGGGAGGGGGGAAAACCCCTTTTGAAAAAGCTGGCTTTTCCCCCCTCCCCCGCACCCCCTCTCCCCTTTCCGCAAAACTGTTTGATGCGCATCCGAAACGGTTGCTTTTGATTTAGCATCTCGTAATTACAGCAAAAAAAATCTTCGATTAAAAGTTTGGTATATTTATTTCTTAACTATTACCTATAAAAAAGTTTTCTAGAACAAGCTCATCTATTCGTCCTAGTTGCTATCTGGTTTGATCCTCGCAGGCGCTTGGCGCGCTGATGGCTTTTAGAAGGCGCAATCCGACAGAAATTGCGGCAATCACCGTAAATGCTGATCCATGCTTGGCACGTCGGGAATGAAACGGAGATCGGATCTAGGCGCACTCCGAGCCCAGGCGCCGGTCGAAAAGGCTCCCGATGCCGTACTCGGCGCGCCGGATGAACTTTTCCCTGGGTGGACCGATGATCTGCATCTCCGGGTTCGTGTCCTGGACGGAGAGGGCGATCTTCATCTCCTTGGTGCAGCCCGTGGAGTAGGTGGCGTCCTTTCCCACCCACTCGGGCGGCACCTTTTTCCCCATCAGGCCAAAGGCGGTGACTATGTCATCGTAGGACTGGAAGCGCCAGATGTCAATAAGACCGCTCCGTTGCACGATCTCCCACATGTACATGAGGTCGTCGGCGTCCAGGCCCTGCTCGAAGTGCTCGCTGGGGTTGATGACGAAGGTGGAGGCCGACTGGTCCCGCAGATGGGTGACGAAGATGGACATGATCTTCTTGGCCATCTCGATCTTGCCCGGGATGGACCCCACGATTCCGGAGTAGAACACCACCGTCATGCCCTGCTTCTTGGCGTTCTCCATCTGCGCGATGATGTTCCGGGCCTTTTGCTCCAGCTCCCGCACGGAAAACTTGATGACCGAAGGATCGCGCGGCTTGAACTCCACCGTCACCTCCCCCGAGTCCTCCCGCGCGATGGACAGGATGTCCTGGGTGAAGTTGAAGTGGGTGTCGAAAAAGCGCCTGCGGCTGGCCCGGCCCCGCGCCACCACGATATCCGCTTCCTTGAACATGCGTGCGAACGTGGCGTTCACCAGAAGCAGGTTGAGCTCCTCCATGGTGCCGTCGGAAAGGGCCATGATGTGCATGTCCCTCTTGAGCAGGTCCACCAGATGGTTCTTGGCGATCTCCTTTTCCTTGATGAAATGGGCCTCGCTGAGGAGCCGCTTCAAGGTGGGGTCCTCCATGGCGTCGGGGAAGCAGACCTTGGTAAAGAGCGGCTTGTCCTTGAAGGCCAGAATCACCTTGTGGCCCAGCCCCGCCAGGAATCGGACGATGAAAAGGTCAATCACCGCCTGGCCCGCCTCGTCTACCAGCCAGAAGATGCGCAAGGGCTGCGCCACATAGGCTCCCAGGGCCGAACGCTCGGGCGTGAGCAGCCGGATGAGCTGGGCCGCGCCGGCGCCCGAGAGGGGCTTGGCCATGATGGCGGAGTAATACTCGGTGGTGCGGCCGGAAAGATCTTCCTCCCAGATGGCCCGCTCGGAAAGGAGCGCCAGGAGCCTCGTCAGCTGGATGCGGTTCGCCGTGTTCCGCACATCCTCCAGCGTCCTGCCGCGGCAGTCCACCATGGTCTGGTCCGGCTGGTTCAGGGCGTTCAAAAACTCCTGCGAGGAAAGCGCCGTGTCCGCCCGCCGGTTCATGGCCGCCTTCTCCTCCCGGTACGGATCCTCGATCATGGTCCGGTCCAGGAAGATCTTGATGAGCCGTTTCTCCAGCCGGCTGGGGATCATGGCCCCGTCCGCCGTCTCGTGGGAGAACTTGGTGCGGATGAGAGACTCCAGGTACTCCTTCTCCCAGGGGTCCTCGATGCGCAGGTCAATGAGGGCGACGAGCTTGTCCAGCACCTCGTCGTAGCGCCGCTGCAAAAAAGCAGGCCGCTTGCGCGCCATGATGGCGGAAAACATGTGGTCCGAGCAGGGGTAGTAGCGCTCCCGGCCGGGCACCACCACCATGAAGTTCACCTTCTCCGGGGTGGCCACGATGTCGGGGTAGGAAATGTAATCAATGTGGTTCTCCAAGTAGAACGAGGAGTACCACGCGTGCTGCGTGGGGTCTTCCGGGGTTTCGAAAAGGTCCTTCGGCAGCACGTCTCTGGATGCATCCATTTCATGCCCTCGCATGGTGCACAGAATGTTACGGAAAAAAACAACCCCGTTTCCGGTGCCCGCCTTTCGCTGACCGCTACTTCTTTTCGCCCTCCTGGGCCGGCGGAGCGTAGGGGCCCTGCTTGAAGAACACGCCCGTCAGCCACAGCGAGCCGAACTTCATGAGCTCGATATCGTCCGTGCGGATCTTCTCCACCACCGCCTCGTCCACCTTGTGGGCCGTCAGGAAGCGGCTCTCGAACACAAAGCGCCGGAACCGGTCCATATCGAAGCAGGCCATGAAGTAGAGGCGCTTGGCCTCCGGCGTGAGCCGCACCACGTTGGGAAAGGAGCGCTTGTGCAGAAGAAGCTCGATCCACTCGGCGTTCTCCCGGTCGTAAAGGTCCACGCCCTGGTCCGCCCGCCACTCGTCGATCGTCCACTCCCGGTCCTCCTCGTAGCCCCGGCAATGATCCTCGTGCACCGTAAAGTAGAAGGGCTCGGTCTGGTCCGCGTACTGGGCCCGCATGCTCCCTTGGCCCACCGGGTAGTAGCGGCAGGCCGAGGGCCGGTCCTCGTAGATGAGGCAGCCTTCCTCCCGCACGAAGGGGCAGCTCTTCTCCTCGTCGTCCAGTTGCTGCAGCAAGGGCACCGGGAGATCCGTCTTCTCCAGGAGTTCCAACCGGGTGTATACGGCCAGAAACTCGTCGGACGGAAGCGAAAGCCTCTTTTTGAGCCGGATCACGTCGTAGGGGGTGAGCGAGATATCTATGCCCCGGCAGCAGCGGGTGAAGCAGGAAAGCCCCTTGTGGCAGGCGAACTTGATTCTGCTGTTGCCGAAAAGCTGCTTGGGCTCGATGTGCGGCCTGGTGTCTTGCGCCATGAACAAACCTTTCATCCTGAAAAACACGTAGGAAAACTGCAAAAAAAGATTTCCGCGAAGGACCTTTTCGTTCGTCCCTCCGGACCCTCTTCCAAGGAAAGCCGCGGCCCCTGCGCGTTGCCCCCGCAGAATCCGAGGCCGAAAAGGCCTCGAGGCATTCCCGCCCGAGCGCCAGTTCCGGGTCATACCCAGACTGCCGCACCCTGTCAACCGCCCGCGCCTTCCATCCGCAGGCAGGTGACCCGGAGCGCCCGGTCATCATAGAGCATGGCGAAGCCCTGCATCAGCGAGCCGCAGGTGATGGCGCAGGGGCGCTTCCGGGAAAGCTCCATCACCTCCCCCGCAGGCACTCCCCGCACCCGCACGCCGCCCTGCCGCGGCCGCGCCAGCGCCGGGTCGTGGCTGTGTCCCCGGAAGAGGATGCCGCCCGGCTCCTGGGAGAAGTAAGCCCGGTACTCCGCCTCCTCCATGGACCGCACCATTGCGGAAAGCCCCATCATCTCCACAAAGGGCTGGCTGTGCACGAAGCTCGCGCCGAAACGGTCCAGGCGCGCGGGCAGGGCCCGCAGCCAGTCCAGCGAACCCCGCGATACCGGGCTCTCCGGCCAATCCTCGTTGTTCTTCACCACCAGATGATCGTTGTTGCCCTTCACCACCAGCGCGCCCGCATCCCGCAGCAGGCCCACGCACTCATCCACGGTGCCGGGCCAGCCGGAGTCGCACACGTCCCCCAGGTGCACCAGCGCCTCGCATCCCAGCCCCGCCAGATACCCCAGCACCGCCCGCAGGCTGCCGGCCTCGCCGTGACTGTCCGCCATGATCCCGATGAGCATAACGACCTTAATAAACGGCAAAGGGAAAAGGCACCAAAGACTTGCGGGGGAGGGGGGAC
>JBFMHL010000028.1:0-4482 GCA_040753055.1 Thermodesulfobacteriota bacterium | reverse complement strand
CGGGCTTGTCCCGGGCCGCCGCGGAGGCGAGCTCCCGGGCCAGGGGATCGCCCAGGAGCACTCCCAGGTGGATGTCGGATATCTGCACAATGCGGACTCGCTCCATGCCCGCCGGAAGCCGGTCGGTGGAAAGCGTCAGGCGAACAATGCGCAGGCGGCTTTCCTCCGCCAGGCCGTAAAGAACGCCCGCCATTGCCACGGCAAGGACCAGGACGGCCGGGGCCTTCCCGGCAAAGCGCGGCAGCGTGAGCTCGAACAGGGGGCCGGAAACTGAGGCAAGCCCGTTGTAGATCCGGACGCACAAGCCGGCGCACAGGGCCAAAAACAGGAAGCCCATCCATATATAGGCGACATAACCCGCCACGCGGGAGGCTTGGACCAGCCCCCGGCCAGCGAGCTGGTGCTCGAACACCGGCCCCAGGAGGAGAAGCGCCAATAGGAATATGAGCGCAGGGCGGGCGGGCCCCTGGGGCGGAAGGAGCACCCGCACCCGGAGATAGAAGGCCGTGTGCATCAGGCCGTAGACCAGGAGGAAAACAAGGACGAACAGGCTCATGGCCAGGATGCGGTTGTCGGGGTCCATGGAAATGCGGCGCAACCAATAGGGATTTTTAAAAAGCCCCGGACCCGGGCGCCGGCAAACAGCGTCCGCCCCGCCTGAGCCCGAAATCGGCCCGGAGACCAGATGGGAATATAGGAATTGCCTGTAAACCGCAAACGAAACCGGGAGCCCGGGCAAAAGGGGGCTGGCCCGGACGACGGGAGCGCACGGCCCGGCAAAGTCGGGAGCCCCGCGATTGCGGAATTATCATTTTTGCAACGCCACTGTATCATTTTCACAACATTTTCAATTAGTTCGGTCATTGACATCGCCCGGTTCAGGGGATAATTATTTTTAGTAGGAAGCATGCACCGGAATGTCCAGAGGAAACTATGGCGGAACATCTGCCGGAAAAAACGGAAGGCACAGACAACCTCACCGTCCAGCGCGCCCTGCTGGAGCGGCCCAAGATCAGCATCCGCTTCCGGGTGGCGGGCTCCTTTTTCCTTTTGTTCATCCTCATGAGCATCATCACGGTGGCGGCGGTCTTTTTCATCTCCCAGTTCAGGCTCAAGCTCCAATTCCTGGAAAAAGTGGGGAGCTACGCCTTCGAGGTCCAGCAGGCGAGGCGATTCGAGAAGAACTTCTTCCTCTACCGCACCAATCTCTCCGACGCCCTGGCCAACGCCCAGCTGGCAAAGACGCTGCTGGCCCGGAGCGCCCCGGAGATGAAGTCGGTGGTGGGGGAGAAGAAGTACCGTAGCATGAAGGAAAACCTGGAGAAGTACGAGGATCTCCTGAGCGTGCTTTCCGCACGGATGGGGGACAGGCCCGGGGAGGAGGGGGCGGAGCTCCGGCAGACCGAGGCGAACCTCCGGGAGTACGGGGTCCTGCTGGTAGCCGACGCCGAGGACATGATAGACCGCGAACGCCTGGCCATGCATTCCATGCTCAACACCTCCATGATGGCCGCCATCGGCTTTTTAATCATCATGTTCTTCTTCATGATGTACATGGCCACCATCGTCATCAGCGGCATCCTGCGGCCCCTGGGCCGCTTCACCCAGTACGCGGACCGCATCGGGTCCGGCGATTACTCCTACATCACCCCGGTCCGCAAATACCGGGACGAGTACTCCAACCTAGCCATCGCCATCAACCAGATGATCCGGGAGCTCAAGCGCCGCCAGGACCAGCTCATCCAGTCTGCCAAGATGGCCGCGGTGGGCACGCTCACCTCGGGCATCGCCCACGAGCTCAACAACCCGCTCAACAACATCGGGCTCACCATCGAAGCCCTGACGGACGGCTTCGACGACTACACGGACGACGACAAGAAACGCATGCTCGGCCAGATGTACGGGCAGGTGGAGCGGGCCAGCTCCACGGTGGCGAACCTCCTGGACTTCACGCGGAAGCAGCAGCCGGCCTTCACCGCCCTGGACGTGGGGAAGATCGTCGCGTCCACCCTGGCGCTGGTGAAGAACGAGATCACGCTCTCCGGGGTGGAGCTGGACCTGAAGGTTCAGGAAGGCCTTCCCCAGGTCCGCGGCAACCCCCGCAACCTCCAGCAGGTCTTTTTGAACCTCTTTCTGAACTCGATCCAGGCCATGCCCGACGGTGGCCGGCTCGACGTCGCCGTGTCCTGGGACGAGTACCAGGTCCGCGTCAAGGTGAGCGACACGGGGCCGGGCATCCCGGCGGAGAGCCTGGACAAGATCTTCGACCCCTTCTTCACCACCAAGGAGCCCGGCCAGGGCACCGGCCTGGGCCTGTTCGTGAGTTACGGAATCATCGAGAAGCACGGCGGCAGGATCACCGTGCAGAGCACCGTGGGAGAGGGAACCACCTTCTCCGTCTTCCTGCCGGTGTCTTCCGATAAAGCGGAAAAAGCGGCGCCCCCCGCGGCCTGACAGCGAACGAAACGGCTGCGGCCGAGCGGCAAGGGACAGCAGCAGGCAACACATAACCCCAGACGCAAGCGATCAAAGGACCCCGGAATGCACTTTTCCATTTACCTGCCGGTGGCCGGCAACTCGGTGAACATCCTGCTCCTGCTGGGGCTGGGGGGCATCGTGGGTTTTCTCTCCGGCCTTTTCGGAGTGGGCGGCGGATTCCTCATGACCCCGCTCCTCATCATGATCGGAATTCCGCCCACCGTGGCGGCCGCGTCGGACTCCAACCAGATCGTGGCGGCCTCCGCCTCCGGGACCTACGCCCACGCGAGGGCCGGCTCGGTGGATTTCAAGATGGGCACGCTCCTGCTCATCGGCGGCGTGGCCGGCGGAACGGGCGGCGTCTGGCTCATCAAGCTCCTGCGCTCCCTGGGCGAGGCGGACTTCCTCATCACCATCACCTACGTGGCCATGCTGGGCGGCATCGGCTCCTACATGTTCTACGAGAGCATCAGCTCGCTTCGGAAGAAAAAGCAAAAGACCCAGCAGGTCATCACCGAGCAGGAGATCAAGCCCTCCACTTATGCCCGGCTGGTGGGAGCCCTGCCCTGGAAGGTCCACTTCAAGCGCAGCAACGTCACCTTCTCGGCCCTCATGCCCCTGGTGCTGGGATGCATGGTGGGCGTGCTCTCCGCCATCATGGGCGTGGGCGGCGGCTTCATCATGGTGCCGGTGATGGTCTACCTCCTGCGCATGCCCATGCACGTGGTGGTGGGCACCAGCCTCTTCCAGATCCTGTTCACCTGCATCAACGTCACGGTTTTGCAGGCCACGGTAAACCACACCGTGGACCTCTGGCTGGCGTTGTTCCTGCTCCTGGGCTCCGTGGTGGGGGCCCAGATGGGGGCCAAGGTGAACAAGTACCTGAACGCCGACCAGCTGAAGATCCTCATGGCGGTCATCGTGCTGGTGGTCATGGTGAAGATGCTTTTGGGGCTGGTCCTTGCCCCCCACATCCTGGTAGGCTATCAAGGAGGGCACTAGTCATGGCCCCAGATAAAAAGAAAATCCTGACCGCAGCCGCTCTCTCCGCGCTCCTCTTCCTTGTTGCCGCAGCTCCGGCGGCGGCCGCTGCCGGGGACATTACTCTCAGCCCCGCCACCGTTCCCGTCAGCGTTTTCTACGGCGGCGCGCAGGTGTCGCTCACCGCCGAGATACCCGCCGGAAGCCAGGCCGCGGTCCTGGTCACCGGCGAGGAAAAGGAGCTGACCCTCAAGAAGAAGGGAAAGCGGGGCGGAGTCCTGTGGATGAACGTGGGCACCGTGTCCTTCGGCCACATTCCGGTCATGTACAAGCTGGCCTTCTCTCAACAACCGGAGAGCCTGGCCCCGGCGGCCGTACTGGACCGGCTGGACCTGGGATACGAAGGCCTGGCGGAGCGCGCCCTGGGAGACGACCGGAGCGCGGAGCGCAAGCACCTGTTCGGCGAGCTCATCAAGCTCAAGGAAAAGGAGAAGCTCTTCGTGGTGCGCACAAACGGCGTGGCCGTCGCCCCTTCGGCCCAGGGGCCGAGCCGGGTTACCGCCAGCTTCTTCCTGCCCCCGGGGGCTCCCATCGGCGCCTACGACGTCCGGCTTTTCGTCTTCAAGGACGGCGAGGGCGAGCTCGTGTCCTCGGGCCGGGTGGAGATCAAACGCGTGGGCCTGGTGGAGCTCACCGTGGACCTGGCCCGCAGGCACGGGCTCCTCTACGGCATCCTTTCCGTGATCATCGCCCTGGCGGCAGGGCTTCTCACCGGGTTCGCCTTCGGCGGCGGCAAGGGGGGGCATTAGAAGCCAACAAAAAAACTTTAAGGAAAGCTCTCTTGCGGGGGGGGAAAACCCTCTTGAGAAAGCTGGTTTTCCCCCTCCCCCTTTGAGGCAAAACTTTTGGGGATTGTAAAGGAACTCCCACTAGCTTAGGGTGGGGGTATGAACATAAAATTCTTCGAACGCGTTGTAAAAACTGATTATTCTGCAACGATGTTTTTTGCCAGTCGATGTTGGA
>JBFMHL010000027.1:0-7451 GCA_040753055.1 Thermodesulfobacteriota bacterium | reverse complement strand
AGGATGCTCTTCATGAGGATCCTGTGCATGGGATCGTCGTCGGCAACCAGGATGAGGGGAGCGGTATCCGTCATGACCGGGCTCTCGTTTGGACGCGTCCCGCCTTGTTCCGGCGCCGGACGCCGAACGGCATCCGGCAAGGAACAAGGCGCGCCGGGGCGGAACGGAGAAAAGCGCCCGCGCAGCCCCTGCGGACGCTTTGCGCCGGCGAAGCGTTCGGGTTTCGGAAAGAACCGGGCCCTGGTTTTGCCGCCCGTGCGGCCCGGAGGTCTGATGATTCGGAGGTCTGGAAAAAGGCAGGGCGAAAATTCTACAGGGCGACAACCAGGCGGCTTCCGCCCTTTCCTGCCCGGCATGCGTGCGCTTTTTCGCTTAAGGCGAATTATCCCACGAAGCCGGGCCGAGGTCAAAGGAAATGGAGGCCCGAAGGGGAGGCCGCGGGGAGGCGGCCGAGGTCATGCCGGGCCTCATAGCGTCACCTTAAAACGCGGGCGGCACGGACAAGGTTGGCACCGGCGCCTCGGTGAGTGTATGTGAAGGGCGGAGGTCCGGCCCGATGCCATGAAACCGGGCCGCCTTCCGCATCCCTCCGGTCAATCCACGGCGTCGTCCGACGGGTCGGGCGGAACATCCGGCGCATTCGACTCCCCGCCTTCCCCGGGCGCGGGAGTGATGGGCAGGAAGATCTGAAAGGAGCTTCCCCGGCCCGGCTCGCTCGCCGCCGTGATGGCGCCGCGGTGGGTCTTGACGATGCTGTAGGCCACGGACAGGCCCAGGCCGGCTGCCTTGCCCGCCTTTTTAGTGGTGAAGTAGGGCTCGAAGATCCGGTCCAGCGTCTTCTTGTCCATGCCGCAGCCCGTGTCCTTCACCGTGATTACGATGTGCTCCCCTTCGGACAGCCCGGACTCGCACTTGGGGTCCGTCTTGGTGACGAACACCCTCTCGGCGTTTACCGTCAGGGTGCCGCCGCGCTCCTCCATAGCTTGTATCGCGTTGGTGCAGAGGTTCAGGAGGATCTGCTGGACCTGGATCTTTTCCCCCATGACCCAGCCCAGGTTCGGGATCACGGAAAACTGCTTCTCCATGTGGGAAGGGATCGCGGAGGACAGGTAGTCCAGCGTGTCCCGGACGACGACCTCCACGTTCACCGGCTCGAACTTCTGCCGGGAATTCCTGCTGAAAGCCAGTATCTGCTTCACCAGACCCCTGGCGCGATGGGAGGCGGTGGAGATCTGCTTGAGGTAGCTGTGGATCTTTTCTACGCTCCGGTTCTCCATGAGGCCCAGCTGGGTGAAGGAGATCTGGATTCCCAAGATGTTGACGAAGTCATGGGCTATTCCATCGGCCAGGGTGCCGATGGCCTCCATTTTCCGGGCCTGCTGGAGCTGCTCCTGGAATGCTTTCTTCTCCGTAATGTCGCGGATGGCGCCCGTGGTGCCCTTGAAGTTCTCCTCGTTGATCTCCCCCTCGTAGACGCCGAAGGCGTTCACTTCCCCGTAGACGTCACTGGGCCACGGCTCGCCCAGCACGGCTCTTCTGTTCTTTTTGGGCCTCAACCGGACCTCCAGCTGCCGGGTCATCCGGGCCGCCGTCCTTCTTTCGTCGAACAGCTTGGGAGCATTGGCGGCCCCGGTGACCTTTCCGATGAAATGGGGCAGGACCTTGTTCCGGGAAACCCTTTCCACATCCTCCGGATGCAGCAGGATGGAAAAATGCTGGCCGATGAGATCTTCCGGGGTGTAGCCCAGGACCCTTTCCACGGCGGGGCTCACCAGCTCGAAAATACCGTCGGGGTTCACCTGGTAAATGATGTCCGGGAGGGTCTCCACCAGGTTCTTGTACCTCCGGTGGCTGCCCTGAAGCTCCAAGCCGGCCTTCTTGCTGGCCGTCATGTCCCGGAACAGGCACGCGAGCTGGTCGGGCGCAGGGCGGAAGGCCCTGATCTCGAAGTGCCTTTCTGAGCCGTTGGCGAAGCTTTTGAAGTGGCAGGGTTCGCCCATTTGCGCGGCGCGGCCGTAGGCGTCCAGCCACTCCCATCCCATATCGGGCAGCACCGTGAGAATGGTCTTCCCGACGATCTCTCCTCCTTTCAAACCGGTCATCCTTTCAAAGGCCGGGTTGACGGAGATGAAACGATAGTCGGCAGGGCGCCCGTGGCCATCCGGCACAATCTCGTGCAGCGCGAAACCGTCCATCATCTCCTGGGAAAGTGTTCGGTAGTCGCTTTCCAGCCTGCGGTGCTCGGAGATGTCACGGCATACGGAAAGAACGGAGACCACCTCGCCTTTCGCGTCCCGCTCGGGAAAAAGCCGCCAGTTGATGACTACGGGCCCGTTTTTTCCGCGGACCTGAAACTCGTGCTCGGAGGGCAGCCCGGTCGCGAAGGCCTGGAGGATTTTCTCCTCCTGAAACCTGCTCGACTCCTTGTCGAAGCTAAGCTCGCGAGGAGTCTTCCCGATGAAGTGCCCGGGAGGCAGGCCCGTAAGGTCCGAGATGTTGTCCGATACGAACAGGTGCCTCCCCTCACGGTCGAAGCGCGCCACGATGTCCGGCAGCCACGAGACCAGGGGCTTGGTGGTTTGCGGTTTTTTCATGAGTTTTCTTCAACGGCCTTTCTGTGGGAAACGCCCCGGGGCCCGTATGGGGTCGGGCGTTGCCGCCCGCCGGGGAACGGCCCGCCTTCTCCCCCAATGTCGCCCCGCTTTAGGGATCTTGTGCTTCGTATTCCTGTTACGGCTGCTCATGCTGGTTGGTTCCGGTCGTCAGGCCGGGTACGCTAAACCCTAATTATGCACGTTCACCCTACCATTGGGCAAGTGTTCCTTGCTCATTTTGGGTGAATCCTTGCACAGCGAAAAACCTCTCAACCCAGTGATCACCCCTCTGCTGTTGGCGGCGGCCCAAAAACCAGGAGCCGGGAGAGGCTTTGCGGAAGAGGGGGGAGGGAGCGGGGGAGGGGGGAGAATGGACCCTGGCGCCGGCAAAGCCTGACCCGGAGATAAAAGCAAGGAACCTTACAACAACTGTTCGTCATTTATTGTTGGGTGAACCCTCGCTTCGCTCAGAACCGCCAAACCTAAGCTGCTCCAATGCGCCGTAACGATATGTTTTCAAAGCCTATGGCCCTTCGGACCCGGGCAATGCTTGCTCGGGCCATCCCGCAAAGGCCTTCACCACCATTCCGGAGGTTTAAGAGAATATGGGATTCCCATTTCTTTCAAGCAATGGAATTCAGTTGTAGGAATTTTTAATATAGACATGGTCTCGTGAAATATCATACACAGAAACCAATCTTTCTGCCCTTCTTTATAAAATGAAATGCTATCAATCTTTTTTTCAATTAGATCAAAATTTGCTTCTATTAATTTTAAAATATTATTGTTTACATTATAAAAACTTGCCATTTTATACTGATCTTGATCGTCACCAAATTTGGTGACAACCTCCAATTCTTCTTGACCGGCAGTAAAAGGGGAAAGTGTATGTAGAAAATTGCTCAATGCATCATTACGAATAAGTAAACGACAAATTAGTTTTCTTATAAAGTCTGTTATGGAAAAAGTGCTATAAACCGGAGGGGAAGGCCAAAATGCAATTTTGCTTCCCTCAAGGCGTAGCGCAAGCTCAAACAGTTTATTCGCAAACTCAAAATCAATTTTTCTCTCAACATAGATCAATAGAACTGTATCCTTATCTGAGGGTGACACCGGTACCCCGAGGAAGATGCCCTCTCACCGGCCGGGGCGCCGCGGCGGGTTAGAAGAAGCTCACGATCCCCAGAAGGTGAGAGTAATCATCCGTCCAGCAGACCAGTTCCCCCCGGTAAGGGCTCCATCCCCTGGTGTTCCGCGTCAGGTCCTCCAAGACCCCGGGGTCCCGGGCCAGCGCCACCCACAGGGCCGAGTAGCGGTGGACGCGGTTGTCCTCCCCGCAGGAGTGGGAGGCAATGGAAAGCCCCAGCCTTTTCGCGTTGCAGGCCAGCACGGGCATAAGATCCACGAAGCGGTTGGAGATGTGAAAGAGGATCAGTCCCTCGCCCTTGACCTTGCGGACGAACTCCTCCATGGCCTCCAGGGTGAGCAGGTGGGTGGGGATGGCCCCGCTGGTGAAGGCGTCCACCACCAGGATATCGTAGGCCCCGTCCGGAACCTCCCGCAGGCGTATGCGCGCATCCCCCAGGAAGTGGCGGATGCGGGCCCTGCTTTCCCGGAGCAGGGAGAAGTCCTTCTCGGCTATCTCCCGCACCAGGTCGTCTATCTCGAAGAAGTCCATGGTCATGCCCGGCCTGCCGTACAGGGACAGGATTCCGGTCCCCAGGCCCACCACGGCCACGTTTTGGGCGCCTTTGTAGTGGGTGAGGGCCAGGCCCACGCCGCTCTCCTCGTGGAAGTAGGTGAGCGTCGCCAGGCGGCCGTCCGGCAGGCGCAGCTCGCCGCCGTGGATGGTGGTTCCCATCTTGAGGAGCCGGGCGGGCACGGTGCGCCCCGGCTCGCCGGGATAGTCATCCACGGTGTAGGTGCCGTAAAAGCTGCGGGCCTTGTCCACCACGTGGGAGTAATGGCCCAGGTCCTCGGTGACGTAGGAGAAAACCAGGGCCAGGGCCAGGGCCACCCGGGCGAAGACGGCCAGCTCGGGGAAGCGGGCCCGCAAGAGCCGCGGCACCATGACCCACAGGCAGAGGTACAGGCAGAGCAGGAGCTCGAAGTTGGAGCGGAAGATAAGGGGTGCCGCCACCCCGCAGAAGAGCCCGCCCAAAAATCCGCCCAGGGCCAGATAGAGGTAGAAGGCCGTGAGGTTCCTCTTCTCGGGCTTCTCCCTTTCCAGGGCCCCGTGGAAGTACATGCAGATGGCGAAGAAGGCGGCCAGGGCCGCCATCATCCGGTAGCCGAAGACCAGCTGCACCTCCCCGCGGCGCAAAAGGACGAACACCGCCAGGAAGAAGAGCACGGCGAGGCTGCGGGCCGTCCGGTCGCGATTGAGGGCCGGGAAGAGGAAGCAGAGGGCGAAGGAGAAGAGATAGAGCGCCAGCGGCAGCACCCAGAGCAGGGGCATGCTCACCAGGTCCACGGTGAGATACTGGGTGAAGGCCAGGAGCGAGGCGGAGGGGATGAAGGCGTAGAAGACCCAGCGCAGGCGGTCCCGGGCCGGGAGGGGCGCCACCTCTTCGCCGTAAGCCTCCCTGTCCGCCGTTCGCGCGCCGGCGCCCCGGTAGAAGAGCAGCGAGGCAGCCAGCAGCAGGAGCGCGTACAGAACGAAGCCGGCGGACCAGAGGGCGGCCTGGACCGAGTTCCCCATCACGCGCTCCAGGACCAGGGGGTAGCACAGGAGCCCGGCAAAGGAGCCCAGGTTGCTCACCGCGTACTGGACGTAGGGATTCTTCATGCCGAAGCGGGGGTCCTCGGCGATGAAGTACTGGACCATGGGCGAGGTGGTGGAGAGCAGGAGGTACGGGAGGCCCACCGTGACCGAGAGGAGCAGGAGGATGGCCAGGGACGGCGCCAGGGAGCTAACCCCCCCGGCCTTGATGGTCAAGGGGAGGAAGGTGAGCGACACGGTGATGAGAAAGGCGTAGACAAGGAGCTGGGCGCGCAGGGGAACGCGCTCCGCAAGGAGGTGGGCCCCTGCGTAACCCAGCAGCAGCACGGCCTGGAAGAACAGGAGGGCCGTGAGCCATACCGAGGAGGAGCCGCCGAAGAGCGGCAGGATGAACTTGGCCGCCATGGGCTCCACAAGGAACAGCAGGAACGCGGACAGCCCGATGGTGCAGGTGGCGACCAGGCGTCGAAGGATCATGGAAGGGCTCCGGGCATACCGATGGGGGGCTTTCCCGCGGCACACGGGAAACATGCCCGATACTGTGGCAAACCGCTCCGTCGAGTGTCAAGGTCTTAACCGGGGTCGTAGGTGGCACCGGTACTCCGAGGAAATTGCCTTCTCTCCGGCCGGGGTGGCAGCGGCAGCTGGTTGCCGGTGCCCGAAGGGCAAGAGGGCTGACCCGCCCAACAAATCGTCCCGCTTCCCCGGCAATCATCGCTCCGTGTTGAACCTCCTGTGCTTCGCACCCCGGCAATTCTTGCCGGGGCCACCCTTGCCCTCTGCTATCCATCCGTTCTCACCGGGCTATCAGTGCCACCCACGGAAATGTTAACTTTTGGATAGAAGTTAACATTGGAATGGGTGAACTAACAGACATATCTATATGCATCGCCGCAATGATGGAGGACTATTTGATTTCTTGCAAATATGCAGTTAGATCGCTAAGATTTCTTGAGATTTTCGTATTATATCTATTTCCGAGCCTTTCCTGGTTCGAAATATGGGCAAACATCTTTTCGCAAACTATACAGTCAGCATAAGGAATAGCAGCGCAGAGTGAGGATATGTCGAGACAATCGTTTTCCTCTATTGGACGTCTTAGGGATTCCAAATTCAATGCCAAGTTTGTTTCTACGTAAAAATTGGGCACATCACGCATGAATTGTTGCACGCCAGATTCTCCAGCCTGAAGAAAATCTTCTTTCATATATCCCATAGTCTGAAGTATTGTCCCAATCAGATCATCGTTAGCAACAAATAGAAGAGCCGAATATATCTTGTGTCGCTTATCTTTGCTATGCTTTCTGACTTGTTCGCGTCGCCGTTCGATTCGTTCTGTGAGGTCTTTAGTGCCGCAATAAAATGCTTTGATCGCAACTTTGCGTTGATCGTCGCCTTGCTCTAACATAAAAGTGCTATACAATTGTTGAGGTTCTAAAGCATCATGTAATAAAAAGTTCATTGATTTTTCTTTAGCTGATGCTATCAGACCATCGAAAGGCTCGAATGCTTCAACAAATGAATCCCCTATAAACCAAAAAGCATCCGGGGTGTAAATTGGTTCGTTAAAGAAAATTTGTAGTGCTAGTCGAAGTTCAATAGAAAGGCGTCCTTTATAACTTCTAAATACTTTACCTTTTGAGAATTTGTTTTGAACCGCTGTGAGCCTTCGTCGCCGGGAGTGATCGTTGATCTTTGAGGTCTCAATGATATTTCCCATCGTCAGTGGAGCTAACACTTTTCCGTTTTCAACGGCTTCAGAGAGAAGGGAAAATGCCAAAGTATGTTTTGGCTCGACACCGGAGTCAGGAACGTCTTCCGCGAGGGAAATCCATATATTTTGATCAAGAAACAGGATTTTCATCAGGCGTTCTCTATGGAATACGCTGCGTAGGTTGGGTGGTTCCGCATGCGCTATAACTTTAATTTAAGACACCCCTTGCATTCGGGTCTCAGAGGGTCATGGGTCTCAGAGGGTCACATCTTAATTATTAATTATTCGCCCCTTTATCTCCTCTGCTTGTGCCCTTAACTCTTTGTTCTTCTGTGTTTTCTCTTCGAATGCCTTGGCCCGGACCGTTATCCCCGCGCCTGAGCTGCGTAGGTTGGGTGGTTCCGCGCGCGCCAGGGAAAAT
>JBFMHL010000026.1:0-46103 GCA_040753055.1 Thermodesulfobacteriota bacterium | reverse complement strand
GTTTCTTTGTGCTATGGTTTGATATTCGACGGGTCGAAATCGGGCCGATCGGCGAAGAAGCAAGGCCCTACGTAAGCTCGTAGCCTAAATTGGCCTGGAAAAGCAACGAAAACGCTTCCTCATAAGGGGATGGAAACCAGGATGCTCTTCACCTTCTGCCCTTCCTGCGCAGCAAAGCTTTTCCGCCGGGAGCCCGGGGGAAAGCCGCGCATGGCCTGCCCGGCCTGCGGCTTTGTCCAATACCGGAACCCCACGGTGGGCGTGGCGGTGGTTCTGGTGGAGGAGGGCAGGCTGCTTCTGATCCGGCGCAAGGGCAACAGCCGCGCCGGAATGTGGTGCATCCCCTGCGGGCACCTGGAATGGGACGAGGACGTGCGGGAAGCCGCGGCCCGCGAGATGGAGGAGGAAACCGGCCTCCGGGTGGCCATCCGTGCTGTATTCGACGCGCACTCCAACTTCCACGACCCGGAGCGCCAAACCGTGGGGGTCTGGTTTCGGGGGGAACGCACCGGAGGGGACTTGCGGCCCGGCTCCGATGCGTCCGAGGCGGCGTTCTTTCCATTGGACGCCGTTCCCGAACCCCTTGCTTTTCCCACGGACCGGCTGGTGATCGAAAAGCTGCGCCGGGAGCTTTTGCACGAAGAAGGCTGACAGCATGGGCCAGGAACAATCACAGCCAGACCTTGCCGTCCGGGTACGCGAGACCATCTCCACCCGCGGCCTGTGCGCTTCCGGGGACCGGGTTCTTCTGGCCCTTTCCGGCGGGGCGGACTCGACAACGCTTGCGCTGGTGATGCACAAGATCGCGCCGGACCTGGAACTCGCGCTGGGGGCCGCCCACTTGAACCATTGCCTCCGGGGGCCGGAGTCGGACCGGGACGAGGAGTTCGTTCGCAGGCTTGCCTGGTCGCTTGAGCTTCCCTTTTTCAGCGGGCGGGAGGATGTGGCGGCGCTCGCCCGCGCCGGGCGCGTGGGCCTGGAAGAGGCGGGCCGGGACATCCGGCGCGCTTTCCTGTGTCGCGTTGCCAAGGAAAACGGCTACTCGGCCGTCGCCCTGGGCCACCATGCGGACGACGCGGCCGAAACGGTCCTCATGGCCCTCGTGCGGGGTTCGGGCCTAACGGGCCTGTCCGGCATTCCGGCAAAGGAAGGGATGCTCATCCGGCCGCTGATTGACCTCACGCGGGACGATATCCTGGGCTTCCTGGCCGACGAAGGAGCTGCATGGCGGGAGGACGGGAGCAACCGGGACATGCGCTTCCTTCGCAACCGGGTGCGCCACCAGGTACTGCCGCTGCTGCGCCGCGCCGCCAACCCGGCCGTTTCCCGGGCCCTGGTCCGCCTGGCAGGACTGGCCGCTGCGGAAGAGGAGTTCTGGGGCCGGTATGCGGACTCCTTTGTCGAGGGCAGGGGAGAGGGTAACGCCGTGCGCATGGATGCCTCCCGGCTGGCCGGCCTGTCCCTTGCCGAGCAGCGCCGGGTCTTTCGCAGGGCCTACGAACGCTTTTGCGGCGGAATGTCGGGCCTTTCCGCGGACAAGACGGACGCGGCCATCGCGTTATGCCGGGAATGCGGAGAAGAAAAGGAGGTCCACCTGGGAGACAGCCGGGTTGCGGTGCTGCGGGGAGGCTTCCTGGTGTTGGAGAGCCGACCCCGGGGAGCCCGAAACCGCCCGGCAAAGACGCCGGATGCCCCCCGCATCGAGATGGCCGTCCCCGGACCGGGCGTCTATCCCATCCCCGGCAGGGGTCAGGCCCTCCAAATAGCCTTGATGCCCCGCCCGGAGGAAGGCGCTCCCTGGCTGGCCCGGGACGCGCACCGGGTCTTTCTGGACGCGGACCGCTTCTCGTTCCCCGCCGTCTTGCGAAGCCTTTTGCCCGGCGACCGCTTCCGGCCCCTCAACAGCCCGGGGAGCCGCAAGGCGGCCCGTTTTCTCCAGGACCGGAAAGCGGACCGGCGGGCGCGCGCGGAAGCCCTGGTGCTCGTTTCGGGCGGCGGGATCGCCTGGCTTGCTCCCCACTGTCCGGATCACTCCTTCCGCGTTACCGATAACACCCGCACCATCCTTCAGGCCCGCCTCCTGTCCCCGGAGGAAATGAACAAACTTTTACTTGCCACCAAGCAATGAATAGTTACATTATTCAGTTATAGTAATAGCGCCGGCTCCTATCATGGCGTGGTTCCGGCAAATTCTTTCCGGAGGTTTTTTCTTTGAACAACTTCATGAAAAGTCTATTGCCCTGGCTGGCCTTTTTCCTCGTGGTGTACATGCTGGTCCAGCTCCTGGGCGGCGAGGGGAAAAAGCCCACCGAGGTGAGCTACAGCAACTTCGTCACCATGGTGAAGCAGGGCCAGGTGCAGGATGTGGAGATCCAGGGCCAGAAGATCATCGGCAGGGACAAGAACAAGGGCACCTTCACCACCTACGCTCCCGAAGACAAGGACATGGTGGGGATCCTCCGTAGCGCGGAGGTGACCATCAACGCCAAGCCCTCCTCGGACCCGGCCTGGCACATCGCCCTCTATAACGGCCTGCCTCTCCTGATCCTCATCGGCATCTGGATCTGGTTCATCCGCAACATGCAATCCTCGGGCGGCAAGGTGCTTTCCTTCGGCAAGAGCAAGGCAAGGCTCATGACCGAACAAGCTGGGAGGGTCACCTTCGAGGATGTGGCGGGAATAGACGAAGTTAAAGAAGAGCTTTTTGAAATAGTAGATTTTCTAAAAGATCCCAAGAAGTTCACTCGTCTTGGCGGCCGCATTCCCAAGGGGCTCCTCCTCATGGGCCCCCCCGGCTCGGGCAAGACCCTCCTGGCCCGGGCCATCGCGGGCGAGGCCGGGGTGCCGTTCTTTTCCATCTCCGGTTCCGACTTTGTGGAGGTCTTCGTGGGTGTGGGCGCGTCCCGAGTCCGGGACCTCTTCCTGCAAGGCAAGAAGCATGCGCCCTGCATCATCTTCATCGACGAGATTGACGCGGTGGGCCGCCACCGCGGCGCAGGCCTGGGCGGTGGCCACGACGAGCGGGAGCAGACTCTGAACCAGCTCCTGGTGGAGATGGACGGGTTCGAGTCCAACGAGGGCGTGATCCTGATTTCGGCCACCAACCGCCCCGACGTACTGGACCCGGCCCTTCTCCGGCCTGGCCGCTTCGACCGCCAGGTGGTGGTGCCCCTGCCGGACATCCTGGGGCGCGAGCGGATCCTGCGGGTCCACATGCGTAAGACGCCGCTCTCCGATGACGTGGACGTGTCGGTCCTGGCCCGCGGCACACCCGGCTTTTCCGGAGCGGACCTGGAAAACCTGGTGAACGAGGCGGCGCTTCTGGCGGCCAAACGCAACCGCGAGAAGCTCACCATGGAGGACTTCGAAGACGCCAAGGACAAGGTCTTCATGGGCCTGGCCCGCAAGAGCCGGGCGCTCACCGAGGATGACCGCATGGTGGTCGCCTACCACGAGGGCGGGCACGCCCTCGTGGGGCGCTTCCTGCCGGAGTCCGACCCCGTGAACAAGGTCACCATCATCCCCCGGGGCCGGGCCCTGGGTGTCACCTGGTACCTGCCCGACGAGCGGGAGCTCATCTTCCGGGAGCGCCTGGAGACCCAGCTGGCCATCAGCATGGGCGGCCGCGCCGCCGAGGAGATGGTGCTCAAGCGCGTGAGCACCGGCGCCCAGGGTGACATCAAGAGCGCCACGGTCCTGGCCCAGCGCATGGTGCGCGACTGGGGCATGAGCGAGAAGTTGGGGCCGCTGTCCTACTCCCACGGCGAGGAGGAGAACATCTTCCTGGGCCGCGAGATCTCCCGGTCCCGCGACTACTCGGAGAAGACCGCGCAGGACATTGACCAGGAGGTCCACGTCCTCATCATGAACGCCTACAAGGTGGCCAAGAACGTCTTGCGGGACAATCTGGACATCCTGCACAAGCTGGCCGAGCTGCTCCTGGAAAAGGAAACCATTTCCGGCAAGGAAATGGACGAACTCATCCTTTCCATGCGGCCGGGACTGGTGCTTCCTTCGCAAAAACGACCGGAGCCCGCCCGCGTGGCCGGCACCCCCTCGCCGCTTCCGGACGTGCCGGAGCCTCCCGAGGGCGAAATTTCATGAAGCCCTACGTAATCCGCGTCAAGGGCCGGCCGTATCCTCTGGGGGAGCGGACCGTGGTCATGGGCATCGTGAACGTGACGCCCGACTCCTTTTCCGACGGGGGCCTCTACCATTCCCCGGAGGCCGCCTTCGCCCGCGCCATGAAGCTTGTTGAAGAAGGCGCGGACATCCTGGACATAGGCGGCGAAAGCACCCGGCCTTTCTCCGATCCGGTTTGCGCGCAGGAGGAGACGGACCGCGTGGTCCCGGTCATCGAAAGGATTCTCCGGGAGACGGATGTACCGGTTTCCATTGACACCTCCAAGGCCGAGGTGGCGCGCGCAGCCCTGGCGGCGGGAGCGGCCATCGTGAATGACGTGACGGCGCTCTCCGGCGACCCGCAGATGGCGGAGACGGTACGGGAGGCGGGCTGCCCCGTGGTCCTCATGCACATGCTGGGCAGGCCCAAGACCATGCAGACAGCCCCGTCTTACGACGACGTGACCGTGGATGTGATCGCGTTTTTGAAACAGGCCGCGGACCGTGCCGTGGCCGCAGGAATCGAGCGAGCGCAGGTGCTGGCGGACCCCGGCATCGGCTTCGGCAAGACCGCCGTTCACAACCTTGTGCTCGTCAAGAACCTGGCCCGCCTGGAGGCGGAGCTGGACCTGCCCGTGCTCCTGGGCGCTTCCCGTAAATCATTCATCCGCAAGGTGCTGTCCCATACGCCGGGCAAGGAGAAGGTCGGAGAGGAAGACGTTCTCCGGGCCAGCGACACGGTTTCCGCCGTGGCCGCCTTCTCCGGGGTCCACGTGATCCGGGTCCACGACGTGGCGCGCACCCGGGCGGCCCTGGCCGTGGCCGAGGCCCTCCGGATCTGCGAAGGGCTCGCCCCGGACCGCTTCGAGCCAAGACCCGGCTCCGGCTGCTGATTCCTCTATTTTCTCCCGTTTGCCCCGAATACCAACCCTATCGGAAAGACCGGCCATGCTCCTGGTGATTGACGTGGGTAACACCCATACGGTGGTGGGCATCTACGACGGCGATCTGCTTCGTTGCGAATGGCGCATCCGTACCCGCCGCGACATGACGGGCGACGAGGTCTACGTGGCCTTGCACCAGCTCTTCAAGACCCGGGACATCTCCGAATCGGGACTCACGGCCACCATCGTCTCCTGCGTAGTCCCGGCCATGAAGAGGGCCGTGGACGATTTCTGCAGGAAATACCTGAATCATTCCGCCCTCTGGGTGGACAACAAGACGCCCATGGGCATGCCCATCCTCTACCGGAACCCGGCGGAGGTGGGCGCGGACCGCATTGTGAACGCCGTAGCCGCCTATGAGCGCTACCGTTGCGCCCTCATCGTCATTGACTTCGGCACGGCCACCACCTTCGACTGCATCAGCGAGGCCGGCGAGTACCTGGGAGGGGCCATCAGCCCGGGGATCGGCATCGCCAGCGAGGCCCTGTTCGCACGGGCGGCCAAGCTTCCCAGGGTGGAGCTCTTCAACGTGCCCGAAACCGCCATCGGCCGCGATACGGTGTCCAGCATGCAGGCCGGAATCCTTTTCGGCTACGCGGGACTGGTGGACGGGATCGTGGCCCGCATCCGAAAGGAGATGGGCGAGACGGTCCGGGTCATCGCCACCGGAGGGCTGGCAACGCTCATGGCCAACGTATCCGAGTGCATCGAGGCGGTGGAGCCGAACCTGACCCTGGAAGGGCTCCGGCTCATCCATCGCCGCATCGCGGAATCGGGCACGGCCGGCAAGGAGGCTTCGTGAACGCCCTGGCGGAGGAACAAGCCGGCAAGCCCTCGGGGACCGCGATGGGGACCGCCCTGTTGCGGGCTCTGGCCTACCGGGAATACGGCGGAGAAGGGCGGGGCGGCACAGGCAAGCAGGGAGCAGGCGACCAGGGCCTGGGTTCGGATCACCTGGCCCGATACTTCATCCCCGGCTACCTACGTCACGGGCTTTCGACGCGCTTCATTCGGGACAAGGTGAAGGAGAAAGTGCCTCCCGGCCTGTACGAGTTTTTGACCGCCCGCACCGCATGGTTCGATCGGGTGTTCGTCCGGGCGCTGGAAGAAAAGGCTGCGCGGATCGTGCTATTGGGTGCGGGCTACGATACCCGCGCGTTGCGGTTTTCCGGCATCAACCGGGGAACCCGGATTATCGAGCTGGACATGCCCCAAACCCAGGGCCGGAAGCGGGAATGCCTGCACAAGGCCGGGATCGAAACGCCGGAAAGTCTGCGCTTCGCCGCCATTGATTTCCACACCCAGAAGCTCAGCGAAGTTCTGGAAGCGGAGGGCTACGACAAGAGCGAGCCCACCTTGTTCCTCTGGGAAGGGGTGACTTATTATCTGGAGCGCGAGGCTGTGGACGCGACGCTCTCGCTGATCGCGGAGAACAGGCACCCCCAAAGCAGAGTTGCCTTTGATTATGCGGTCCCGGTTCCGGAAGGGGGGCTGGACGGCTACGGCGTGCGGGAGATCATCTCCCTCATGCTGGAACGGCATCCCGACGAGAAGACGCGCTTTTCGCTCGAGGATGCGGACATGGAGTCGTTCCTGGCGGGAAAGGGGCTATCCGTGCAGGAGCGCCTGGATCACCGGGATATGGAGAAAATGCTGTCGGCGGGCGGGGGGATGGGCGGGCACTGCCGCATCATCCCGCTTTTCCGCCTTCTCAAAGCCTGCCCCTGCTGACGGGGCGCATCGTTTCCCCAGACAACCCATTCGTTCATTTTTCCTGCCGCTGCCCGACGGCGGCCCCTTCGTTGTTGATCATCCCAAGCACCCTTTCCCTGTTCTTTTTCGCCGCCTCGTAGCCGGGACGCAGCGCCAGGGCCCGGTCTATGAAGGGCAGGGCCTGCTTCGCCTCTCCCATGGTCAGTAGGCAGGCGCCTATATTGTTGTAAGGTTCCGGGCGGTCGGGGAAAAGCTCGTGGGCGGCCATCAGCTGCTCGATGGCCTGATCGCACTGGCCCATGCGGCCCAGGGCCGAACCCAGGTTCATGCGGGCCGTGTAGTTGTTTTCGGTCACGGCCAGCGTGCGCCGGAAAAGGAGAACGGGGTTTTTCCAGAAGGAGGCTTGCACCATGGCCAAAAGGA
Source organism: Thermodesulfobacteriota bacterium (assembly GCA_040753055.1). GTDB lineage: Bacteria > Desulfobacterota > Desulfobacteria > Desulfobacterales > Desulfatibacillaceae > JBFMHL01. The sequence goes on along the minus strand of JBFMHL010000026.1, from coordinate 38,901 downwards.
TGAGTGAGGCCAGCACTCCGGCCGCAGCTACCGCCGTGATTCGCGGCGGCACGCTCCATTGGCGCGCGGCGGCTCCCGCGCTGATGGCAAGGGCCAGGTAGGGCCCCAGGAAGGTCAGGTAGGCGTAGCGGTCGGCCACGGCGTACATGCCGATGACGAAAAGCCCGGAGACCGGAAGGAGCATGCCGAAGAACCACAGGAAGCCCACGGTGATCCAGGGCGCTCTGCGCCGCAACGCGAAGCAGCTCGCCAGTGCGGCCAGAAGCGTTGCAATGGCTGCCGCCGTCTGCCAGACGGGAATACCGTCCGGGTAGGGATAGGAAACCGCCAGATGCAATGGAAGGAACATCTTCTTCATGTAGAAGAAATATCCCGTGGATGCGGCAGCGATGCGGCGGTAGAGGCTGTAGGCCTCCATCGAGCCCAGGCCTCCGGCCCTCTCCTGGTAGTGAAAGGCCAGGACGCTCACGACGATCACGGGAAGGAAAAAGGGCAGCTTTTCGGCCAAGAGCCGGGCGGCCTTTCGAAAATCGGCCATGCGCTGCAAAGGCCAGTAATCCAGGAGCAGCAGCACGCAGGGAAGAGTCACCAGCATGGGCTTGGACAAGAGGCCGAGAAGATAGAAAGCGAGCGCCGCGCAGTACCATCCCGGTCCCGGCTTGCGGGCATAGCGGTTGTAGCTTAGAAGGGTGAGGAAAAAGAACAGGCCGGAAAGGACGTCCTTTCGTTCCGTCACCCAGGCGACAGACTCGACATGGATGGGGTGCACGGCGAAGAGTGCGGCTGCAAACGCGCTCTCCCAACGTCTTCCCGTAAGCCGGAAAAAAGCCAGGTAGCAGAGCAGGCAGTTGAGCAGGTGGATAAGGACGTTCACCATGTGCGCGGGCCCCGGCTCCGCACCGAAGAGCGAAACGGCCGCCATGTGGGAGAGCCAGGTCAGCGGAATGAAGTAGTTGGAAGCCGTGACGGATTCCGTGAAGGCATAGCGCAGCCCGTCCCAGTTGAGCCCCCCCAGCACCACGGGGTTTTCCTGGATGAAGATGGGGTCGTCGAAGTTGATGTAGGAAAACCCCGCGCTCTGGGCGTAGATCACGAGCACGGCCAGGGCCAGCCCCAGCATGATCCATGCATCCGTCCGGCCAAGCCGCGGGGGCGCATCCAGGGAACGGGTCGGGGAGGAAGGTTGTTCCAAGTTCGTGGTTTCTCCGTGGGCGGCGGGCGCCTTCAGCGCGCGTCCCGGGGCGAGAGGTATCCCATGAATCCCCGGATGCTGTTCTTGAGGAAGTAAATCTCCCGCTCCCGGACCTCCGGGGAGAAGCCGGAGAGGCCGGCAAGGTTCGGGTCGCGCTCCAGCAGAAGAGAAAGCGACGCGGCCAGCGGGTCCGGCCGGCCCTGCTCCATCACTTCCCCGATCAGATCCTTCCACTGATGAAGCTGCTCCCTGTGTGCGGGCAAAAGCTCCGCGGAGCGCTCCGTGGAGCCGAAATGGCCGAAACAATAGAGCCGGTGGGGAGTATGGATAAGGGCATCCAGGCTCTCCAGGCTCGTTTCGAAAAAGAAGCGCGGGGGCGTCGCCGGCCGGAGATAGCTGCGGCCGCCGGCCAGGTCGGCATGAACTCCGCCCGTCTCTCCTGCGAACAAAACGTCCCGGAACAGATAGCTCACGTGGTGGGGCGCATGCCCCGGCGTGAGGATGGGTTTTACCCCGGCCTCCGAAAACGAGGCCGCGTCGGCCAGGAGGTCCTTGTCCACCGGCCGAGGGGCGCCGTAGGAGCGGGCCAGGTCCCCCAGGGTCTTTAAGCTCCCTTCCCAGAGGCGGGCGGGATTGTGAAGGTGGGCGATTGCCGAGGAGTGGCAGATAACCGGGCAGCTTCCCCTGCGGGCCAGCAGGTCCCCCGCGCCTCCCGCATGGTCTAGGTGGATGTGGGTGAGGAGTACGAAGGAAAGGCGGTCCACCTCCAGGGCATCCAGCATGTCCGCAAGCGCCGGGACCGTGGCCGAGGGGCCGGGGTCCACCAGGAAACAGAGCCTGTCGGTCCGGCAGAGCCAGGCGCCGATGAAGGAGGAAAATCCCGGAGCTTCCAGGGGAAGCGGCAGCAGGAAAAGGCCGGGGGCCACCTGCACGGGGGATGCTTCGGTTCGGGGGGAGGGCATGGGAAAACCGCTCACCGGGCCTCTTCGGGAGCGTCTATCGGCGCGTCCCGAAGGCCCAGGTCAATCTCCAGTTTGGCGATCTCCGCCGTGAGCTCGCGACGTTCCCGGTCGGCAAGATCGGAGTTCTGCAAGCGGCGGCGGAGCCCGGCCAGCATCATTTCCTTGCGATAGTCCGCACAGGCGACGGTCATGGCTAAAACTTTCCGGTCCTCTTCATACTTTCGAAGAATAGGCGGTAAAAGCCATCATTGTCCGTCGCGCACGCGGCCAGGATCTTTTCCGTCTCCTCCAGGTTCTTGTGGTTGATCACCAGGTTCACGCTGCGCGCGAAAGCGGCCATGTTGTCGTTGGTGCGGAACTCGTTGGAAAGCAGCAGTACGAACATTTGCCGGCGCTGGGAAATGGCCAGGCGCCCCAGGTACTTCAGGACGTGGTTGTTGTCCGGGACGTCCGCGTCGAAAAGCTCGTCCACCACCACCAGGTCGAAGAGGTGGAAGCGCATCTGCTTCAGCGCGTCACGGGCGCTTGCGGGCTCGGTCACCTTGAAGCCCAGGGTGGCCAGGGCCACCTTCAGGCGTCCCTTGACGGCCGGGTCCGGGGCGCAGAGCAGCGCGGTCTTCGCGCCCGGCTCCACATAGTCGAAGGGGCGGTCCGAAGCGTCGTACTTGCCGGTGGCAACCTCCTCGATGAGCCCGTTTCCCGCTTTTCCGTTGGATGCGGGCGACTGGTCCTTTCTGGTGTCTATGGTGATCTTGGCCTTGCACTTGGGGCAGGGCATGGCGACAAGCTTTCCCTGGGGAACTTTGTCGTCGGCGATCTTGAATGCGGTGTTGCAGCTCTGACATACGATATCCATGAAGACCCCCTGTCCGGCCGGATGGTAACTCTTTTCGACCCCTGGCTACTTCCTGGCCTTTCCGTAGTTCATGTCCACCTCCAGGTGGTCAATGTCGGACGTGGCTTCCCCGCGTGCGCTTTTCACCGAGTCGATGCCGCGTCCCACCACGGCCTTGTGGGAGGCGTATCCCATTGCGGTGGCCTCGGTGACGAAGCCGCGCTCGTAGAGGCCCACGATATAGTCGTCGAAGGTGGTCATGCCGAAGGCCCGGCCCTGCTGGACGATGTCGTAGAAGGTCTTCCCCTCGGCTTCTCCGTGGAGGATGGAGTCCTTCACACGGATGTTGTTGGCCATGACCTCGAAGGCCGCCACGCGGCCGCCGCCCACCTTGGGCAGGAGCCTCTGGCACACGATCCAGCGGATGGTGTCCGCCAGGCGGATGCGCACCTGGTTCTCCTCCTCGGTGGTGAACATGCCCAGGACGCGGTTGATGGTCTGGCCCGCGTCCACGGTGTGCAGGGTGGACAGCACCAGGTGGCCGGTTTCGGCCGCGGATAGGGCGATCTCCACCGTTTCCCGGTCGCGCATTTCGCCCACCAGGATCACCTTGGGGGCCTGGCGCAGGGCGGCCCGCAGGCCGCGGGCGAAGGAGTCGAAGTCGGTTCCCAGCTCCCGCTGGTTGAAGGTGGCCTTTTTGTGGGGATGCTGGTACTCCACCGGGTCTTCCAGGGTGACCACGTGAACGGATTGGGCTTCGTTCACCTCGTTCAAAATGGCGGCAAGCGAAGTGGACTTGCCCGAGCCGGTGGCGCCGGTGATGAGGATGATGCCGTTTTTCTCCTGGGCCATCTTGTAGAAGGATTCCGGCAGGCCCAGCTCCTGGACGGTGGGGATTTTGCTTTCCAGCTTCCGGAGAACGATGGAGTAGGTTCCGCGCTGGGAAAATATGTTCACGCGGAAACGCGCCTTTCCGGGAAGCTCGTAGGAAAGGTCGCAGGAGCCCTCGTTCATGATGATGTCGGTGAGCCGCCGGTCCTTGTTGATGAGGTTCAGAGCGAAGATCTCGGTCTGGAACGGCGTAAGCTCCTTGACCGGGGGCTGGAGCTCAACGGGGTAGAGCACTCCGGACGACTCCACCTGGAAGGGTTTGCCGGAGGTGATGTTGAGGTCGGACACGTTGTCGTAGCTGTCCAACATCTTGGTCAGGATATGGTCTATCTCCTGCTTTCGCATGGGACTCTCCTTTGGGGCCCGATGTTAGGCCTCGGTGAAGTCCGAGGGCGGGTGCTTGAGGAGCGGGCGGAAGCGGGCCTTGTCGTTGGACTTCATATAGGCGTCCTCCGGATCAATGCGGCCGCGGTGCACCAGGTCCATGATGGCGTCGTCCAGAAGCTGCATGCCGTACTTCTTTCCCGTCTGGATGGACGACGGGATCTGGAAGGTCTTGCTTTCACGGATGAGGTTGCGGACGGCCGGGGTGGCGATGAGGATCTCCAGGGCCGCGCAACGTCCCTTCTTGTCCACGCGTTTGAACAGGGTCTGGGAGAGCACGGCCCGGATGCCGTCGGCCAGAGTGCTCCGGATCTGCATCTGCTGGCTGGCGGGAAACACTTCGATGACGCGGTCCACGGTCTTGGACGCCGAGGTGGTGTGCAGGGTGGAGAACACCAGGTGGCCCGTGGATGCCGCTTCCACGGCCAGGTTGATGGTTTCCAGGTCGCGCATTTCGCCCACCAGGATGACGTCCGGGTCCTCGCGCAGGGCGCCGCGCAGGGCGTTACTGAAGGTCTTGGTATGGGTGCCCACCTCCCGGTGGTTCACGATGCAGCTCTTGGACTCGTGCACGAACTCGATGGGGTCCTCGATAGTGATGATGTGGTCCTTGCGGGAACGGTTGGCCACGTCCAGGATGGCGGCCAGCGTGGTGGACTTGCCCGAGCCTGTGGGGCCCGTGACCAGCACCAGGCCGCGGGGCAGGGTGGCCAGCTTGTTCACGACCGGGGGAAGCCCCAGCTGATCGGCGGTCTGGATGACCTGGGGAATTTCGCGGAAGACGGCGGCCACGCCGTACTTCTGCATGAAGAAGTTGGCGCGGTATCGGGCTACGCCGGGAAGCTCGTAGCCGAAGTCCAGGTCTCCGGTTTCTTCGAAGGACTTGATCTTGTCCTCGGGCGTGATCTCGTAGAGCATGCCGCGCAGCTCGTCGCTTTCCAGAACCTTGAACTTGATGCGCTCCATCTCACCCCGGATGCGCAGCGCGGGCTGTTGCCCGGAAACCAGGTGGAGGTCGGATGCCCCCTGTTCGTGCATGAGCTTGAAAAATGCGTCAATCTTGGCCATCTCGTTCTCCTTGGAGGCGATGCGTTTCGGGTTTGGGCGGAACCCGCTGCTCGGTTTTCCGGCCTTTTCGCGTGCCGGTTGGTTGTTTGATGCTTTGGCTGTCTTTCAAGGGCCCGGGCGAAGGCCCACAAGCGTGCTACATCAGGCTGGCGGCCAGGTGGTAGAGGCTCTTGACGGCGAACTGCTGCAGGAACACGATGGCCAGGATGACCCGCACCGGTGAAAAATCCATGCCCCCGTAAGCCACGGGTAGCCGCCGCCGGATGGGATAAAGGACCGGCTCGGTGATCTTGTGGATGAAGCGGACGATCGGGTTGTACGGGTCGGGGCTCACCCAGGACAGGATCGCGCGGGCGATGATAACCCACATATAGGCCAGGAGGGCGAAGTTCAAAACGGTGGCCACGGCCGAAAAAAAGTAACCCAGGATGAACATCTGTCTCCCTTCATGAGAATCGGAAACGGGCGCGGAGCCACCTTTCGGATCCGGAAAAAGGCGGCCCGAGGCCTTTGTCAACCGTCTGGCTCGTGCAGATTTTGCGATACCATGCGGGGCTTTTCCAAGTCAAGGAATCCCGCCGCAACTCTGAGCGGATGCTTGCCTCCGGGCGGTGTTTGCGCGATAGTGACCCTTGGCGTGGCCGAGAGCGAAAGCGCAACGACTTCGGGGGTGCAATGAAAAAGATCGTGGCCGTTTATGGAAGCCCGCGCAGAAAAGGAAACACGTCAACCTTGCTTTCCCGCGCCGTGGCCGGTGCCAGGGAGGAGGGAGCCGAGGTCGTCGAGTTCGTGCTCCGGGACCTCAAGATATCCCCCTGCCTGGAGATTTACGGCTGCAAAAAGGACGGGCGTTGCGTGATCCGCGACGACTTCCACGTTTTAGCCGACGCCGTCTTTTCCGCCGACGCCCTCATGCTGGCGAGCCCCGTGTTCTTCTATGCGGTTTCGGCCCACACCAAGGCCTTCATGGACCGCTGCCAGTCGCTGTGGGTGAAGAAGTACTGGATCGAGAATGCGGCCCGTCGCCCCAAGACCCGCCAGGCCCTGTTCATCGCCGCGGGAGCCACGCAGGGGAAGAAACTCTTCGACGGCATACTGCTTTCGGTCCGCTATTTCCTGGACGTTTTCGACGCCGAACTCACCGGAACCCTCCTCTACCGGGGCCTGGAAGACGAAGGCGACGCCGCCGCACAACCCCAGATCCTTGCCCAGGCGTTTCAAGCGGGCAGGGACCTGGCCCTCGGCCGGATGCAGGACAGGGGGCCCGGTTCGGCTCCCTGACCCTTTGGTCTTGCACCGGTTTGATCTTCGTGCGATAGCCAGGGAATAAAACTCGAACTACAAATTATTTTTATTTAAACGAACCATTCCGGGGAAGAGCCAAGGAGGTTGTTTATGCCGGGCTTCGAGATTTTCGGGGAAGAGGAGCGCAAGGAGGTTTTGGACGTCCTGTCTACGGGCGTCCTGTTCCGCTACGGCTTCGACGCCGCGCGCAAGGGCCACTGGAAGGCGAAAACCTTCGAGGAGGAGCTTTGCCGCATGGTGGGGATCAAGTACGCCCACATGGTTTCCTCGGGCACCACGGCGCTGGTGACGGCGCTGGCCGCCTGCGGCGTGGGGGCCGGAGACGAGGTCATCGTTCCCCCGTTCACCTTCGTGGCCACCTTCGAGGCCATCCTGTTCATGGGCGCGGTTCCCGTGTTCGCCGACATGGACGACACCCTGTGCCTGGACCCCGTGGCTGCCGAAAAGGCGATCACCAAACGGACCCGCGCCGTGATTCCGGTGCATATGTGCGGCTCCATGGCCCAGATAGACAAGATCGCCGAGCTCTGCCGCAGAAAGAACCTTATCCTGATCGAGGACTCCTGCCAGGCCCTGGGCGGAACCTTCCACGGAAAATCCTTGGGCACCTTCGGCCGGGTGGGATGCTACTCCTTCGACCCCGTCAAGACCATTACGGCCGGCGAGGGCGGGGCGGTCATCACCGACGACGACTCGCTGCACGAGAGGGCCGATCAGTTCGCGGACCACGGCCACGACCACATAGGAAACGACCGCGGCGCGGAAGGGCACCCCATTGTGGGTATCAACTTCCGCGTGAGCGAGCTCACCGCGGCGGTGGCTCTGGCCCAGCTCCGGAAGCTCCCCCGCATTTTGGAGATCCAGCGGGCCAACAAGAAAAAGATCAAGGAGGCGATGACGGACGTCCCGGGCGTCACCTTCCGCCGTCTGCCGGACCCGGACGGAGATTCGGCCACCTTCCTTACCTTTTTCCTGCCCGACGAGCAGTCGGCCCGGGCCGGCGCCAAGGAGCTCGCCAAGGCCGGTGTGGACGGCGTGTTCTACTGGTACGACAACAACTGGCACTACTTCCGCAAATGGCATCACCTGAAAGACCGCACTTTTTCCGCTCGGCCGGTGCTGGACCTCTTGAAAAAGGCCCCGGACTACGCGGCAAAGGATCTTCCGGTTTCCGACTACTGGATGGGCCGCACCATCTGCATGCAGATCAAGCTCTCCTGGACCGAAAAGGACATGGACGAGCGCATCGCCAAGATCCGATCGGCCCTGGGAGCGTAAGACAAGAATCACGATCACGGGAATAAGGGAGTGTCTATATGGCGTTTCGCAACTTTCGCATGGTTTCCATGGTCATCTTCGGTCGCGGCTCCTTCAACCAGGCCGGGGAGATTTTCGAAAAACGGCGGGTGCAGAAGCCCGGTCCCATGGCCTGGCTGGTGGACTCGGTCTTCGCCGACAGCGCCCTGGCCGGGCGTATTCCGGCGGGCAAGGACGACCTGGTGGTCTTCGTGGATATCAAGGACCACGAGCCCACCACCGTGCAGGTGGACAAGCTCGTCACCGCCATCAAGCAGCGTTGCGGCGGGCTCCCCTCCGGCGTCATCGGAGTGGGCGGGGGATCGGTCATGGACATCAGCAAGGCGGTTTCCGTGATGCTCACCAACCCCGGCTCTTCGGCCGACTACCAGGGCTGGGACCTGCCCAAGTTCCCCTCCGTGTACCACGCCGGAATTCCCACGCTTTCCGGGACGGGCGCGGAGGTTTCCCGCACGGCCGTGCTCACCGGACCTGTGCGCAAGCTGGGGATCAACTCCGACTTTTCCGTATTCGACCAGATCATCCTCGACCCCGAGCTTCTGGCGGGCGTTCCCGCGGAGCAGCGATTTTACACAGCCATGGATTGCTATATCCACTGCGTGGAGTCGCTGGCCGGGACCTTTTTGAACTCCTTCTCCCAGGCCTACGGAGAAAAGGCGCTGGCCCTGTGCCAGGAGGTGTTCCTGGGCGAGCCGGGGCCGGACGCAGACGACAAGCTCATGATGGCTTCGTACTGCGGCGGAATGAGCATCGCCTACTCCCAGGTGGGAGTGTGCCACGCCCTTTCCTACGGGCTGGCCTTTGTCCTGGGCACGCGGCACGGCATCGGCAACTCCATCGTATTCGACTACCTGGACGAGTTTTATCCCGGGTATGTGCCCGAGTTCCGGGAGATGATGCGCCGCCACGGAATCAGCCTGCCGCGGAATCTCACGGCCGGGCTTTCCGAGGAGAAGATGAACAAGATGATTGACGTGGCCCTCTCTCTGGAGCCCCTGTGGCAGAACGCCCTGGGACCCGACTGGAAGTCCCGCATGACCCGGGACAAGGCCCGCGAGCTGTACGAGAAGATGTAGGCGGTAAAATAGTTGGGCGCACCGCAATTCCCGTTCCCCGACTCTACCGGAGGGCGCAGTGCTTTCTTTTCTCTCCCGTTTGCTTTGCTTCCTATCCACCACGCGGGTTTTCTTCGGGGTTTCCCCCTCCCGCGTGCCGGGAGGCTCCCTGATCTTTTTTCCCGTATACCGGGCCACCCTCTGCTGCGGGCTGGCCGGCTTCGTGGCCTACAAACGCAGGCAGTCCGCCGAGCCCGAGCGCATCCCCCTGGCGGAGATTGAGGCTCTGGCCCGGGAGGTGGCGGGCCGCTGTCTGGAGAGCTGCGGGAAAAAGGGCCTTTGCCTTGCGGACAGCTACCTGTGCCCGGAGAAGCTCGCCCGGCTCTCCCGGATGGCCGCGGACCTCAAACGGCAGCAGGCCTTCGTTTCCGTGTACAACGACCCCCGGGTACGCTCCACGCTTGCTTCCATCGGAGAAAAGCTCAGCGCCCTGGCGGAAAAGGAGCAGGAAAGCCTCTACGCGGACATCCAGGCCATGGGCGCCGCCGATGCGGTGGTGGCTGCCGAGCGCATCGAGCTTCTGCAGGACATCGGATGGATCCTCACCGAGGAGGTGGCGGGTTCCTGCGACCGGGTCCGGGCCCTGTGCGGTCCGGAGGAGACCTGCGAGCCCGCTTTTTTCCGCAATCTGGACCTGGTCCTTTCCAGCCTGGACCGGCTGGAGGTGCGCGGACGGGACTCGGCCGGCATCTCCGTCATGATTTTTCTGGATGAAAAGGGGTGGAAGCGTTTTGAACTGAAGGCCGGGCTGAAAGGGATCATCAGCGAGACTGGACGGCCCTTGGGTAGAAACCTGCTGGATGAGAACACAAATCGACGCCTGGAGGATCGGGAGGAAGCAAAAGCTTGTAAAGAGGAGATCGCCAGGCGCCTATGCATAGATCTCGCTCTGAATGGCTCTGTCACCCTGACCAGGCGAGGGGGGCTCCGTGCTCTCAGCTTCGTTTATAAAATTGCAGCCGAGATCGGCCGCCTGGGCGACAACGTGGCTTTTCTCCGCGGCGAGATCGCCAAGGACGCGCTGCTCCGGCTGGCTGCGCGAAACGCGGACTTCGCAACCATCATGGCCCACACCCGATGGGCCAGCGTGGGCGCCATCACCGAGCCCAATTGCCATCCCCTGGACAACTCCGCTACGGGCATTGACCCGCAGCAGACCGGCATCATCCATGCCTGCCTGAACGGCGACATTGACAACTACGCCGAGATCCGCGCGCGCCTGGAGCAGGAGGGGATCCTCATCCCCGATCAGGTGACCACGGACACCAAGATCATCCCGCTCCTGGTTTCCCGCTATGTGAGCCAGGGGCTGGACATCACCGAAGCCTTCCGCAGATCGGTCTCCGAGTTCACCGGAAGCCACGCCATCTTCATGCAGACGGACCTGGCTCCGGGAAAGCTCTTCATCGGCCACAGGGGCTCGGGCCAGGCGGTCTTCGTGGGCGTCTCGGACGAAGGCTTCCTTCCCGTTTCCGAGGTCTACGGCTTCGTGGCCCTCACCGACACCTTCGTCAAGATGCGGGGGGACGCCGTCATCAAGACGGAGGGCGGCGAGGTTTCGGGGCAGGTGTTCGTCCTGGACCGGAAAAAGCCCGGGATTTCGGGCATCTCCGCCTTTCGCTACGACGGGGAGCCCGTGGCTCTCACGGAAAAGGACCTGCAGAGAACGGCCATCACCACCCGGGACACGGACCGCGGCAAGTTTCCCCATTATTTCTTGAAGGAGATCAGCCAGTCGCCGTCCTCCGTGGAGAAGACCCTTCTCCACCGCTGGGAGGTCACGGGCGAGGAGGACAAACGCACCGTCCGGGTGAAGCTCACGGAAAAGAACGTGCCGGAGTCCTTGCGAAGGGACTTCGCCGCCGGGGCCATCCGCAGGATCTTCTTCATCGGCCAGGGGACGGCGGGAATTGCGGCCCAGGCCTGCGCGGAGCTGTTCAAGTATTACTTGAAGGATGCCGTGCCGGTCATTGCCGCGCTTAAGGCTTCCGAGTTCTCCGGCTTCGTGCTCTGCGAGCGGGATGCGGAGAAGCCCCTGTCCGACGCCCTGGTGGTGGCCATCACCCAATCGGGCACCACCACGGACACCAACCGGGCGGTGGACATGGTGAAGGCCGCCGGCGGGAGGACGCTCGCCATCGTGAACCGGCGCGACAGCGACATCACCTTCAAGGTGGACGGGGTGGTCTACACCAGCTCGGGCCGGGACATCGAGATGAGCGTGGCCTCCACCAAGGCCTTCTACTCCCAGATCGTGGCCGGAGCGGTGCTGGGCCTCTTCTTCGCCCAGGAGGCCGATGTGCGGCCCGGGCCCTTCGTGGCCCAGGAGATCCGGAACCTGGCCCGGCTTCCCGGGGCCATGCGGGAGGTCCTGGCCAACCAGTCCGGCATCGCCGCCTCTGCTAAAAAGTTGGCCGTTACCCGCACTTACTGGGCCGTGGTGGGGAGCGGGCCCAACAAGAGCGCGGCCGACGAGATCCGCATCAAGCTCTCCGAGCTTTGCTACAAGACCATCTCCAGCGATTTCGTCGAGGACAAGAAGCACATTGACCTTTCCTCCGAGCCGCTCATCCTGGTGTGCGCGGCCGGAAGCCCCGAGGCGGTCCTTTCCGACATCGTCAAGGACGTGGCCATATTCACGGCCCACAAGGCCGCCCCGGTGGTCATCGCGGACCAGGGCGAGGGGCGCTTCGACGAGTTCGCCCGGGATGTTTTGTTCGTGCCGCCCGTGGCCCCGCACCTTTCGCCCATCCTTTCCACCCTCACCGGCCACATCTGGGGCTACCACGCGGCGCTGGCCATCAACGAAGGTTCCGGCTTCCTCTACGACTTCCGCCAGGAGGTCGTCCGCACCGTGGACGAATACACGGAAAAAGGAGAGGACATCTACGAGGTCCTCCTGGAGAGCCGCTTCCGGGAAAGGGTGGCCCGCTTCTATCGCAAGTTCCGGGAGCGCAAGCGCGCGGGCCAGTTTCCTTCGGGCATTTCCGGAAACACGCCGTCGGACCTTACCCTTTTGTGCAAGTACCTGGCGGGCAGGCTGCCGGTGGAGGACTTCCTTCTGGATTTCGGCGTGAAGGGGACGCCCGGAAACATCCTGGGCCAGCTCTTCACCACGCTGGCCTTCGGAATCAGCCAGCTGGCCAGGCCCGTGGACGCCATCAAGCACCAGGCCAAGACCGTGACCGTGGGAACCAGCCGCATCGCCGAGACGGCGGAGGGCCTGCTTTTCGACACGGTGGCCGCCCAGGGCTTCCGGGCGGACCAGCTTTCCACCGGCAACGTGCTGGTGGTGAAGAACATCCAGAAGGTGGTGGAGGAGGTGGTGGGCCTCACACTCTACCGCATCGACGGCCTTTCCGTTCTGGGAGACCCGGTGGAGGGCTCCACCATCACGCTGCTCAAAAAGGAAGGCACGGCCGAGAAGCTCAAAAGCCGGGCCGAGCACGACCGGCGGCTCTCCGGCACCAAGCGCATCATCGTGGCCCGCGGGAACGTCTACATGGGCAAGGGCCGCAAGGACAACCGCAGCCTCCTGGCCATACCCATCATCGCCGGGACCGGCGAGAACCCCAACAACATCGAGCACCTCATCCTGCTGGAGGTGAAGTTCAAGAAAGATGTCTCGACGCGTGAAAAGGCCCGCGCGCTGGGTGGAAAATACGACCACATCAAGAACCTGGCCGACGAGTCCGGCGTGGTCTGGGACGACTCCTTCCTGGACCTGGTACCCGTGGACGAGCTCTTCGGCCGCTCCGCGGAGAAGATCGCCGAAGCCGTCGTGGCCAAGATCCGGGAGCCCAAGCAATAAGTAACCCGGAAGGGGAGCCGCTCCGCTTTCGGGCGGAGGCCCGCCGTTCCCCGTCAACAGTTCCTCGATTAAAAGCCCGCCGGAAGCTCCGGCGGGCATCCGCCTCCACCCCTTGGCTTTACCCGCCATTTTGGTATAGTGGTACAAATCTTACTTTCTGACCGGGAGCCCTCCCTATGGACAAGCTTCTCGCCGACATTGACGCGTATCTCTACTACAAGGACGCGAAGATGAAGTACGTCACCGCCAACGACGCCTTTGCCCGTTGGGTGGGGGTTCCGGTGGAGGCGATAGCGGGAAAGAGCGACTACGACTTCTTCTCGGAAAAGGACGCGGCCTGGATCCGCCGGCAGGACCGCGAGGTCCTGTCCAAGAAGGAAACCCGATCCGGAGTGGAAGGCCCGCTCACCGGCGCCGACGGCAGGACCTTGTGGACCATCTCCACCCGGACACCCCGGCGCAACAGCCGCGGGGACGTCATCGGCCTGGTGGGGCTCATCATGGACATCACCGGCCGGAAGGATGGGGAGGACCGGGTCAAGCAGAGGGAAAGACTGTTCGGCATCGTGTCCCGCCTCTCCCGCGACCTCATCGTGGTGAACGACCCCAAGGAGAAGCTGAACGCCGCCTTCAACATGCTGGGCGAGGTCATGGACGTGGATCGCATCCGCCTTTACCGGAGCGTCACGGACAAGGAGACATGCGCCAGGAGCTTTGCGCTCAGCTTCGAGTGGAAGCTCGTCCAGGAGAGCGAGGACGCCCGGAATCTCCGCAGCGTCATGACGGAAGGCTTCGGCCGCTGGCAGGAGGTGATGGCGGGGGGGCAGCCCATCCTGGGGACCGTGGAGGAGTTTCCCGACTCGGAGAGGGAGATCCTTTCCCGGGAAGGCATCGAGTCGTTGCTGGCGGTTCCCATCCAGATGCGGGACGAGTTCTGGGGCTTCCTGGAGTTCGACTACTTCTTCACGGCCAAGACCTTCAACGAGACCGAAATCTCCATTTTAAGCCTGGCCGCCATGAGCATCGGCGGCTCCTACATGCGCGACCAGCTCATGCGCCAGCTCAAGAAGGCCTATGCGGAAACCCGCCGGGTGAACCAGGACCTGGAAAAGGCCATCGAGACCAGCAACCGTTTCGCGGCCGAGGCTGAAGTGGCCAACGAGGCCAAAACCAGCTTTCTGGCCGGCATGAGCCACGAGATCCGCATCCCCCTCACCACCATCGTGGGTTTTTCCGAGCTCCTGGGAGAGCCTGTCAGCGAGGAGGAGCGCCGGGAGTACATTGACCGGATCCGCAAGGGCGCCGAGTACCTCCTGTCGCTGGTGAGCGACATCCTGGACCTTTCCAAGATCGAAGCGGGCAAGATGGACCTGGAGGTCATGGAGGTGAACCCGGTCCAGGTGGTGGACGGGGTGGTGTCCATGATGGAGGCGACCGCGGAGAAGAAGGGGCTCACCTTCTACAGCTCCTATGTGGGCATGATCCCGAAGGCCGTCAAGACCGACCCCACCCGGCTGCGGCAGATCCTCATCAACCTGCTGGGCAACGCCATCAAGTTCACCCAGGAGGGAACGGTTTTTCTGACCATCAGCCTCAACATGCTGGAGGAAAAGGGCCGGGGCGAGCTCTCCTTTGCGGTGGCCGACACCGGCATCGGAATGTCCAAAAAGGAATGCGACCGGATCTTCGAAAAGTTCCAGCAGGCAAACTCTTCCACCGTGCGCACCTTCGGCGGCTCGGGGCTGGGCCTTGCCATCTCCCGCAAGCTCGCCAACATGCTGGGCGGCGACATCAAGGTGGAAAGCCGGAAAGGCAAGGGCAGCGTGTTCACGCTGACCGTGGACGCTGGGCCGGCCGACGAGCTCGCCTTGGTCAAGGTGGAGGAGGAAAGGCCCGCGGAGGTCAAGGGCCTTGCCGTGGAAGAGCCGAGGCCCGTTCAGCTCAACGGAAGCATCCTTTTGGCCGAGGATGGCCCGGACAACCGGAGGCTCTTGAGCCTGCTGCTCAGACGGGAAGGGCTTTCGGTGGAGTTTGCCGAAAACGGGCGCGAAGCCATGGAGAAGGCCCTGGAAGGCGAGCAGGTGGGAAAGCCCTTCGACGTCATCCTCATGGACATGCTCATGCCCGAACTGGACGGCTACGAAGCGACCCGGCTTTTGCGCGAGCGCGGATACCGGCGTCCCATCGTGGCCCTTACCGCGCACGCCACGGTTCTGGACAAGAACCGCTGCATCCAGGCCGGGTGCGACGATTACATCGCAAAGCCGGTGAACCGGCAAAAGCTCATCAGCGTGGTGGCGAGCTATTTGGCCAGGAAGGAAGAGGGTCCGCAGGCCGTGCCGGTGTCGGAGTCGCTGCCGGAAAGTGTCGCGATCCAGAGCGCGCTTTTCATGGACGACCTGGAGATGAACACCATTATTGACGAGTTCGCGGCCGGGCTGGCCGAGTTCATTGTCCAGCTGGAAGCTGCGTTTGCGGAAGCCAAGTACAAGGACCTGGCCGGGTTCGCCCACCAGATGAAAGGCGCGGGGGGAGCCTACGGCTACCCCCGGCTCACCGAGGAGTCCGCGGAGCTGGAGAAGGCGGCCAAGGCCGAGGACCGGGAGGCGGCGCGGTCCATGATTGACGCGCTGGCGGCCACCTGCCGGGCGGTGCGCCGGGGCAGGAGCATGGAGTAGAAAACGGGGGAAGGCAAACACGGGAGAAGGGGAAAAGGCCCTGAAAAGCCTCTGTATAGCCTGAGGTGGGTCGGGAGGCGGGATGGCGGAAGAAACGATCCTGATGGTTGACGACGACCGCAACATCCGGAGGCTTCTGGAGAACTTCCTCCGGTCGGCCGGATTTGCGGTGCTCCAGGCCGAAAGCGGGGAGGAGGCTTTGCATGCCCTTTCCCGCTCGGTCCCGGACTTGGTGCTTCTGGACGTGCAGATGAAAGGCATGGACGGACTGGCCACCCTCAAGGCCATCCGCGCGAGAAAGAACCTCCGCAACGTGCCCGTGGTGTTTCTCACCAGTGCTGCGGACCCGGAAGTGAAGGCCATGGGCATGGAGGCCGAGGCCGACGACTACGTCTTGAAGACCACCCCCAAGGAGGAGCTGGTCGCCCGAGTCAAAGCCGCTCTGGAGCGCGCCAAACGCTCCCGGGACATCGCTTCCGCCGAGCTCATACGCGGGGACCTCTCGGAAAAGGCCCTGGCCGAGGTCCTGAAGGAGGCGGCGAAAAGCGGCCGGCCCGCGCGGGTTTCGTTGAAGGGCATGGAGGCCGTGGTTTTCATGAACGGCGGAAGGTTGGTCCACGCCTCCAAGGGGCCCTTCACCGGGGCCCAGGCGCTCACCCGGATGTTCTACGAGGAGACCGGGCCCTTTGTAGTGGAGTATGGGGAGATACCGCCGGAGATTCCCCAGAACCCGGTGGAGTTGGCTACCACGCTGGCGAACGTGGCGACCTACGTGGACGGGGTGAAAGCACACATCCGCAAGCTGGACGTGGAGGACAGGGCTGTTAACATAGATTACGAGCTGGCCGAGTACTCCGAGTTCCTGGAGTTCCGAGACATGGCCTCCATCGCTTTCGTGGAGCTGATGCTGAAGATGAAGGGGAGCCTCACCCAGAACCTCAAGAGGATACTTACGGGCATCAAGGAGCGCGAGCTTTCCCTGGTCTGAGGGGCTGCGCCCTCAACAATCCGGGAGCGCCTCCAGGGGGCGCGGGGCTCCCGGTCGGGTTTTGCGGTTCGCCGGAAGCTTTCTGCGGGGAGAGAAGCATGATTCCCTTGAAAGAGCTCGCTCGGGCGAAAATTCTCATCGTGGACGACGCGCCGGACATCATCCGGCTGCTCACGTATTTCCTGGAGACGGCCGGCTACAAGCACATCCAGGGAGTCACCGACTCCCGCCTCGCCATGGACACCTTCCGGGAGTTCCGGCCGGATCTGGTGATTCTGGACATCATCATGCCCCACGTGGACGGCTTCACCATCCTGGAGGAGATCACCAGGATGGAGGAGGACTCCCACGCGGTTCTGGTGCTTACCTCCCTCTCGGACCCCGAAATCCGCATCAAGGCCCTGGAGTGGGGTGCCCGGGACTTTCTCACCAAGCCCTTTCACCGGGCCGAGGCCCTGGCCCGCATCCGCAACATCCTCCAGGCGCGGCTCCTGTACAAGCTGGTCCGGGAGCAGAACGTGAACCTGGAGCAAACGGTGGCCCAGCGCACCCGCGAGCTGGCCGAGACCCGCTTCCAGATCATCCGATGCCTGGGCAAGGCGGCGGAGTACAAGGACGAGGACACGGGCCTGCACATCGTGCGCATCAGCAAGATGGCCGAGGCCCTGGGAAAAGCCGCCGGGCTTTCGCCACAGATCTGCGAGCGCCTGAAAAACGCAAGCCCCATGCACGACATCGGCAAGATCGGCGTCCCGGACCACATCCTGCAGAAGAAGGCGCGGCTCACGCCGGCCGAGTACCAGATCATGAAGGGCCACACCCACATGGGCGCGGACCTCCTGTCCGGCGACGACTCCGAGCTCATGAAGATGGCCCGCCAGATCGCGTTGACCCACCATGAGCGCTGGGACGGAACCGGTTATCCCGCAGGTCTTTCCGGGGAGGCCATCCCCGTCACGGGAAGGATTGTGGCCATCTGCGACGCCTTCGACGCCCTGGTTTCCCGACGGCCCTACAAGAACCCGTGGTCCGTGGAAGCCACTCTGGCGGAGATGGAAAACGAGAAGGGCCGCCACTACGATCCCGGCCTTTTCCAGATCTTCCTCTCCATCCTGCCGGAGATACTCAAGATAAGCGAGGAGTTCCGCGAGGCGGACGAACCAAGGGACGCGAACGGGTAGGCCCGTTCGGGCGGTCTGCGCTTGCTGAAGAAGGCAGCCGGGCGCTCGGCGCAGGAGCCCCTTTGCGGAGACAGGCGAGGATCTGCGGCCAGCTATTCCGTTTTGGAAATGCAGAACCGAACCTTTCCGGAAGGCTCGGGCGGGATGTCGGAAACAAACTGCTTCACTATCGTGAGCTTGCCCGCGAAGTAGTAATGAAGAGCCGCGTCCAGCTTCTTCATGTCCTCTTCCGTGTAGTCCGGCCCCTTCACCATTTTCACCAGAAGCTCGTCGGGTTTTTCCTGGATGAACTGCATCTGGGCAAAGCCCCGGCACTCCGTCACCACCCGCTCGCAGAAGCTCACGCCCGGGACCAGGTCCCCGTCGGGCGTTTTGAACACATCGGTTTCCCGTCCTGCCATGAAGTTCAAAATGGGTCCGGGCCGTCCGCAGGGGCAGGGCGTTTCCGAGAGACTCGCCATGTCGCCGATGCGGTAGCGGAGAAAGGGCATGGCAAAGGAGAAGAGGTCGGTGAGGAGCACCTGGCCCACACGGCCCGGCGGAATGGGCCTGCCGTTTTGAACGATTTCCAGGAATAGGCTGTGGGTGTTTACATGCAGGTTGCGGTGCTCGGGGCACTCCGCCGCGATGTAGCCCGACTCCCGTGCTCCATAGAAGGTATACACCGGGCAGCGGAAGGCCTTTGCCATGATTTCGCGGAAAGCGGGGGGGCAGGGCTCGGCCGTGGCGATGACGGCATGGGGCCGGTGCATCCGCGCTCCGGTTGCAAGGATGTGCCCGGCCAGGATTCTTCCCGGATTGCTGTAGACCTGGATGATGCGCGGCTTGAACTGGTTGATGACGGCGATGTAAGCGTCCAGGACCTGGGGGTTGAGCTTGTTGGCATAAAGAAAACGCCTGCGGTTCAGCAAGCGGGCGCGCGCCCGGGCGGAAAGGGTGCCCCCCTTGGGGAAGTCCATGGCCGCGCCCCAGAGGAAGAGCGTTCGATCCCAGGGCCGCCAGCCCCACCAGCGGCGGTAGAAGTTCATCTCCGCGGCTTTGATGTCCCTGCGGGCCTTGTCGTACCAGAGCGGTATGGGCGAGTCCGTTGTGCCGCCGGTAGTGCCGTAGACGAGATCGCTTTTATCCAGGCCCGGAAGGAGGAGCCTGTCGCCGGCTTCCCTCATGTCCGGCTTGGTGAGGGCCGGAATCCGGCAGAAGTCCTCGTAGGTGCGGATCTGCTCCGGGTCCAGGCCCGCGCCGGCCGCGCGGTCAACAAAAAAGGGGACGCGGCTGAGGGCGTGGCGCGTGAGCGCCAGAACCCGCTCCCAGGACCTAAGCTCCCTGCGGGCTGCGGGCAGGCGGAAATGGTTTTCCACCTCGCGCTCCCGGGCCCGGAGGGAAAAGCCCCGGTAGCGGTCCCAGGCCGGCCCCACCAGGAACCGGTGGATCTGGCCGTAAGGGTCCATGGGCTCTATTCCAGGGGGAAACCGGCTTCGGATATCTCCGGGGCCAGCAGGCTGGTGATGAACCGGATCTCTTCCGCGGAGAGCTCTTTTTTCCAGGACACGTCCTCCCGGATCTCGCCGGAGAAGGAATGGCGCATCCGGTTTCCGGTGACGTGCATCCCCTCAGGGGAGAACTTGAGCATCTGGCCGGAAAAGGGAACGGAGAGGAATTCGCAAGCTTTTCCCAGAACGGCTGCGGGGTCGTGGCACAGCTCGTCGTAGCGCAGGGTGAGGATGGAAACCTGGTCGAAACGGCGGGAAAAGGCCTTGACCTTGCGGAAGTGCACTTTCCACTCCCCCGCGGCCAGGGCCAGGCCGGAAGGCGAGAGCTGCCGCTTGTTCTTCCGGTAGGAGTTGCAGAAGCCGCGGGGGTCCCGCAGCAGGTAAACGGCCTTTGTGGTCAGCCCGCGCTCCGCGAAGAGCTCGGCCCGGTGCATGGACTTGGTCCCGTCCAGGTAGACGCCGGCCTTTTTCAGGGCAAGGCTTTTTTCAATGAAAGCCATGTGCTCGGCGACGAAGCGGTCTTCCGCCTTTCCTGCTGCCGGAAGGCTGCGCAAGAAGCTGGACGTCCGGTAGCCCAGGCCGGAGAGCCAGAACCCCTCCAGGGCGCGGGAGAGCAGCCGGTTGCGGCTGTAGCGGGGTACATAGGCAAAGAGATCCGGATCGAAGCGGGAGCCGTCCTTGGTCAGCATGTTGGCGGCGGCGGTGCGGAAGTAGTCGCACTCGTCCTGGAAGCGCCCGCAGCTGCACAGGATGCGCGCTCCGCGTTCGTAGGGGAAGGTTTCCCCGTCGCAAGATACGGCCGGGTGCCGGTTGGCGAGCATGGAGAGGAGCGTCGCGCCAGAGTAGGGAGCCGAAAGTAGAAAGGCGATGGAAGTTTCGCTCATGGATTGGCCTCGATACCGGGCCGGCACGTGCCCCGGGGAGTCCTTCAGGGTTTTGGTACCTGGTTTGGTAGCGGGTGTGGAAAAAAAGCGCAAGAATTTTTCTTTTGCCTGAATCCGTGAGCGGTCTCAGGCGGCCTGGATGCAAGGAAGGCCGCGGCCGACAGCACCGAATGTATGGTGGCAGCGGCTTTAACACCGCAGATGGGCCGTAGAGGGCCGCCCCGAAGGGCGATTTTTACCCCACGGAAAACATGGTTCTCGGTACGCATGCCCAGGCGATGGGCCTTAGCCCCTGTAAAAAAAGCTCCGTCGCGGATTCAGGTTTTATCGAATATATCCCGCTCGGGTCAGGTACAGGAACACCTCCTGGGCGGCCTCGTCCGGGGTCATGTCGGTGGTGTCCACGATCACCTCCGGCCTCTCGGGCGGCTCGTAGGGATCGGAGACGCCGGTGAACTCGGGGATGATCCCGGCCCGGGCCTTGGCGTAGAGGCCCTTCACGTCGCGGGCCTCGCAGACGGAGAGCGGCGTGTTCACGTATACCTCGATGAAGCCGCCGTAAACCTCTATGCCGGCGCGCACCTCCCGCCGGGTCTTGCGGTAGGGTGCGATGGGGGCGCAGATGGCGATCCCGCGGTTCTTGGTGATCTCCGATGCCACGAACCCTATCCTGTGGACGTTCAGGTCCCGGTGCTCCCGGGAGAAGCCCAGCTCCGAGGAAAGGTTCTTCCGCACGATGTCGCCGTCCAGGAGCGTTACCGGACGCTTTCCCTCCTCCGCGAAGCGGGCGTAGAGAAGCTTTGCCAGGGTGGATTTGCCCGCCCCGGAGAGACCCGTGCAGAAGATGGTGAATCCGGCGGTGCTCCGGGGCGGATGGGCCCGGCGTATCTCCTCCTCCACCTCGGGAAAGCTGAACCAGGACGGAAGGTTCTCGCCCCTGCGGAGCCTTTCCGCCACTTCCGCCTCGCTCGAGGCGCGGTCCGCCGAGTCGTTGGGGCCGTTCTCCGCAAAGGCGCTTTTTTCCGGAGAGTAGCTAAGAAAATCGAAGCCGAGGATTTCCAGGCCCAGCTCCCGGGAGTGAGTCTGGCAAAGCTCGCGTGCCGCTTCGGGCGGATAGTAAGGGCGCCCGCCGCCGTCTCTTCCCGCTCCCGCATGGTCCGGCCCTACGATGAAGTGGGTACAGCCGTAGTTTTTCCGGACGATGGCGTGGAAAAGCGCTTCCCTAGGACCGGCCATCCGCATGGAAAGCGGCAAAAGAGACAGGATCATCGAGCTGTGGGGGTAGTAGCGGGCCAGGGACAGGTAGCACCGGAGCCGGGCGTAAGTGTCCATGTCGTCGGGCCGCACACGCCCGGCCACGGGGTGCAGGAGCAACCCAGCGTTTGCGCGGCCCATGGCCGCCAGGGTGAGTGCATGCTGGGCCCGGTGCACCGGGCGGCTGGTGTGAAAGCCCACGGCCCGCCTCCAGCCCAGCTTGCGGAACAGGGCGCGGATCTCGGCGGGAGTGTGTCGGAGCTGCCGAAAGGCGTAATGGAGGGGGGCCTGAACACCCTCCAGCGGTCCGGAAAGGGCCACGCAGCCGGCGCGGGAGAGCAACCGGGCCACGCCGGGATGGTTGGGATCGCTGGTTCCGTAGACGAGCTCCGCCTCCTCCCCCAGGCTGGGAATGAACTTTTCGCTCACCGTGAGGACCGCAAGAAGAAAACCCTCGTTGTCGCGCAGGGCCACCTTGTCGCCCAGGGCGATTTTTTCCGCCCGCTTTTCCGGGATTTCCAGGTTGACCGGAACGGGCCACAGGGTGCCGTCGGGCAGGCGCATGGATTTGATGACGGAGCCGGTCGCCTCTCGGCCCATGAAACCGGGAAGAGGGGAGAAGGCGCCGCAGAGGATGAGCTCCAGATCGCTGAGCTGCCGCGGGGTGAGGGAGAGGCTCACGATGTCGCGGGAAAGCCCCGAAAGCTCGCGCGCCCGGTCCGGCGAAGCCATGGGGCGAACGAGGTTTCCTCCGTGGGGCAGGGCGCAGAACTGATCCATGGGCGGCGCTCTCTCCTTCAAGCCTGCGTCCGGCTTACTTGTCGGACTTTTTCTTCTCGTCTGTGGCCTGGACCGCGGCCGGCTTCTCCGGGGCGGCCTCCGGGGTGGCGAACTTCACCAGGAGCTCTATCAAGGGCTTGGCCTGCTCGGGTACAGGCTCCTTGTTTTCCAGCAGGATGTCCTGCACCTGCAGGGGCTTGCCGTAAAAGTCACGGGTCATGTCGCTCAGGTAGGCGATGCGGGAGCCCTCGATGGAAACTCCTGCGTAGAGTCCTTTTTTCACCTTGGTATAGGTCAGGATCTTGGTCTTGATGTCCAGCGTGGAGGCCGGATCGGCGGATTTCTTGGTGGGGCCGGCCGCGATGGAGATGTCCGCGCCCAGAGTGAACTCCTTGGTGAGGAAGTTCTGCACCGAGTCGCGGTCCATGATGCACAGGACATTGTCCATGGAGAGCGCGCCCACCTGAAAGCCGGTGCTGGCCGCCCGGATACGGTAAAAAGCGGGGGCGGACCAGTTGCGGTCCTTGTCGCGGGCCAGCATCACTCCGTAACCCTGCATGCCGCCGATTCCCAGGCCGAACTTCTTCACGTTGGCGAAGATGACCACCGCCTCGCATTTTTCGAGAATGCTTTCCGGGATGCCGGCCTCCGGGTCCTGGGCAACGGCGGTGAGCGCTTCCTGGCACTGGGTCAGCTCCTCGGCGGCTTCCTCCTTGCCGGACTTGGCCAATGCGGGCAGGGTTGCGATAAGGGTCGCCAGAAGAAAAAGGGCCACGATCTTTCCGGTTTTCATCATGCCTCCTGAGATCCGCGGGCAGCGGGTTTTCGGTGAGGGGCCGAGGAAAAGACTCCATCGGTGCCCCCGGGCTTTTGATCCTCAATGTCCATCGGGTTTCGTAGAGGTCCGGATTATAGACCCGGAGCATGCCCGAAGCAAGGAAAACGAAGGTTTAGCGTATTGTCGCACGCGTGCAATCCGTGGTATATATTTTAAAAGTGATTCTTTTTTCATTCGGGGGAGGGAGCGGTGTTCAAGATTCTGGGCGAGAAGACCTATGATGACGGAGAGATCATCTTTCACGAAGGGGAGACGTCCGAGGACGTCTACCAAGTGGTGTCCGGGGCCGTGGTCATCGTGAAGGATGTCGCGGGCCGGAGCCTGATCGTGGAGGTCCTGCGGAGCGGGGACATCTTCGGAGAGATGGCGTTCATATCCAACTCGCCGCGCACGGCAACGGCCAAGGCGGTGGGGGATACCGTGATCGCCGTGGTGGACCGCACCGTGCTGGAGGACGAACTCGCCTCCGTGTCCCCGGCCTTGCAGGTACTTTTCGAATGCCTGGCCATGCGGCTAAAAAAGACTACGGATTCGGCCGCGGGAATCACCATGGTCCGCAAGGATCCTCGGGTTTCCAAAACCTGGTTCGTGGTCATGGAACACGGTGACATCCAGCTTTCCGCATACTCCCACAACGCCAGCCTGGGGGGCTTGTATATCAAAACCCCGACCCCCCTTCCGCGCGGCGAACGCCTTTCGGTGAACCTCATGCTCCCGGACGGACACGAGGCCCTGCACATCCTGTGCGAGGTGGCCTGGAGCAGGACCCGGACCAGCGATCCCGAAAACAGCCCTCTGGGCATGGGCGTCAAGTTCCTGAACATGAGCCGGGAGGACTACGACAGGCTCAAGAGGGCTTTGGCGGTGGAATAGAGCCTGCCGGGCCTGAAAAACCCCGTATTCAGGGTCGTCGGAATGAAGATCTGCGAGTTTCTCTCTCCGGAACGCATCGTGCTGGATATCGTTTGCAGAGACAAGGCGGAGTCCCTGCAAAACGCGGCCAGGCTTTTAGCCGTAAGCGGCGTGGCTTCGGACTGGCAGGCGTTGTATGACGGAATGGCGGCGCGGGAAGCTCTCATGTCCACAGGCGTGGGAAATGGAATCGGCATACCCCATGCATCCGGCCCCTTTGTGATCGCTCCTTCCGCAGCCCTTTTACGGCTGCTCTCTCCCGTGGACTTCGAAGCCATTGACCGCAGACCCGTGGACCTGCTCATCGCCGTGGCGGTTCCGGAAGGAGATCAACGCACCCATCTCAGCCTTTTGGCCGGAATCGCCCGGCTGTGCAAAAATCCCCAGTTTCTGTCCGCCGTTCACAAGGCGAAAGATCCGGGCAAGCTCTTCAATCGGATCAGAAACCTGGAAAAGGAGATGGCCTTCCACTGATCAAGGCTCCTTGCCGATCCTCTCAAGGAGCCCGTGTAAACCGCGGCCGTGAATTCTGTTTTTTCGGGGGAACCTTTTTGGGTTTTTCGCATCGTCACCAAACAGGCCTGCCATGCATCTTCTTTTTGCGGTCATCAACAACGAGGACCTGCTGGACGAGCTCATAACGGGCTGGATGGACTTGGGAATAACCGGCGGCACGGTGCTGGAAAGCACGGACGCGCTGCAACTTCTGTCCAGCCACGTTCCCATATTCGCCGGCTTCCGCAGCCTTACGGCAGGAGGCGTCACCCACAACAAGACCCTTTTTACCGCGATTAAAAGCAAGGCCCTGATGGAGCAGGCCGTGGCCTTTTTGGAGGACCTCTTCGAGCGGGCCGGCGCTCCCCACCAGGGGGTATGGTTCGTCCTGCCCATGGAGGGCTTCGGCTTTTTGGGCAGCAAAGTGGACGACGAGAAGCGGCGAAGGCACGCGGAAAAGAAGATGGGGAAGACCCGGCCGGAGAAAAGATCGGGCCGATAAGGCTATGGGAAGATCCTGGGCGGCGGGCGGGAAAAAGCATGGTGCATTCATAGGGCGAAGCCACCCCGACCAAAGAGCCGCACCACCCCGGGCCGATTGAAAGGGAAGGCCGGGTGTGTTACCTATGGTCATTCATGGGAACAAGCCCGATACAGCCGGAACGCGCCGGATGGGAACGAACGCGTCCCTCCAACTCTTGGCGATGGGGATGGCGGAGCCATGAAAGACCCCGAAGGCCGGCAACGCTCCGAGGATGACGGCCGTTTGTGGCGGATCGCGGCTTGGTTCCTTCCGGTCCGCCCCCCCTCGGCCCGCCAGGGTGCCCTTCTCTGGCGCGATCGGGTCTTTTTTGTGCTGGTGCTTTCCGGTTGCGCTTTCGGCCTGCCTCTTTTTTCCAGCATCAAATACAGCCTGTTCGAAGGTCGCTGGTACAACTTTTGGGTATTCGTCGGGCTGTATGTTTGGGTGTTGGCCATCACCTTTGTGCGGGCCATACCTTTTACCCTGCGCTTGATTACCCTCCTCTCCCTTCTTTACGGGCTGGGAGTGACCAGTCTCGTCACCGTGGGGCCCGTCGGCACGGGAAGGGTCTGGCTCTTCGCATTCTCCCTGAGCGCCGCCGTGCTCTCGGGAATGCGCGCCGGCCTGTTCAGCGTTTTGCTCAATGCCGTAACCCTCATCCTGGTAGGGCAGATGCGGGTTTCGGGGCATTTCGCCTGGCCCGTGACGACCAGCGGCTTTGCCGAGATCTTTTCCATAACCAACATCACCTTCATCACGCTGAATACCCTCACCACCCTGGCCATCGGCGTCCTCCTGGGCGGCCTGGAAGAGGTGATGGACAGGGAGCGGTCCTTTTCCCTGGCTCTTTCCCAGAGCGAGGAAAGGTACCGCTCCATTTTGGAGAACATCGAGGAAGGCTTCTACGAGCTGGACCTCACCGGAAGGTTCACCTTCGTGAATCAGGCCATGTGCCGGATCTTCGCCTGCACCAAAGAGGAGCTCCTGGTT
Source organism: Thermodesulfobacteriota bacterium (assembly GCA_040753055.1). Lineage (GTDB taxonomy): Bacteria > Desulfobacterota > Desulfobacteria > Desulfobacterales > Desulfatibacillaceae > JBFMHL01. The sequence continues at coordinate 13,008 of JBFMHL010000026.1, read as the reverse complement.
TTTTCCTACAAGGACTACTCCGATGCGGAAACGGCGCGGAAGATGTTTGGCATCTATCACGGAGTATATGAAACAGGGACACCCGCCATGGAACGCGACCTCTCGGTCCGGCGCAAGGACGGCAAGGAAACCGTGATCGAGCTATCCGCCTCCCTGATCCGGGACGGGAGAGCAAAGCCGGTCGGTTTCCGGGGCGTTGTCCGGGACGTATCGGCCCGTGTCCGGTCCCTGCGGGAAAAAGAGGCGCTGGAGGAGAAGCTTCGCCTCTCTCAGAAGATGGAGGCCGTGGGAACGCTGGCGGGCGGCATCGCCCACGACTTCAACAACATCCTCATGGGCATCCAGGGCAATGTAAGCCTCATGCTCCTTTCCCTGGAGTCGGACCACCCGCACTACGAGCGACTCAAAACCATCGAGCAGCATGTTAAGGGCGCGAGCCAGCTGACCCGGCAGCTCCTGGGATTCGCACGGACCGGCAAGTACGAGGTCCGAGCCCTGGACCTGAACGAGCTCATCCAGAACACGGCCTCCATGTTCTCCCGCACCCGGCGGGAGATCATGATCGAGGCGGTGTATGACCGGAGCCTGCCCAGTGTGGAAGCGGACGCGGGCCAGATGGAGCAGGTCCTTCTGAACCTCTTGGTGAACTCCTGGCAAGCCATGCCCCAAGGAGGCCGGGTGTTCATCGAGACCGGAGTGGAGGTCCTCTCTGCAGAAGCTCTTTCGGGCAGGGCGCTTGCCCCCGGACGCTACGTGAAGGTGCGCGTCACGGACACGGGCGTGGGAATGGATGAAAAAACCCTCAAGCGCGTGTTCGACCCGTTTTTCACCACCAAGGAGATGGGACGGGGAACCGGGCTGGGGCTCGCCTCAGTTTACGGCATCATGAAGAACCACGGCGGTTTCGTCACCGCGGAAAGCACACCGGGAAAGGGCGCCTCCTTCACCCTGTATCTCCCCGCCTCGGAAAAGCAGGCAAGATCACCGGAAACGGTCCCGCCGGCCGAGCTTCAGCGCGGCACCGAGCAGGTCATACTGGTGGACGACGAGGAGCACGTCCTGGCCACGGGAAAGGAGATGCTGAAAGCCTTGGGCTACCGCGTGGTCTTTGCGGGGGATGGAACCGGAGCGGTGGAGGCCCTGTGGAAGAACCCCAGGGCGGCGGATCTGGTGATCCTGGACATGATCATGCCCGGAATGAGCGGCAGGGAGGTCTTCGACTCCATCCGGCGCATCGCGCCCAATGTCCGGGTGCTCCTCTCCAGCGGGTACAGCCGGGACGGCGAAGCAACCGAGATTCTGGAAAGCGGATGCGACGGCTTCATCCAAAAACCCTTTGACTTGACCGACCTTTCCTGGAAAATCCGGGATGTACTGGACAGGAACGAAGCCGTCTGAAACGCACCGGCACTTCTGTGGCGCCGGAGGCATTCCTTTTTTCTTATCACGCACCCTTGCATCGTCTGGAAACGGAGCATTTTCATGGCGAACACCTTTCCCTTCTTCGATCACGGCGTGGAAGCCGCCATCCGCAACCGGCACAGCTTTCGCCGCTACGAAACCCGGGAGCTTCCCCCCGAAACCCTGCAAAAGCTCTCCGCAAAAATCGCCGCCATCAAGGCGCCGCCCTTTGGCGGCCGGCCCCGTTGCGTTCTGGTGGATACCGGCCGGCAGGGAGCGGGCCGGGTCGCCGGAACCTACGGGATGATCCAGGGAGCCCGTTACTTCCTGGTGGGAGCGGTGATCCCCCAGGAGCTGGACATGGAGGCCTTTGGCTACTACTTCGAGCAGGCCGTGCTCCTTTGCACGGACCAGGACCTGGCCACCTGCTGGATCGGGGCTACGGTGCGGCGGGGCGCGTTCGCCCAGCGGGCCGGGGTGGGAGCCGACGAGGCGGTTCCGGCCATCAGCCCACTAGGGGTGGCCACCAAGCGCCGCAGCCTCACGGACATCGTGGCCCGCGTTTCCGTGTCCTCCTCGGATCGCAAGCCTTTCTCCCACCTTTTTTTCAACGAGGACATGTCCCGGCCGCTGACCCCCGAGTCCGCCGGCGAGTACGCCTTTTGCCTGGAGATGGTGCGGCTCGCGCCATCGGCCACCAACCGGCAGCCCTGGCGCGTCGTTTCCGACGGAATGGGCTTTCATTTCTTCCTCAAACGAACGCCGGGCTACAAAAGCCTGCCCGGCGCGCCCGACATGCAGCGCATAGACATGGGCATCGCACTCTGCCACTTCGAGCTGGCAGCCTCGGAGAAGGGGCTCGCCGGAAAATACACCCGGAAGCTCCCCCACGAGCTGCCCCACCACAATGGAATGGAGTACGTGGCCACCTGGCTGGCCTGACGTTTTTCTTCCCCCTTGCCGGCCGCGGCCGGCGCGATAGGAGAAATGAAATAATGGCGGATGTCGGACAAAGGCTGGAAGTCCTCCTGGAAGCCATCAAGGATGGGATCTACATCATCGGTCAGGACTTCACGGTGGAGTATATGAACCGGGCCATGCAGGAGACCTTCGGGAACTGCACCGGCAAGAAATGCTACTCCGCCATCAATGGCCTGGAGGATGCCTGCCCCTGGTGCCGCGCGGACGAGATCTTCCGGGAAGGCAGGGTTCTGCGCTGGGAGTTCCACATGGAGCAGAACGACTGCTTCTACGAGGTCACCGAACTCCCTCTGGCCAACCAGGACGGCACCATGTCCAAGCTCTCCATCTTCCGGGACATCACCCGCGTGCGGCGCCAGGAGGAAAAGCTCAAGGTTTCGGAGCAGGACTACCTCCGCCTGTTTGAGAATGTGGATTGCGGGATCTACATCTCCAGCCGGGAAGGCAAGTTCCTGGACGCAAACCCCGCGCTTTTAAAGATGTTCGGTTACAGCGAGAAGGAGGAGTTCCTGAGCCTGGAGATCGCCAAGGACTTCTACATGCGGCCCGAGGACCGCAAGCGTTTCCAGGAGATCGTGGAGCGCGAGGGCAAGCTCACCGACTACGAGGTCACCTTCAAACGCAAGGACGGGACACCCGTGGAAGCGCTGCTCACCGCCCAGGTCCGCTACGACATCCGGGGCCGTATCCTGGGCTACGAGGGCATCATCACCGACCAGACTCAGCGCAAGGCCATGGAGAAGAAGCTCACGGAAGCCAACGACTTCTTCAACAAGCTCATCCAGGCCTCGCCCAACGCCATCATGGCCGCGGACATGAAGGGCAATATCATCATCTGGAACCACGCGGCCGAGGAGATGCTGGGCTACCGCGCCGAAGAGGTCCTGGGCCGGATGAACATTGTGTCCGTGTACCCCGAGGGCATGGCCCGGCAGGTCATGAAGATGCTGCGTTCCCCGGAGTACGGCGGTGTGGGCAAGCTCAAGGGCTATCAGCTGGTGGCCAAGCGCCGGGACGGTGTGGTCACGGAGGCCAACCTCTCGGCGGCCATCATCTACGACCAGAACGGGCGCGAGCTGGCCTCGGTGGGCATCATGGTGGACCTGGCCGAGCGTCTGGCCATGGAGCGCAAGCTCTCGGAGACCCAGCAGCAGCTCCTCCAATCCGAGAAGCTGGCCGCAATGGGCCGGCTCACCTCCCAGGTGGCCCATGAGCTCAACAACCCGCTCTACGGCATCATGAACACCCTGGAGCTGGTGAAAACGGAGATTTCGCCCGACTCCCGCCGCCGAAAGCTGGTGGACATGGCGCTCTCGGAAACCGTGCGCCTCTCCGACCTCCTGCGCAAGATGCTCTCCTTCTCCAAGCCCGACCAGGAGCTCAAAAGAGAGGCCGACGTCAACACCGTGCTGGACGAGATCCTGCTCCTGCACGAGAAGCAACTCCGCGAACGCGACATCAATGTGGTGCGCGACCTGGCCGAAGAGCTTCCCACGGTCTGGGCCAGCAAGAACCAGCTCAGGCAGGTGTTTTTGAACATGATCGCCAACGCGCGGGACGCCATGCCCGAAGGAGGGACCCTCACCGTCACCACCGAGGTCATGGGAGACATGGTGGCGGCCGTGTTTTCCGATACCGGCACAGGCATCAAGGCCGAGCACCTGGACAAGATCTTCGACGCCTTCTTCACCACCAAGGACTCGGTGAAGGGCGTGGGCCTGGGCCTTTCGGTCTGCTATGGCTTCATCCGGGACCACGGAGGAGACATCCGCGTGGAAAGCGAGCCCGGAAAGGGCACCACCTTCACCATCACCATTCCCGTCTACCACCCCGAAGCGCAAGCCGAATGCCCGGCCCCGCAGGAAACCAAGCCGGAGTGAAGATAAAGAAAGGAAGAAATTTTGCAGGGGGAGGGGGGAGAAAACCGCTTTTGAAACGAGCGGCTTATTCTCCCCCGCACCCCGCGCTTTCTCCGCAGAACTTTCTAGAACCACGCCCAAAGTTTTACCGTTCGGGGCCTGAAAATCCATAACGACACCCGGAATCGCTTTGAACAATAAAGAATAAGGAAAAGATTTTGTGAAGGAGGCGACAAAGCCTCTTTTGAAAAGTTGGGCTTGTTTCCGCCCTGCGCCTCCTCTTACGGTCCGGATGTCCCATTTCCCCTCTCCCCCGAACCAACGCCATCTTTTGAGACAAAGCTTTTTCACCCGCACGGCAGGGCCTCTTCCCCTGCGGTTTCCGAAAACGCTTATCCTCTATCGTCATGGAATCCGCGATGTTTGCCTCTTGGTTGGAAACACGAGTTTGACGGCGCGGGCTTAATCTCCCCCGAACCCGGGCGCCTTGGCGGGGGAGGGCGCTGTTTTGTATAGGAATTATAGTTTTTATAGAATTTATTTTTAAGAAATATCGCTTTTCTTTTTAATTAAATTTAAAATATAATGAAATCAGTATAATAAATAAAAAGTGAAGGGGTGGGAATTTTTGTTGACATTCTGCAAAATCTATAATAAATAAAAATTAAACTCTCGCCAAGGAGGGGCGCCATGGAGGACATCTTCACGGTCTACACTGCCAGCCAGTACTGCAGCGTTTCTCCCAAAACCATCATCAACTGGATCGAGCAGGGCCATATCAAGGCCTACAAAACCGTAGGCGGGCACCGCCGCATCAAGCGCGCGGACCTTACCGAGTTCATGCGCAAGCAGGGTATCCCCATTCCGGAGAAAGACCCGGCGCCGGAGCGCATGCGCATCCTGGTGGTGGACGACGACCCCATCATCGTGGAAACCATCGTCCAGGCCCTGGAGGAGGACGAGTTCAACTACGAGGTCATCTCCGCCTCCGACGGCTTCGAGGCGGGCCTCCAGGTGAACCACTTCAAGCCCCACCTGCTCATCCTGGACATCATGATGCCCGACATCAAAGGCTACGAGGTCTGCAAGCGCATCAAGCAGAACCCGGACACGAAGGACACCAAGATCATCGTGCTGTCCGCCTACCTGGACGAAGAGAAGTTCGCCCAGATGAAGCAGAACGGGGCCGACGTGTGCTTTTCCAAGCCGCTGCCCCTGGGCCAGCTCAAGGGCGAGGTGGCCCGGCTCCTGAACCTCGTTTAAGGAAAGCTTTTTCCGCAGTTAAAATCGGTCGGCAAGCGCGGGGCGGGCCGCATCCTCGGACGCCCCGGGGAGGCGCTCATGAAGCTCAAGGAAGCTTTCGAGAAGAACAAGTTCGTGGTCACCTCCGAGATCCAGGCTCCGCTGGAGGAAGACCCCGAAGCCCTGGTCAAGGACCTCTCCGCGGTCCGGGGGCGGCTGGACGGCGTGTCCGTGGCCGAGACCCCGGTGGACGGCGTGGTGGGGGATAGTATCAAGACCTGCGAGGCCTTGAAGCAAAACCGTTTCGAAGCCATCTATCAGACCACCACCCGTGACAAGAACCGCATCCAGCTGGAAAAGGACCTCCTCTCCGCCCACAACGCAGGAGTGGAGAACCTCCTCATCTTCACCGAGGATTACCGCATCACGGGCGACAGCCTCCAGGAGATGATGTTCTTCCACGTGGACTCCGGCAAGGTGGAGTCCGTCCTCTCCCACCTCAAGGATGGCAGGGGGGTGGAGGGCGAACGTCTGGTCAAGCCCGTGAACTTCGTGCTGGGCTCGGGCGTGGAGTCGGCCTGGGGCAAGAACGTACCGGACCTGGAACTCAAGGAGATGGAGGCCCTCACCTCCATCGGCGCGGGTTACTTCCTCACCACGCCGGTCTTCGACCCCGAGGTCTTCGAGAAGTTCATGAAGCGCGTCGGAACCTTCGGCGTGCCGGTCATCGCCGAGGTCATGATCCTGCGCACGGCGGGGATGGCCCGTTTCATCAACCGGCACCTGCGCTCCGGGCTGGTGCCCGACTGGGTGGTACAGAAGCTTTTGCGCGCGCCGGACAAGGAAAAGGCCAGCATCGAGCTTTTCGCCGACACCGTGAACGCCCTGAAGGGGCTGTGCCAGGGCATCCACATCATCACCACCGGCGGAGAGGAGAGGCTGGGCAAGTACCTGGACGCGGCGAAGCTCCGATAGGCCCAAACCAGAAAAGCCAAGAGAGGTTGTCATGGCAAGCAAACCGACGGGAGCGGTCGTGGTGGTGGGGGGAGGCATTGCGGGAATCCAAGCCTCCCTGGACCTGGCCGGAAGCGGGTACTACGTCTACCTGGTGGAGCGGACGGCCGGCATCGGAGGGGCCATGTCCCAGCTGGACAAGACCTTTCCCACCAACGACTGTGCCATGTGAGTGATCTCACCCAAGCTGGTCGAGTGCGGTCGGCACTTGAACATCGAGCTGTTGACGCTATGCGAGGTCGCTTCCGTTTCGGGCAAAGCCGGAGACTTCTCCGTCAGCATCCGGCAGCACCCACGCTTCATTGATCCGGAGAAGTGCATCGCCTGCGGCATGTGCGCGGAGAAATGCCCTCGCCGGATCCCGGACCCTTACAACACCGGCCTTGCCCAGCGCAAGGCCGCCTACCTCAAGTTCGGCCAGACGGTGCCGCTCAAGTATGCCATTGATGCGGACTCCTGCATCTATCTCACCAAGGGAAAATGCGGGGCCTGCAAGAAGTTCTGCCCCACGGGCGCGGTCAACTTCGAGGACAAGGAAAGCATCCGCGAAGTAAAGGCGGGTGCCATCGTCCTGGCCCCGGGCTACACCCCCTACGACCCCTTCGGCCAGGACATCTACGGGCTGGGCCACATTCCCGATGTGGTCACCGGGCTGCAATACGAGCGCCTGCTTTCCCCGGCGGGCCCCTGCCTGGGCCATATCACCCGCCTCTCCGACCACCGCGAGCCCAAGAAGATCGCCTGGCTCCAGTGCGTCGGCTCCCGCAACATCAACCGGGGCGACAACGGCTACTGCTCGGCGGTGTGCTGCATGTACGCGGTGAAGCAGGCCCTGGTCACCAAGGAGCATCTCCCCGCCCCCGAGGTCAGCCAGACCATCTTCTACATGGACATGCGCTGCCACGGGAAGGAGTTCGAGCGCTACTACAACCAGGCCAAGGAGCGCGGCGTTCGCTTCGTGCGGGCGCGGCCCCACACCATCGAGGCCGGGCCGAGCGGGGCGGGCGTCATCGTCCACTTCGCCACGGACGAGGGAAAGCGCGAGACCGAGTTCTTCGACATGCTGGTGCTTTCCACGGGCCTTTCCATCAGCCCGGAAACCTCCAAGCTGGCCGAGATGCTGAACGTCACGCTGGACCGCTACCGCTTCGCGGAGGCCTCCAGCTTCGCTCCCGTGGCCGGCAGCTCTCCCGGCATCTACGTAACCGGCGCATTCGCCGGGCCCAAGGACATCCCCCAGGCCGTCACCGAGGCGTCGGCGGCCGCGGCCGGGGTCTCCCAGTTCCTTTCCGAGTCCCGGAACACTCTGGTCAAGGAAAAGGTCTACCCGGCGGAAAAGGATGTGAGCGCGGAAGAGGCCCGGGTGGGCGTCTTCGTCTGCTCCTGCGGCATCAACATCGCGGGGGTCATAGACGTAAAAGCCTTGGCCGAGTATGCCAAAACCCTTCCCGGCGTGGTGTTCGTGGAGAACAACCTGTTCACCTGCAGCACGGACACCCAGGTGCTGATGGCCCAGAAGATCCGCGAGCATAATTTAAACCGCATTGTGGTGGCGGCCTGCACTCCCCGGACCCACGAGGCGGTTTTCCAGGACACCCTGAAGGAAGGCGGCCTGAACCCCTATCTTGTGGAAATGGCCAACATTCGAAACCAGAACTCCTGGGTCCACGCGAAGGACCCGGTTCGCGCCACGCGGAAGGCTTTCGACCAGGTCCGCATGGCCGTTGCCAAGGTCTGCCGCGACGAGTCCCTGGAAAAGCTCAAGGTCACCGTTGTGCCCAAGGGCCTTGTGGTGGGAGGCGGCGTGGCCGGCATGAACGCTGCCCTTTCCCTTGCCGAGCAAGGTTTTGACGTCACCCTGGTGGAGCGGGAGGCGGAGCTGGGCGGCAACGCCCGGCGCATGGACCAGACCTGGCGGGGCGAGGATGTCGCCGCCTACCTCTCGGACCTTGTGGCCAAGGTCACTCAAAACTCCCGCATCACGGTTTTAAAAAACGCCCGGGTGCTGTCCTGCGAAGGCTCGGTGGGCGACTTCACCTCGCGGGTGGACGTGGCCGGCAAGGAGGTTTCGGTAAACTACGGCGCCGCGGTGCTGGCCATCGGCGGCAAGGAGTTCCAGCCCACCGAGTACCTCTTCGGCCAGGACCCCCGGGTCTTCACCCAACTGGGCTTCGACGACCTCCTGCGGAAAAGCCCGGATAAGGGAACGGTCGCCCAGAGCGTGGTCTTCATCCAGTGCGTGGGCTCCCGCGAACCGGAGCGGCCTTACTGCAGCCGGGTCTGCTGCACCCATACGGCCAAGAGCGCCCTGGCGCTTAAAAAGAAGAACCCGGACACCAACGTTTACGTCCTCTACCGCGACGTGCGCACCTACGGCCTTCGCGAGGACCTCTACCGGGAGGCCCGGAGCAAGGGCGTCTTCTACATCCGCTACACCCTGGACGAGAAGCCCGAAGCCTTCGTCAAGGACGGAGAGCTCTATGTCGCCGTCCGGGACCACATCCTGGGGAGCCGGCTGGCCATCCCGGCGGACTACCTGGTTCTGGCCTCGGCGGTTTTGGCCCCCGGCGAAACGGAGCTGGTGGAGGTCTACAAGTGCGGGCTCAACACGGACGGCTTCTTGAACGAGGCTCATCCCAAGCTCCGGCCCGTGGACATGATGGCGGAGGGCGTTTTCGTGGCCGGACTCTGCCACTATCCGAAGCCCCTGGAGGAAACGGTGGCCCAGGCCCAGGCCGCGGCGGGCCGTGCCGGCGTGCTTTTGTCCCGCAAGGTCCTGGAACTTTCCGGCGTGGTTTCCAAGCACAACCGGGACATCTGCATGTCCTGCCTGGCCTGCTTTCGCCTCTGCCCCTACGGCTCGCCCTACATCGCAGAGGACGGCCGCGTGAGCCACAACCAACTCAAATGCACCGGCTGCGGCATCTGCGCCGGGGTATGCCCGGCCAAGGCCTTCCAGGTTCGGCACTACCGGGACGACCAGATATTCGCCATGATTGACGCGTTCGCCGAAGGGGCTCTGGCCAAGAACCCCGGATAGAACACTGCCATGAAAGGACCGGCCATGGCCGAGCAAACGCCCGAGACGAAAGAAGCCAAGGCAGCGGCGCAGGGCTTCGAACCCTCCATCCTGGCCTTCGCCTGCCACTACTGCGCTTTTGCCGCAGCGGACCTGGCAGGGGTCATGCGCCTTCCCTACGCCCCCAACGTCACGGCCATCCGGCTTCCCTGCACGGGCAAGCTGGACCATTCCTACGTGTTGCGGGCCTTTGAAAAGGGAGTGGACGGCGTTTTCGTGGCAGGCTGACTCCCCGGCACCTGCCATTTCCTGGAAGGAAATACCAACGCCGCCAAGAGGATCAACCAGCTCAAGAAGCTTTTGCCTGCCGTGAACATCGAGCCCGAGCGCGTGGCCATGTATCATCTTTCTTCGGCCATGGGCGCGCGCTGGGCAGAGATCGTGAACGAGTTTACCGAGATCGTGCGAGCCCTGGGCCCATCCCCCGTGGCGACGGCCCTGCGCAAGCGGTCTGCATAGCAACCATAACCCGATGGAAAAGCGTGTCCACGCAGAAGCCGGATTCCGAAGCCTTCACCCGGACCGGCCGACAAGGAGGCTCCCATGATCGTGGGTAAGCAAAAGCCGCTGGACGAGATCTGGGAAATGATCAAGGGCTACCCCAAGGTGCTGGTGTTCGGCTGCAACACCTGCGTGGCGGTGTGCCATGAGGGCGGCAACAAGGAGGCGGAGATTCTGGCTTCGCTTCTGCGCATGCGCGCCACCCAGGAGAACGTGGCCATCGAGATCCGGAACTCCGGCATCGAGCGCCAGTGCGAGCACGAGTTCTTCGAAAAGGCCGCCGACGAGATTGCCCGGGCGGACGCGGTGCTTTCCACGGCCTGCGGCATCGGGGTTCAGTTCATGGTGAAGCGCTATCCCAAGCTTCCCGTCTATCCGGGGCTGGACACCACCTTCCTGGGGGATGTGGAGCGCCACGGGCTGTTCACCGAAAGCTGCCAGGCCTGCGGCCAGTGCATGCTGGGGATCACCGCCGGCATATGCCCCATGTCCCGCTGCGCCAAGCGCCTCCAGAACGGCCCCTGCGGAGGCTCCAACAAGGGATCCTGCGAGATCAACAAGGAGGTACCCTGCGCCTGGCAGCTCATCGTGGACCGGCTGGAAGCGCTGGGAAGGCTCGACGACTACGAGAAGGTACCGCCCCTGAAGGACTGGTCCAAGGATCGTTCGGGGGGACCCCGTAAACTCGTACATGAGGATGCGTGACGCCATGACCGAGAAAGCGAAAAGGACGCCCAAGACCGCAAGCCGCCTGGAAAAGATCCTTTGCGAGGGGCATCTGGCCGTGACCTCCGAGTGCGGACCGCCCCGCGGCACCAACGCCGCCCACATCGAGAAGAAGGCGAACCTCATCAAGAACCACGTGGACGCCATCAACATCACGGACAACCAGACCTCCGTGACGCGGCTCTGCAGCCTGGCCGCCTGCATCCGGCTCAAGCTCATGGGGCTCGATCCTGTGCTGCAGATGGTGACCCGCGACCGGAACCGCATCGCTCTCCAGAGCGACATCCTGGGCGCCGCATCCTTCGGCATCAGCAACATGCTCTGCCTGACCGGCGACCACCAGAGCTTCGGCGACTGCCCCACGGCCGCAAACGTCCACGACCTGGACTCCATCCAGTTCATCCAGGCGGTGCGGCGCATGCGGGACGAAGGCAAGTTTCTGGGCGGCGCGGATATCGAGGGCCCGCCCCAGATGTTCGTAGGTGCGGCTGCGAACCCCTTCGCAGATCCCTTTTCCATCCGCGTGCCGCGCCTGGCCAAGAAGGTCGCCGCCGGGGCCGAATTCATCCAGACCCAGTGCATCTACAATCTGGACCGCTTCGAGGAGTGGATGAAAAAGGCGCGGGAGCGCGGGCTCACCGAAAAGGTCTTCATTCTGGCGGGGCTTACGCCGCTCAAGTCCGCGGGCATGGCCAAGTACATGAAGAACCGCGTTCCGGGCATGGACGTCCCCGATTCGGTGGTGGCCCGCATGGCCGGCGTGCCCAAGGACAAGCAGCCGGCCGAGGGAATCAACATCTGCGTGGAGTCCATCCAGAGGCTCAAGGAAGTGCCGGGGGTTGCGGGCTTTCACGTCATGGCCATCGAATGGGAGGAGACGGTCCCGGAAATCGTGGAGCGTGCGGGGCTTTTCCCCAGGCCGGCGGTTTCCTGATCCACGAGGCGCACGAGGAGGACGGATATGAAAACGTTCTTTGACTTGGTGCAGCAGGTGCAAAAGCCCGGACTCTGCCACCACTGCGGCGGCTGCGTTACCTTTTGCACGGCCATCAACTTCGGCGCCCTGAAGCAGGACCCCGAGGGGAAGCCCGTCTACGCGGACATGGAAAAGTGCATCGAGTGCGGCATCTGTTACATGATCTGTCCGGAGATCGGGGAGCTGGAGGAGGAGACCAAGGGGCGGCTGTCGTGGAAGCTTCCCATGGGCCGGGTGCTGGAGACGGCCGTTGCCCGCAGCCGGGACGCGGCCGTTCTGAAAAGGGCGACGGACGGCGGCGTGGTCACCACGCTCCTGCTTTCGCTGTTCGACTCCGGCCGCATTGACGGCGCCATCGTGACCCGCAAAAAGGGCCTGTTCCTGCGGGAGCCCCATTTGGCCACCACACGCCGGGAAATCCTGGAGGCGGCCGGGTTCTTCTTCGACGCCTCCCACGGCATGAGCCTGTATAGCGAGACTTACTCCACCTTCTCCGCCGGAATCCAGATGCTGGGCCAGATGACCAAGAAAGGCATGCGCCGCGTGGCCTTCGTGGGAACCCCCTGCCAGGTGAAGACCATCCGCAAGATGGAGACCCTGGGCATCGTTCCCACCGATTCCATCAAGTATGTGTTCGGCCTGTTCTGCTCGGGCAACTTCCAGTTCGGCGCGGCCCAGCGCGAGCAGCTGGAGAAGATGGGCGGATTTTCCTGGAACGAGGTCCGCAAGGTGAACGTGAAGGAAAAGCTCATGATCCATCTGGACTCGGGCCAGGTGATCGAGCTTGATATGGACGAGCTTTCCTTCATGAAGCGCTACGCCTGCCAGTTCTGCGACGACTACTCTGCGGAGCTGGCCGATATCTCTTTCGGAGGCATCGGCGCGGCCGAGGGCTGGACGACGGTCATCACCCGCACGCCCATGGGGCGGGCCATGTTCGCACACGCGCGTTCCGAAAACGTGATGGAGGAGTTCGCCAGGGACAAGAACCCGCGCTACGTGAGCGATGCGACCGCCGCCGTGGAAAGCTGCTCCCAGAAGAAACGCGAGCGGGCCACGAAGCGCCGGGCGGAGCTGGAGGCAAAAGCCGTCAAGGTGTCGGGCTAAGAGCTAGGGGTAAGGAAAAATGAAAATTTTGCCAAGGGAGAGAGGGCTACCTTCTTTTTGATGTATGGATTTTGCAGCGGCGGGAAAACCACCGATCACCACGAGAAGCCGGCGGCCTCCAC
>JBFMHL010000025.1:0-23560 GCA_040753055.1 Thermodesulfobacteriota bacterium | reverse complement strand
TGCCGACCCCCTCCCGGGGCTTTCTTGGCAATGGGGTTGGGGCAAAACCTTTCTTTCTCCATGAAAGAAAGGTTTTCCCCAAAATCTTTTACGCCTTGGCTTTTGTTTCTATTTTTTGTTTTTGCCGTTACATCCGTTTTATATCCCGTACTCGGCGCGTTCGATGAGCTCCAGCTGGGCCTGTTCGTCCAGCTGGGTGAAGTAGGCGCAGTATCCGGAGATCCGCACCAGGAGGTGGCGGTAGTTTTCCGGGTGCGCCATGGCGTCGCGCATCATGTCGGTGGAGACCACGTTCATTTGCATCTGCATGCCGCCCATGGAGAAGAAGGCCTTGGCGTAAGGCATCATGCTGTCCACGACCTTTTCGTGGTTGTCCCGGGGCCCGGGCACCACCTTGACGTTGAAGGCGATGTTGTTGTCCAGGTTGGCGGGGTCCAGGCCGGCCACGTCCCGGAGGTTGTCCAGGAGGCTGCGGGATGCATTGGGCTCGGGGGTGAGGCCGGGGGTGAAGGGTTTGCCGGCCAGGCGGCCCGAGGGGAGCGCGCCCGAGAGCCTTCCGTAGGCTGCGTGGGAGGACATGGACCAGAAGCCCGTGTGGTGGTCGCCGCCGCGGTAGTTCTTGTGGGCGCCGTAGGCCGCGTGGGTAAGCCCGGCCACGCGGTTGGCCATGGCCACGGCCTCGTCGGAGCCCGAGCCGAAGAAGGGCACCTTGGTGGTGGCCGTGCGGTGCAGTGCGTCGTGGCCGGAGAAGTTTTCGTCAATGGCGCGCTTGAGCTCGGCGAAGGTGACCTTTTTCTGGTCGTACACCAGCTTCTTGATGACCATGAGGGAGTCGGTGACGTCGGCCAGGCCGATGGCGGTGGCGCCGGTGGAGTTGATCTTGGCGCCGCCGTTCACCACGGTGCGGCCGTTTTGGATGCAGCCGCGGGTGAACACGGACATGAGGTTGGACGGGCGGTACTTGCGGTACATCTCGCCGCACATGTTGTTGTACAGGACGGATTGGTCAATGAGGAAGCGGTACTGGGCCTCGAAGGCGGCGAAGAAGTCCTCGAAGGTCGGGAAGTCGCCGTGTTCCGGCTTGCCGGTCTCCGGGCCCAGCTCCCAGCCCATGAGGGGGTGGGTGCCGTTGTTCAAGGCCATCTCCAGAGCGGCCACGATGCTGATGTTGATGGCCGAGGTGGCGCCGCAGTGGCGGCCGGAGAGGGTGGGCTCCACGCAGCCGGTTGCGGCCCAGTCCCGGACGTCCTCGATCTCGTAGCCGTGCTTGAGGAGCGCTGCGATCATGGCCTTGTCGTTGTGGGCGGCCGGGGTGGCGCCGGTGATGTAGTTCACGTCGTGGACGCGCCTGAGGTACTCCTCGGAGTTCACGTCCTCATGATAGCGGGCATTCACGTTGGGGTCGTTCAGGCCCAGGAGCTCGGTGACCTTCAGGATGATGTAGGTCATGTCGTTCACCGCGTCCTTGCCCTCGGGGGTCACGCCGCCCACGGTGATGGTCTGGCTGGGGGGGCTCCCGCCGAAGAGGATGTTGGCGATGTCCGGGTTCAAGGTGGTGTGGTCGGTGGTCTTCAGGAACAGGCACGCGATGAGCTCCACGGCCTTCTTGATGTAGGAAGCCCGGGCTTTTTTGTTGGAAAGCTTCTTCATGTCGGCGACCAGGAAGGGCTGCAGGATCTGGTCCAGCCGGCCGTAGCCCATGCCGTCGTTGGAGTTCTCCATGTTGAGCGCCACCTTGCACAGCCAAATGGCCTGCACGGCCTCGTTCAGGGTGCGGGCCGGCTGGGCGGGCACGCGGGCGAGGGTGTCGGCCATGAGGGAAAGCTCTGCGGCCCGGGCCGGGTCGGGCTCGGAAGCGGCCGTTTCGCGGGCCAGCGACGCCAGATTGCGGGCGTAGGCGGCAAGACCTTCCAGGCTTACGATCATGGCGTTCAGAGTAGCCTTCTTCTTCTCGTCGGCCCGGGTGTCGCCGGCTAGCTCCTGCTCGATCTCGGCGATGATGCCGCGGATGCCCAGCGTGATGAGCTTCTGGTAGTCGGGGATGGTCTCGCTCATGCCGATGGACTTCCACACGAAGTAGGCGGCCAGGTGCTCGTCAATGCGGAGGCACAGGGGATCGTCGTACTCCTTGCGGACCCACTCCCGCACGTTTCGCGTAGCCCAGAAGGGGAACACGTCGCGGTGCAGGATCTCCACCGTCTCGTCGTCCACTTCGTAGGGAACCAGCTCCCGCTTGCGGCAGGAGAAGAGCTCGCCCCAGATGGTGTGGCCCGAGGCGTCGGGATAGACCAGGGGGGTGATGAAGGAGGTGCCCGAAGTGCCCGCGATGAGGTCGTCCTCCCAGATGATGGGCTTGCGGTTCTCCATGAGGTAGCGCAACGCGTAGGCCTGGCGGAGCTCCGGGTTCCAGGGCCGGCCGGCCTTGTCCAGCTCGAAGCCGTGGGCCCGGTGCCACTCGGTGAGGAGCCGGGGACGCTCCGCGCAGATCTTGGGCCGCACGGTAAAGGCCTTTTCGTGCAGGCGCTTCACCCGGGGAAAATCGGTGAGGCCCCACTCGGGCAGGAAGGGATCTTCCAGAAACAACACGCCCGCGTCCTTTTTCCGGCCGGTGATCCGCAAATCGCGGCGCCGGGCGCGTTCGGCCAGGAAGTCGGAGTTGGCAGGAGCGGCATTGCGCAGCCGGCGCTCGCGGTTCTCGGCTATGCGCTTGTCCACGGCCTTCTGCTGGGTTTTTTCCAAAGCCAGGTTCAGCAGGAAGTTGAAGAGGTTCATGTAGGCCAGGTTGCCGGAGGTATTCATGCGGTTCTCCACCAGCATGGTCATGGCCTCGTCCGGCGTGGCCGTGAGCATGGAAAGGACGTGCTTCGGGGTGCGGAACACCAGGGCCGTATCTGTCCGGAAGCGAGGGGAGCGCACAACCCGAGCCCGGCCGTTCTTGAACACGATGGCCTGGTTGACGGCGTTGTCCCGGCTGCGGATGCCCACGGAAAAGTTGATCCAGCCGTCCACGCCCTTGAGCCACTTGCGGAGCCCGGGCCGCAGCGTGAAGCTGGCCGCCATGGCCGTGAGCAGCGAGTAGACGATGGCGTTGATGGAGCGCTCGGGAGGCGTAGCAGCCGGGGCGTGGCGGACATAGGAGTGGCCTGCGGCGGCCGCCTTCGCGGCGGAGGAGATCCCTGCGGCGATGTTTTCCCCGGTGAAACCGGCTTCGTGGTCGCTTAGCTTGAACATGGTAGGCCTCCTGAGGGTTACGCGGCCGGCGTCCCGGCCAGGGAGATGACGGATTCCAAAGCCGTGTCCACGATGGCGGAGAGCGTCCCCTCGGGGTCGTCCGTCATGTCTATGAGGATGCGGCTGTTCATCAGGGAGATGATCCCGTGGATCTCGCTTATGAGCTTGACGGTGATCAACCGGAGCCGGTCCGGTGTCATGCCGGGAACTCCGCCCAGAAGCTCCTCCATGGTGCGGAACGCCAGGAGCAGGCCTTCCAGGGAGCTCAGGTACTCCTCCCGGGCCTGGTCCTCCTGGGGTGTGCCGATGTAGTCGCGGTACTGGAGCCGGGGCCGAGTGAACATCATGTCGTAGATGTTCACGTTCTCCACGCCGAACCGGACAAAGGCCCGAACCAGGTTGCGAGCGCGGACCGCCGGGTCCGTTTCGGGCGCCACGGAGGCGGAGAGCTTTTCGAAGAGATCGCGGAAGATCTTTTTATGGATCGCGATGAGGAGGGAGTCGCGGTTCTGGAAGTAGTTGTAGATGTTGGCGCCGGTCATGTTGAGGCGCTTGCCCAGGCGGCTCATGGAAAGGCTCTCCAGGCCATCGTCCACGATGAGGGCGAGGGCCCCCCGGACGATCTCCTCGCGAACCTTTTCCACTTCCATCTGGCTTCTTACCGGCTTGGGCATTGCTCCCCCCCCGTTAATTTAATGATCGTTAATTTAATGGTCATTAAATTTATTGTCAACCAAAATTTTTGCCGCCGGAATGGAGCCGTGGTAATCTGCCACCCGAGCCCGTGACGGAGTTTTTCGTTAACGGATTCAAGTCCTGAAAAACTAACGGATAAGGCCTCCCCTTGGCGCGCACGAAGGGAAAAAGACGAGGAGCCGTCCGGGAGCAGGATACGACCGGCTTCAACCCGGCGGGGCTCCTATCCCTGGCCGAAGGTTCCCCCTGCCTGGACACCCTGGAGCTTGCCCGCCTGGAGGCGGCCTTCCGGAAGTGGGCCGCCGCGGCTCCGAGCACGCGGGTCGCCGCTTCCCGGCGACGGGTCCTGCTGATCTTCCTGGTGATCCGCCACGCGGGCGCGCGGCTGGGGGAGGCCCTCTCGTTGGACCTCTCGAGGGACCTGACCGTGCAAGGCGGAACGGTCAACTTGGGAAATCGGGAAAAACAAGGAGGCTCGGGCACGCGGGAGGTCCCGGTGCCCCCCTCTTTGCTGTCCGAGCTTGCCGCAGGGAGCACCGAAGGCTTCGGCCCTGCGCCAGCCCTGGACCCGGCCCACGTGCGCCGCAAGTTCTACGAGCGCGCCGCCGACTGCGGGCTTTCTCCGGAGCTGGCCAGCCCCAACGCGGTACGCCGGGCCCGGGCCGTGGAGCTCATGCGAGAGGGCGCTCCCCTGCCCCTGGTCCAGCGCCTGCTGGGCCAGGCTTCGCCCAACCTGGCGGGCTGCCTGGTTACGCTTTCCGACAAGGACGCCAAGGACGCGGCCCGGCACTTCCTGGCGCGGGAATCCCGGCGCTTCACCAGCGCCCGGAACACCTTCTTCGGCAAGGTCGCCCGCGTCCGGGAAGGCGACATCCAGTCGCTGGTCATCCTGGAAACCCCTGCGGGCTTCGTCATCCGCACCATCATCACCAACACCAGCCGGGAAAAGCTCCGGCTCGGCAAGGACGCGCTTTGCACCGCCGAGGTCAAGGCTCCCTTCGTGGTCATCGTCCCGGGCCGTGTCGCCCCCGAAACCAGCGCCGAAAACGTTCTGGCCGGCACCGTCTCCCGCATCACCCGGGGAAACCTCTCCGCGGAGGTCATCTTAACCCTCACCGACGGAACGGAGCTTTGCTCCGTAACCACCGCAGAAAGCGCCGCCCGCCTGGGCCTGTCCCCCGGCGACCCCGCCTTCGCCTGCTTCGGAGCCTTCCATGTGGTCCTGGAACGGATGATGTAGAAGCTATCTCAATAACGCCCCCAAAATGCTTTTGCAGAGCAGCGGTAAACGCCCTTTTTAAAAGAGGCTTATCCTTACCCCGAGGCGGCTTCGCCGCCCTGGGACCCCTTTTTTCCCCCTCCCCTTATTCGGCAAAACTTTTAACCCTGGCCCAAAGGCTGTAGTTGAAAGCTTGCCTCCCATGATGACGGCCAACATCGCATTCGATAGGAAAAAAGCAGCTTGTAAAAATCCATATTCCCCATCGAAACTAATATTAAAAGAGCGGGAGAAGCGGCGCGCGAAGGCGGGACAACGCATCAAGGGATGTCCGGATACAGCCGTGACCCACGGCCGAACCGGTTCGGAAGATGCTCGAGAGGACCAACGAGGCGCGAGATGGCGGTTTAGGCTGAGGGGGGGCTGCGAAGCGGCCTTCGGCGGATGCTTACAGGGCGCCTGCGCCGGCATCGGTGAGGATGTCGTTCACCTTGTGGGAGAGGATTTCCAGGGTGTAGGGCTTTTGTAAAAATCCCTTGCAGCCGCGCTCCATGAGATCGGCCGCCGTCTCCTTGAGGCTGTAGCCGGAGACCATGAGGACCCGCGCTTCGGGGTTGAGCGTCCGCAAATTGTCGAACACCTCGCCCCCGGAAAGATCCGGCATCACCATGTCCAGCACCACCAGGTCAATGCCGTCCTTGTTGTCCGTATAGACGGAAAGGGCCTCCCTGCCCGATCCGGCCGTCAGCACCGTGTACCCCAGGGCTTTGAGCATGTCCGCCTGGGCCTCCCGCACCGGCGCCTCGTCGTCCACCACCAGAATGACCCCGCTCCCGGTCACGGGATAGGCTTCCATGGCCTGGTCCTTTTTCCTTACGGCCTGCCCCCTGGCAGCCGGCAGAAAAACATTGAAGGTGGACCCGGCGTTCCGCCGGCTGGCAACAGATATGAACCCCCCGTGGTTCTTCACGATTCCGTCTGCCGAGGAAAGCCCCAGCCCCGTACCGCGGCTTTTCTCCTTGGTGGTAAAGAAGGGGTCGAAGATGTGGGGAAGGATGTCCTCGGGAATGCCCGGGCCGGTGTCCCGCACACTGATGCGCACGAACCTGCCCGCAGGCAGGCCGTAGGGGGAAAGCTTGTCCCGGTCCAGAAAAGCATCGTTCGTGGCCACGAAGATCTCCCCGCCCCTGGGCATGGCCTGCCAGGCATTCAGTAAAAGGTTGATGAGCACTTGCTCCATCTGGCTCGCGTCCGCTTCCACGGGAAAGGAGGAGCACAGCTCCAGGTGTACGGAAAGCCCCTTGCGGGACCGGGTGAACATGGATGTTACCCGCTGCACCAGCTCGTTTACGTCCAGCGGCCGGACCTCATACTTGCCCCCGCCTGCAAGCCCCAGGAGCTGGCGCGTGAGCGCAGCTGCGTCCCGGATATAGGCCTCGATATTGCGGCAGCGATCGGAAAGCTCGCTGCCGGGGGCCAGCGCAAGCTGCATGAGGCTTACGTTTCCCTGGATTCCCATGAGCAGGTTGTTGAAATCGTGGGCCACGCCGCCGGCAAGGATGCCCAAGGAGTCCAGGCGCTCCCGGCGCATCATCTCCTGCTCGATGCGCTTTTTTTCGGTCACGTCCTGGACCAGCGCAAGGACGTGCGTCCTGCCCTCCCGCTCACCCAGCACGGTGGCCGAAACCAGGAGATCCCTCTCCTCTCCCTTCTTGTTCACGATGCTCCAAGGCTCTCCCACCATCTCCCTGCCGCCGCGCACCTCATCCATGCGCTGCTTGGCGCTTGCCCGCAAAGCCGGGTCGGGAAAAAGAGCCTGGTACAAGCCCAGGGCATTGATCTCCTCCAGGGAGTAGCCCGTGATCTTCTCCATCCGGTCGTTAAAATCGGTAAATCGCAAGTGGGGGGGCTCATCTGTATCGTGGCAGACCGCCAGACCCTCGGACAGGTTCTTGATGATGGCCTTGCGGAATGCGTTTTCCTCCCGTTGCGCCTGCTCCGCGGCCTTCTTCCCCGTCACGTCCCGGACGATGCCGGAAACGCCCGTAACCCTGCCCTTGCCGTCCCGCAACGGAACCTTGATGACGTGGAAAAAGCCGGCCCGCCCCTTGATGGAGAGGGGTATCTCCGCATCGGACGACGACCCCTCCAAGGCGTTATTATCCAGACGTTCCATGGCCGCCGCGGATTCGGGTTCGAAAATGTCCGCGGAGGCGTGGTCCAGAAAATCGGCCACCGGCACTCCCAGGCTGTGGGCCATGGCCGGGTTCACATAGGTGTAGCGAAGCTCCGCGTCCTTGGAAAAGACCCAATCCCGCGCGGCCTCCGCAATGGCCCGGAAGCGGGCCTCGGACTCGCCCAGGGCGTCCTCCAGCGGCGAGCCGTCCTTGCCGTGGATGACCAGAAGCTTGGCTGCGCCCTTGCGATAGGCCAGGGGAAGAACTTCCGCGGAAAGGGAAATCATGGGCCCGAAGCGGGTCTTGAACCGGAACCCGCCGGGGGCCTGCTGGTTTTTGGCCGAAAAGAGGCCCAGAAAAGCCTTTGCGTCCTCCGGCATCACAAGGTCTTCCACGCGGCCGGATGCCTGCCGCCCCTCACCGGTAACGCCGAAAAGGGTTTGGAACGGCCGGGATGAACTCCGGATTTTCCCCTGGGTGACCAGCGCGGCCGGCATGCTGAGAAAACGGAAAAAGTCCGTTCGAGCCCCAAGGATAGAAAAATCGATGGAGGATAGCGGGTACGTGAGAATCAAGCCCGAGCCGACTTCTCCGGTGCCTTCGGGAACGGGTGCGCAGACGACAACGTTGATCCCGCCCAGGGCCGGAATGTCCACCAAGGTGTTGGCCGTGCATCCGGAGCGGATCATCTCGGAAAAGGGGCATTGATCGGGGCTGCCGTTTTTCCTACACAGAGAGTCGCGGCAGGGATGTCCGATGAGCTCCCGGGCCGGCGCGGCCAGGGCATCAACCATGGCCTGATTCACCTCGCGGATCGTCCGGTCCGCCCCCAGGACAAAGGCGGGATAGGGATGCGTCGCGAGCAGGCCGTAAGGATCGGCCCCATCCTCCGGGCCGGAGCACGGCCCGGAAAAGCTTTTGTTCACCTGTCTGTCCATGAGAAGATACTGCCGTCGGCACATAAAAAGCGGGCTAGAACCCGTGCGGTGACACAGTCCGGCCCGTATTAATATACCAGTATATCCCCCCCAAATCCGGTAAATCAATCCCTCCGATTTCCGATAGCCGGCTCGTTCCGGACAGGAAAATCCGATTTCGGACAGGGTTGGGGACTCAATATAACCTATTTAAATATAATCCCTTTAGTGGTATTAGAGCCTTTAAATGCTCTCGGGTGGCGGGTGTTTTCCCCCGCGGCTTCCCCCTGGGCACAGGGTATATCAGGCCCCCTTGTGATTCTTTTCATAGGCTTGCTATGGCGAGGTTCACACTTTAACGCCGTTATCCAAACCGGGACTTCATCTCCGGTGTAAAAAAACCCCGAGGAGCGACGCATGAAAAAGGTTACGAATACAGCCGGAAACGAGGTGCTTGTCTGCAAAACAGCACAGGGCAGGATTTCGGGCATGCGCTGGGACGAGCATACCCTTGCCTGGCTGGGCGTGCCTTATGCCCGGCCGCCCGTGGGCGAGCTGCGTTGGAAGGCCCCGCGGGACCCGGAGCCCTGGGACGGAGTCCGGGACGCGTCCTCCTTCTCCCCGGCCTGCATGCAGTACGGCGGCCTGCTCCTTACGCTGGACCCGGAGAAGTTCGGCCAGCCTTGCGGCAGCGAGGACTGCCTCTATCTGAACGTCTGGCGGCCCGACAGCGCGAAGGCCGGGCTGCCGGTATTCTTCTACCTCCACGGGGGCCTGAACGCAGCCGGAGAGGGCGCCACATCCTTGTACCACGGGGCCAACCTGGCCCGGCAGGCCAAGGCCGTGGTGGTGACCATCAACCACCGCCTGGGGATCTTCGGGTGGTTCGCCCATCCGGCGCTGGCCACCGGGGACCCTCTGGACGACTCCGGCAACTACGGAATCCTGGACATCATCAAGGCCCTCTCCTGGGTACGGGACAACATCGTTTCCTTCGGGGGCGACCCCAAGAACGTTACGGCCTGCGGCGAGAGCGCCGGGTCCTTCAACGTGCTTTCCCTGGTGATCTCCCCCCTGGCCCGCGGGCTGTTCCACCGGGCCTTGTGTCTGAGCCCCCTCACGCCCCTTTTCGGGGCGAAAATGAAAAACGTAAACCGCCTGGCCAAGAAGCAGGCGGCCCGCATGGCTGTTGCGGACGGCCTTGCCCAAAACCCGGAGGACGCGCGGAAAGCTCTTGCCGCATGGGAGCCCGCCCGGGTCAAAGACTTCCTCTACGCAAAGGACGCCAAGGCGGTGCTGGCCGGCACGCGGCCGCTCTCTTCCCTTGGTTTGAACGAGCTGGGCATCACCCTGGACGTGCTTTCCGGCAGCCGCTTCCTGGACGGCACGGTGATTCCCAAGGACATGAAGCAGAGGCTTTTGCGGGGAGACTACAACAAGGTGCCCTACATGGTGGGAAACACCCAGGACGAGATCCGCATCTTCCTGCTGTCGTTCGGCATTTTCTCCAAGCCCGACACCCGGGAGGTGGCCCGGCTTATCCGCGAGTTCGACCCCCAAGGCCCTGCGCCGAACCTTGCCCGCATCGTGCCCCGCCGCTTCCGGGAGCTGTACAAGCTGGCCGGAACCGGCCTGGGCAAGCTGGCCTTCGAGAAGAACGCCGTGGGCACCACCGCGAAAACCCTGTCCCGGCATCAGGACGTATACGTCTTCCGCTTCGCCTGGGACGAGCAGCCCAAGCCCTTCGACTTCCTGGTGGGGTCCTCCCACATGACGGGGCTTCCCTTTGTTTTCGGCAATTTCCAGACGGACGACCAAAGCATCTTCCGCTTTTCCTGGAGCAACGCAAACCGCACTGGCACGAGGAAGCTCCATGAGGACACCGTGAGCTACCTGGCGAGCTTCTTCCAAACCGGCAACCCCAACACGGGAAAGAGGCCGGACCTTCCGGAGTGGACCCCCTGGACACTAGAGAAAGGGAGAAAAAGACGCATGGTCCTGGACACGGAAACCAGAATGTCCCGGTAAAACCGCCCGGCCGCCAACCGCCTTCCCCGCCCGCCGGAGCGCACCCTTCCTGCTCCCGCGGGCGGTTTTTATTCCCTTGACAGTAGCCTTCCCACTTTTGAGATAATAATTATCCATCTCATTTCGCAGGCCGGTTTTCAGCCGTTTTTACGCACCACCCGGACCCCCTTTCAGGAGACCTCCCATGGCCCGTAAAAACATCCGGATATCCGTTTCCCTTTTCCTCGCCCTTTTTTTTCCTCTCCTCCTGCTCTGGGTCCGGCGGGTCCCGCAGCAAGCATCGGCCCCTGGCAAATGCCGGGCCCGGACGTAGAGGTGGGTATCCGGGTGGCCCTGGACGGTAGCCAATCCAGCGACGCGGACGGAGACAAGCTCACCCATTCTTGGAGGCTTGTTTCCGCACCTATGGGCAGCCAGACCCAGCTCATCGAGCCGCCCAAGCTTCCCGCAAAGGGCGAGACCGTTACCCATCCCGCACCCACCCTGGTTCCGGACCTGCCCGGAGTGTACCAGGCGGAGCTGGTGGTGAACGACGGGTCATCGAAAAGCGATCCGGACACCGTACTGGTCCGGGCCAGCCTTCCGGGCGCCTCCTGCGGCATTGCCAAGCAGTTCGGCATCAATACCCCCGACTGCCCCAGCAGCTCCGGAATCCCCTGGAAGGCCCCTTCCCAGTGCGCCCCGGACACCCAGGGCAAGCTCATCATCGGTGCGGGCCAGGCCTTCCAGTACGTGTATGTGGACTCCACCGGGCAGGGTTCCTTCACTTACCAGGACATCACCATCAGCCAGGGCGGCCGCCTGGTCTTCCTGGATCAGGTGAAGAAGCAGGGGCAGGGAGCTCGGATCAGCCTCTCCTCCCTCCACGTGAGCGGTGGAACGGACGACGGGCTTCCCAAGGGCCAGCTGGTCATCGGGACGGACCAGTGGCCCATCCAGCTCGCCGACGTGACCGTAACGTTCACCGGCCCGCGCCCTACGGATAACAGCCTGGATAAAAAGGGGATATTCGTAAGCAACCAGGGGGAGGTCACCTTACACGGGCAAAAGGGGGTTCCCGGCCGGGCCTATGCCAAGGTCCTGGAGGAACTCTGGACCGGGGTCTCCCCAACCGGGGCCTACTGGAACCATACCCGCCTGGTGAGCGACAACCGCATCGCTGCCGGGGCCTCGGACACCACCGAATACACGTTTGAAAAGCCTGCAGGGAATCCGGCCACCGTCCGGGTTCGGCTCCTCTACCGCAGGGCTTTCAAGGCCCTGATGGACCAGAAGAAATGGAAGGACGTGCCGGACATCCTGATGGCGGAGCAGGAAAAGGACGGATAGGGACGGCGGGAAACAAATCCCGGTCGGTCCCAACACGCGCAGCCCGGTATTCTTTTATATCGCGGAAAACGATTCCGTGCCCAAGGAGCTTTCCGACGGAATCGGCTTCCTTTATTTGAGCATGGGGTCGTTCTCGATGCGTTGGAGCAGATCGTCGCTCTGGTGGATGAGGGTTTCCGTATCCTGGGGAGGGCTGCCGTAGGTGGTCCCGGACGGGCCGAAGGTGACGGGGTTTTCAACCATGTTTTTGAGCATGCGGTCCGTTTTGTCCAGGAGTTCCTGAACCTTGGCCTTTTCCTCGGGCGTCATCCCCTTGCCGTCGCCCGTTCCCGCCGGGCCGGGAACGGCCCAGTTGTCCCGGTTGTTCACCGCGTTCGTCCCGGCCTGGCCATAGGTGCCTCCGTACTGGACGGCCGTGTTCGCAGATCCCTGGGCCGCGTCCTTCCGCGAGTAGTGATCCGAGTAGTTCCCTGCCGCTGCGGGCTGCAAAGCCCAACCTGTTACAAGCAACAAAAAAAGGATAGGCCGCATTTTTTTCATCCTGGTCCTCCTTCTTCTATCCCCAGGCTCCTCCTGTATTTTTCTTTTATCACAAATAGGAATGTGTCGGGCTGCGAAGCCCGGGGCGGGATGAGAGGCGGCCGCGGGTCCGAGCGCCTTGGCGAAAACCTACGGAAACAAGAGTTATCTGTTTGATTTAATGGTAATTCCAGGCTATTGCGGTGACCGGGCGTCCCGGGTGAACAGGAAAGCCCCGGGCGAGCAGCGGCTCAAGCCCCATAGTACGAAAAGTATTTGGGAAGGGGAGGGAGGGGGTGCGGGGGAGGGAGGGGAATGCCCTTTTTTCAAAAAGGGTTTCCACGCCCTCCCCCGCAAACCATCTATCTCGGTCTTTAATCTTTAGTCGTTAGTCCTTCTTCTCCTGGGTGCAGACGCTTTTAGGGTCCGCGAGGAGCTGGAGGGTCTTGAAGCGGGCCTCCAAGTGCTGTTTCAGGCCGGCGGACAGCTTTTTCGCCTCGTCGGGGAAGGTCTTGTTCAGCGAGGCGTAGCGGACCTCTCCGGCCAGGAACTTGTCAATGGTGCCGTCGGGCGCCTTGGAGTCCAGGGTGAAGGGGTTTTTGCCTTCTTCCGCCAGCAGGGGATTAAAGCGGTACAGAGGCCAGTAGCCGGAGGCCACGGCCAGCTTTTCTTCTTCCTGGCTTTTGCCCATGCCGGCGCGGATGCCCTGGTTGATGCAGGGGGCGTAGCAGAGGATGAGGGCGGGGCCGGGGTAGGCCTCCGCCTCGGTGATGGCCTTCATGAGCTGCTGCTTGTTGGCGCCCATGGCCACGGAAGCGACGTAGACATAGCCGTAGGTCATGGCCATGCCGCCCAGGTCCTTCTTGCCGGTCTTCTTGCCCGAGGCGGCGAACTTGGCCACGGCGCCCATGGGGGTGGCCTTGGAGCTTTGCCCGCCGGTGTTGGAGTAGACCTCGGTGTCCATGACCAGCACGTTGATGTCCTCGCCGGAGGCGAGCACGTGGTCCAGGCCGCCGTAGCCGATGTCGTAGGCCCAGCCGTCGCCGCCGAAGACCCAGAAGGAGCGCTTGGTGAAGAGCTCGGCGCGGCAAAGGATCTCCTCGGTGAGGTCGTGGGAGAAGTCCAGGCTCATAAGCTCCTGCATGACCTTGGCTCCGGCCTCCTTGGAGCCGGCGGCGTCGTTCCGCTTTTCGATCCACTCGGTCATGGCCGCCTTGGCGGAGTCGGGCATTCCGGGCAGGGCCATGGCCTGCTTCATGGTTTCGCAGAGGCGGTCGCGCTGGGCGGTGACGGCCTGGAGCATGCCGTAGCAGAGCTCGGCCGGGTCTTCGAAGAGGCTGTTGTTCCAGGCCGGTCCGAAGCCGTCCTCGTTGACGGTGTAGGGGGTG
The DNA here is from genome assembly GCA_040753055.1 of Thermodesulfobacteriota bacterium. Taxonomy (GTDB): domain Bacteria; phylum Desulfobacterota; class Desulfobacteria; order Desulfobacterales; family Desulfatibacillaceae; genus JBFMHL01. The sequence goes on along the minus strand of JBFMHL010000025.1, from coordinate 10,056 downwards.
GAGGGGGCGGAGCCGCCCCAGATGGAGGAGCAGCCCGTGGCGTTGGCGATCATCATGCGTTCGCCGAAGAGCTGGGTGACCAGCTTGACATAGGGGGTTTCGCCGCAGCCGGCGCAGGCCCCGGAGAACTCCATGAGGGGGATCTCGAACTGGCTGCCCTTGACGGTCTCGCGCTTGAGGGGGTTCTCTTTGTGGGGCACGGTCTCGGCGAAGCGGAAGTTGGGCACCTGGTCGCCGGTCTGGGTCCCCAGGGGACGCATGACCAGGGCTTTCTTCTTGGAGGGGCAGATGTCGGCGCAGTTTCCGCAGCCCTGGCAGTCCAGGGTGTTGACCTGCATGCGGAAGTTGAGGCCGGCGAGCTCCTTGCCCTGGGCGGGCAGGGTGGTGAAGGCGGCCGGGGCATGGGCTTTTTCCTCGTCGTTCAGAAGAACGGGCCGGATGCTGGCGTGGGGGCAGACAAAGGAGCACTGGTTGCACTGGATGCAGTTCTCCGGCACCCACTCCGGGACCTCGATGGCCACGCCGCGTTTCTCGTACTTGGCGGTTCCCACGGGGAAGACGCCGTCGGCCGGGAAGGCGGACACGGGCAGATTGTCGCCGTGCTGGGCCAGCATGGGCTTCATGACGTTCTTCACGTAGTCGGGCTCATCCTCGTCGGCGGCGGAAGCGGCGGGGGCTCCGGCGGCGTCGGCCCAGGAGGCGGGGTACTCCACCTTCTGGAGGTTGGCGAGCGTCTGGTCCACGCCGGCGTAGTTCATCTTGACAACGTCCTCGCCCTTCAGGCCGTAAACCTTCTTGATCTCGTCCTTGAGGTAGCCGATGGCGTCGTCCACTGGGATGATGTTGGCCAGCTTGAAGAAGGCGGTCTGCATGATCATGTTGATGCGGCCGCCCAGGCCGGCCTGCTTGGCGATCTTGACGGCGTCTATGTTGTAGAACGCGAGCTTCTTCTTGGCGATGGAGGCCTTCATGTGGGCCGGGAGCTCTCTCTCCAGGTCCTCCACGGACCACTCGGAGTTGAGCAGGAACGTGCCGCCTTCGCGGATGCCTTCCAGGACGTCGTAGATGTGGACGTAGCCGGGCTTGTGGCAGGCGATGAAGTCGGCGGTGTGCACCTGGTAGGTGGACTGGATGGGCTTCTTGCCGAAACGCAGGTGGCTTACGGTGATGCCGCCGGACTTTTTGGAGTCGTAGGCGAAGTAGCCCTGGGCGAACATGTCGGTGCGGTCGCCGATGATCTTGATGGCGCTCTTGTTGGCGCCCACCGTGCCGTCGGAGCCGAAGCCCCAGAACTTGCAGGCGATGGTTCCCTGGGGCGCGGTCTCGAAGCTTTTGGGAAGCTCGAGGGAGGTGTAGGAGACGTCGTCCTCGATGCCCACGGTGAAGTGGTTCTTGGGGCTCAGGGAACGCATGTTGTCGAACACGGACTTGACCATGGCCGGGGTGAACTCCTTGGAGGACAGGCCGTAGCGGCCGCCCAGGAGCTGGGGTCCTTCCCCCCTTTCCAGGAAGGCGGTGCAGATGTCGAGGTAGAGGGGGTCGCCCAGGGCGCCGGGCTCCTTGGTGCGGTCCAGGGCGGTGAGGACGGCCACGGTGGCCGGGAGCTCCCGCAGGAGATGCTCGGCGGAGAAGGGGCGGTAGAGCCGGACCTTGACGAGGCCCACGCGCTCGCCCGCGGCCACGAGGTGGTTCACCACCTCCTCGATGGTCTCGCAGGAGGAGCCCATGGCCACGATGACCCGCTCGGCCTCGGGATGTCCCACGTAATCGAAGGGCTTATACGAACGGCCGGTGATGCCGGCGACCTTCTTCATGTTCTCCACGACGATGGGCACGATCTCCTGGTAGTACAGGTTCGCCGCTTCCCGGGACTGGAAGAAGATGTCCGGGTTCTGGGCGGTGCCCCGCAGGGTGGGGTTCTCCGGGTTCATGGCGCGGGAGCGGAAATCTTCGATGGCGGCGTAGTCCACCAGCTTGGCGATGTCGGCGTAGTCAATGACCTTGATCTTCTGGATCTCGTGGCTGGTGCGGAAGCCGTCGAAGAAGTGCAGGAAGGGAACGGAGGCCTGGATGGCGGAAAGATGGGCCACCAGGGCCATGTCCATGACCTCCTGGACGGAGTTGGAGCAAAGGAGCGCGAAGCCCGTCTGGCGGACGGCCATGACGTCGGAGTGGTCGCCGAAGATGGAAAGCGCGTGGGCGGCCACGGTGCGGGCCGACACGTGGAACACGCCCGGCAGGAGCTCACCCGCGATCTTGTACATGTTGGGGATCATGAGGAGAAGGCCCTGGGAGGCGGTGAAGGTGGTGGTGAGCGCTCCGGCGGAGAGGCTGCCGTGCACGGCGCCGGCGGCGCCGGCTTCGGACTGCATCTCGCGTACGCGGAGATTCTGTCCGAAGATGTTCTTGAGGCCCTTGGCACCCCACTCATCGGCCACCTCGCCCATGGGCGAGGAGGGGGTGATGGGGTAGATGGCGGCCACATCGGAGAGCGCGTAGGCCACGTGGGCAGCTGCTGTGTTGCCGTCCATGGTCTTCATCTTGCTTGCCATTTGTCCTTCTCCTTTTCTCTGGATTGCTGGCCGGGCTTCCTTAGGCCCGGGTACGGTGTAGAATCACCGGAAAGTCTTAAAAACTACTCGAAGGCGCGTTTTTTGTAAAGCCCCCAAGAGAGGTGGAACGCAGCCGGAAAGGCAGCGTGCTTTGCTCTTGACCGCCGACCTCAGGTTTGGCACCATTCTTTTAAAGCTAGGCACAGATGTCTGTTACGAAGAAGCGGGCAACGGAACCTTTTAAAAAGGTTCTTTCCCCCTCGCCCGTACTCCCGCCCCTGTCCTCGAGGCCTTTTGGCGTGATGCACATGGCCGGAAAGAAAGGCTCCCGTCCTCTTGTGGTGCTCCGGCGGGCGGCGTATGCTGTTTATTATCGCAGTTCCAATAAAGGTTTCTCTGTGGTTGAAACAGCATAAATTCCAGGCGGAGGTTGTTTCCGTGGGACTTTTCCAGAACCGGACGGCGATTTTCCTCTTTGCTGCAATCTGCTGCCTTTTGATGGCGCAAACGGTTTCCTGCGCCCAAGAGCAAACGGGCGGGGTTGGCGTCAACGTGGCCCAGCTTCACGACGAAAAGGCCTCCGGAGGCAGAGGGCCGCTGGTGGTGCTGGACGTATTGGACCAAAGCCCGGCCCGGTCCATGGGCGTTCTGACGGGAGACATCATAGTGGAAATTGACGGCAAGCCCACGGAAGGCCGCGCATTCGACGACCTTGTCAAAAACGCCATGCTGGGGCCGGCGGGATCGAAGGTGACGCTCACCATCAAGCGTGCGCGGACCCAGGAAACCATTTCTTTGACACTCACCCGGGCGGCCATCTCCCAGTGAGCCCTTCCTGCGGGATCCAAAAGACTCGGGGGAGCCGCAGCCGCGGCTCCCCCGTTTTGTTTCAGTATCCAGGATAGGCGTAGGTCGCTTCGAGGTTTTTCGCGTGGAGACACTCTTCGACGTTTACACCGAATTGGGCGACAAGGGGTTCGTACACCCAGGGATCCTTTTCCAGCACTGTCCGGGCGGCGGACAAAAGGACCGAAAGTCCCTTTGCGGTCATGCGTCCCAGGGGCCTGCGGCACGGGCCTGCGGGCATGCCCAGGACGGCCATGAGGGTCTTTACGGCAAGCGGGTTTCGGGCCCGGCATTTGACAGGGCCCAGGCCGCTTTCCTCCATGGTGGTCACGGTGACGACGGAGAAAAGGGGCTTCAGCGCCTGCTCGATCTTGACGGCCCGATCGAAGTCGCCGGCAAGGGCCGCGGACACCATGTCGGTCACCGCCTTGGGAGCGATGTTGGACATCACCGAGATGGCTCCCTGAGCGCGAATGCCGGGATCGTTCATCATGGCGATGGTGAGGGGATCGTCCCCGGAAAGGATGGAGTAGTCCGGGCCGCAAAGGGAACGGGTCCGGGCCATGTTGGACAGATCGCCGGTAGCTTCCTTCACGGTGGAAACGTTCTTGTGCTCCTGGAAGAGGAGGGCCAGGTCCTCGGGCATCATCTGGGTTCCGGTGCGGCCCGGGATGACATAGGGGATGACTTCCATGTCGGGAAAAGCGGCGGCCACCGGAGAAACATACTCCTTGCGAATCTCCAGGGAGCTGGGGCCGTTGTAATAGGGGTCCACCAAGAGCACGGCGCAGGCTCCCGCCTGACGTGCGTGCCGGGTACCTTCCATGGCCTCGGCGGTATTGTTGGAGCCGGTCCCGGCTATGACCCGGGTCTTCTGCCCCGCCCGGCGGGCGGTGATCTCCACCACCTCCAGATGCTCCTCCCAGGTGAGGGTGGGGCTTTCCCCCGTGGTTCCCACAGCAAGGATTCCGGAAATGCCGCCCGCTATCTGAAAATCGGTGAGGCTTTCCAATCCTTTTTCGTCCACCCGCCCTTCTGAAAACGGAGTGATGAGAGCGGTATAAGTACCCGTAAGCATTCGATCCCCCTTGGAGCCCGGGAGGGCTCCCGTTCCTCGTTTTCCACCTTAAATTCATAAGGTTCGCATCATCTGCCGCGAATAACGCATTTCCGCCCGGCGTGTCAAGCGGACCGACGCTTTCGGGTCCTTATCTTCTGGCTATTTTGTCAAAAAAATGGTAGCAGATTTTGTTCAAAAAAGCCGCCAACGCTCATGAGGGGTCAATGGAATTAGCCGACATTTTCAAGGGGAAGGACTTAGCAGAGCTTGAGCGGCGGGGTGTCACCAAAGAGCAGGTCCTTCACCAACTTGCGGTGTTCCGCAAGGGCCCCAACTACCTGCGACTGGTGCGGCCCTGCACCCTGGGAGACGGAATTCAGAAGCTTCCGGAAGAAAAAGCAATACGCCTTGCCAGGATGTATGAAGACCGGATTTCCGGTCTTGTTCCGGCCAAGTTCGTGCCGGCCTCGGGTGCTGCCACCCGCATGTTCAAGCCGCTCATCACAAGGCTGCCGGATATAATGAAGATGGGCCCGCAGGCCCTTGCGCATCTGCGCGGCCAGGATGACCCGGACTCCAGGGAAGCGGTCCGGTTCATAGAAAACTTCCGGGATTTCGCGTTTTTCCCCCGGCTTGCAGCGGCCATGGAAAAGCAAGGGGCGGATATAGAGGCCCTCTTCTCCCAAAACGAGTTCGGCCCGGCCCTTTCCTTCCTGCTGCATGAAAACGGGCTGGGGTTTGCCGGCCTGCCCAAGGCCATGATCGAGTTCCACCGATACGGGGGCTCCGCGCGCACGCCCCTGGAAGAGCACCTCATCGAGGCAGCGGACTATGCCGTTTCCTCGGAAGGGGACAGCCGGGTCCACTTCACGGTACCGGAAGATTCGCAGGAAGCGTTCGAAAGACTCGCCCGGGAAATCGCCGACCGGGTTACCTTGAAGACCGGAGTGCTGTTCGATACGGAGTTTTCCATCCAGGATCCGGCCACGGATACCGTTGCGGTCACTCCCGAGGGAGAACCCTTCCGCAATGCGGACGGATCCCTTCTATTTAGGCCGGCGGGGCACGGCGCGCTCATCGGAAACTTAAACCGGATCCAGGCCGACGTCATCTTCATCAACAACATTGACAACGTGGTTCCCGACCGTTTGAAGCAGGTGCGGAACCTGTACAAGAAAGCCCTGGCCGGCCTCCTTCTGGAGGTCCAGGAAAAGGTGTTCGGTTTCCGGGAGTTTCTGGAGGAAAACCGCTCTCCCACATCAGAACAATTAAATAAAATCAAGTATTTTTGCGAAAACCAGCTTCTCCTTGATCTGCGGGATTTGGAAGGCGAAAAGCTGGCCGCCCGGCTCACGGCGCTCCTGAGCCGTCCCTTGCGGGTGTGCGGCATGGTGCGAAACCTGGGAGACCCGGGCGGCGCTCCTTTTTTCGTGGAAGACGAAGAAGGGATGCTCAGCATTCAGATCGTGGAGGGAGCCCAGGTGAACCAGGGCTCGGAGGAGCAGAAAAAAGTCTTCGCCTCCTCCACCCACTTCAACCCCGTGGACGTGATTATCGCCCCCTACGATCCCCACGGCCGGAAATACGACATCACCCGCTACGTGGACGAAAAGGCGGTGTTCATCTCAAAAAAATCCAAGGAAGGCAGGGACTTGTTTGCGCTGGAGCTGCCCGGCCTCTGGAACGGCTCCATGTCCGATTGGAACACGGTCTTCGCCGAGGTTCCCATGGAAGCCTACGACCCGGTGAAAAACGTAAACGACCTTTTGTCCCCCAGCCACAGGGTGTAAGGTCAAATTCGCAATGAATTTTCCATGGGGAAGGAAAAATATCCGGCTTATTGACCAGGGCTTTCCGCCTGTTAAAAACCAAATAGTTATGAACAGGATACCGTCTGGTAAAAACCGATTTTTATTTGTGTTTAATTTTAATAAAATAAAATAGTTATAAAAAGAATCAACTTTTTGGCAGGCTCATTTATTCTTATTATTCTTTTTTCCCAGGAGAAGATAACAATGCAATTCTCCATCCAGAAGGCCGCCTTTTTGGAAGCTCTCACCAAGGTGCAGGGAATCGCGGGCCGCAAGACGAGCTTTCCCATCACCCAAAATCTCCTCCTCTCGGCAGAAGAGGAGTCCCTGGCCCTCTCCGCCACGGACTTGGAGGTGGGCTTTTCCGGCCGCTATCCTGCCGTGGTCGCCCAGGCGGGCAAGACCACGGTGCCGGCGCGCAAGCTCTACGAGATCGTGAAAGAGTTTCCGTCCGACGCGGTGGATGTTTCCGAGATGGAGAACGGATGGGTGAAGATCGGGGACGACCGCTTGCAGTTCACCATAGTCAGCATGGACCCCGCGGACTTTCCCAAGCTCCCGGAGATCGAGGAGACCTCCTTCGCCACCATAGAGGCTGCGGCGCTCAAAGACCTGGTGGACAAGGTGAACCTTGCCGGAGGCGTGGCCGCAGAGGAAAAACGGCCCCACCTCATCGGTGTGTTTCTGACAGCCGTCCCGGTGGACGCGGGAATCGTCCTGCGCATGGTCTCCACGGACGGGAACCGTCTGGCCATGAGCGAGTGCGCGGTCAAGGAGGTGGAGCCGGGCTTCCTGCCGGAAAAGGGCGCCATCGTGCCCAAGAAGGTCATGGCCGAGGTGGCCAAACTCCTGGAGGATGACCGGCCGGTCCGTCTGGGAGTGAAGGGAAACTACTTCGTTCTGGTGCTAAACGGCGAGACGCTCATCTCCCGTCTTGTGGAGGGCGATTACCCGGATTACACTATGGTCATTCCCAAGGGAATCGAGACGCAATTCACCACGGACCGGGCGGCATTCACCAACACTCTCAAGCGCATGTCCATCCTTTCTTCGGAGCGTTACCGCGCAGTGCGCTTTTCCATCGCCCCGGACCTTCTCACCGTTCGCATCGTGAACCCCGACATCGGGGAGTCCAAGGAGAGCCTTCCCGTATCCTTCAACGGCCCCGCCATTGAAACCTCCTTCAATGCGCGCTACTTCCTGGATGCGGCCGCGGTCATGAGAAGCGAAAAGATCCGGGTCCGCATAAAGGACGCGGAGCGTGCCTGCATCGTGGAAGGGGACGAGGACCCCGGCTACATTTCGGTCATCATGCCCATGAGGGCATAACAAGGCGAAAACAAGGAAAAAATGCTCGGCCCGACTTTCGGCCGGATGCACAAACAAAGGCAAGTAATCGTTATGGAAGAAAAAGTACCTGAAATAATAACTGAAAACACTGCAGAACCCCGCATCTCCGAGTATACTGCCGACAACATCAAAGTCCTGGAAGGCCTCTCCGCGGTCCGCAAGAGACCTTCCATGTATATCGGAAACGTGGGCTTCGAAGGCCTGCACCATCTGGTCTACGAGGTGGTGGACAACTCCATTGACGAGGCCATGGCGGGCTTTTGCACCCGCATCCATGTCACCGTGCACGTGGACAACTCCGTGACCGTGGAGGACAATGGCCGCGGCATACCCGTGGACATGCACAAGACCGAAAACATGCCGGCCCTGGAAGTGGTCATGACCAAACTTCATGCGGGCGGCAAGTTCGACAACAACACTTACAAGGTCTCCGGCGGCCTGCACGGCGTGGGCGTGTCCGTGGTGAACGCTCTTTCCGAATGGCTGGAGGTGGAGGTCCACACCAAGGGCCAGATCTACACCCAGCGCTACGAGCGCGGGCACAAGGCCACCGAGCTGGCTGTTGCGGGCACCACCAAGAAGCGGGGCACCATCGTCCATTTCATGCCCGACACCACCATCTTCACCGTGGATAACATCTACGACTTCGAAACCCTGGTCCGCCGCATGCGGGAGCTGGCCTTCTTGAACGCCGGCGTCAACATCGTCATCGAGGACGAGCGCACCGACGAGAAGCACGACTTCCTGTTCAAGGGCGGAATCGTCACCTACGTGGAGTACATCAACCGCGCCAAGCAGGGCCTGCACAAACCCATCTACATGCACGGGGAACGCGGCGGAATAGACATCGAGGCGGCCATCCAGTACACGGACGGCTACTCGGAAAACCTCCTCACCTTCGCCAACAACATCAACACCAAAGAAGGCGGCTACCACCTGGTCGGCTTCAAGGCCGCGCTCACGCGCACCATCAACAGCTACGTGGCGTCGGAGAACGTTTCCAAGAACCTCCAGGAAAAGATCACGGGCGACGACGTACGGGAAGGCCTCACCGCGATTTTATCCCTCAAGCTTCCCAGCCCCCAGTTCGAGGGCCAGACCAAGACCAAGCTGGGAAACTCCGAAGTAAAAGGCCTGGTGGAAACCCTGGTCAACGAGAAGCTCGCAGCATTTTTAGAGGAAAACCCGGCGGTTGCAAAGAAGATCGTGGCCCGAGCCGTGGACGCAGCCCGCGCCCGGGAAGCGGCTCGACGCGCCCGGGACCTGGCCCGAAAAAAAGGTTCCCTGTCCGATTCCACCCTTCCCGGCAAGCTGGCCGAGTGCCAGGCTGCAGAGCCTGCCGAACGGGAGCTCTTCCTGGTGGAGGGCGACTCCGCCGGCGGCTCCGCCAAGCAGGGAAGAGATCGGCGCTTCCAGGCCATCCTGCCGCTCAAGGGCAAGATCTTGAACGTGGAAAAAGCCCGCTTCGACAAGGTCCTGCAAAGCGAGGAGATCCGCAACATCATCACGGCCCTGGGAACGGGGGTGCGTAGCGAGGAGGAAGACTACAAGATCGAGAACCTGCGCTACCACAAGGTCATCATCATGACCGACGCCGACGTGGACGGCTCCCACATCCGGACGCTGCTGCTCACCTTCTTCTACCGCCAGCTCCCGGACGTCTTGAAGCACGGATACCTCTACATCGCGCAGCCTCCGCTCTATCGTGTGGGCAAGGGAAACTCCGCCACTTACTTGAAAGACGACCGGGCCCTGTACGAGTACCTGCTGAAAAAGCTGGCCGACCGGGTGACCGTGACCCTAACGGCCCATGACGGCCCCATCGCCCTCTCCGAGCTCAGGCTCTACTCCTATCTCTGCGATCTGGCTGAGTACCTCTCCATTATCGAGCGGCTGGAACGCCGAGGCATCCCGCCCGAGCTCACCGAGGTCCTCCTGACCACCGGCGCCACCACCAAGGAGTTCATGAAGGACGAGGAAAAGATGGCCGTCCTGGCCCGCAGCCTCACCGTTGCAGGCTTTGCCGCCGATCAGCCCCAGTGGTCCGAGGAGCGCCGCGTCTTCGAGATCTTCGCCGAGGTCCCCTTTTCCGAGGCCATGGCGAAAAAGAGCATGGTTGCCATCGAGGGAGAGGTCCAGAAAGTGAAAATCGGCCGCGGCCTGGTTTTCTCCCAGGACTTCCAGAAGGCCGTAATCCTTAGGGAAAACTCCCTTCTGCCCATCCCCGGGCCCTACGTTATCGGAAGCCGGGACAAGGACTCCCTAAACGGGAACATCACTGTCTCCACCCAGAAAGAACTCTTGGACACTCTCCTCTCCGAAGCCAAGAAAGGCCTAAACCTCCAACGCTACAAAGGCCTGGGCGAGATGAACCCGGACCAGCTCTGGGAAACCACCATGAACCCGGAAACCCGGACCCTGGTCAAGGTCTCCATAG
>JBFMHL010000024.1:0-17455 GCA_040753055.1 Thermodesulfobacteriota bacterium | reverse complement strand
GGTGGGGTGTGGGGGGGGGGGGGGGGGGGCTGCTTAGCTATTCCTTCTCTACCACCCCCCCCCCCCCCCCCCCCCCCGCCAAAACCTTTTCTTTCTCTTTTCTTTTTTTGTCCTTGTGCCCATGTGCGATACCTTGCTTGCCGCGCCGGACGTGACGGCGGACGGCTCCATGATGTTGGCCAAGAACTCGGACCGCGAGCCCAACGAGGCCCAGTGCGTGACCTTTGCGCCTGCGGCCGAGCACGGGCCCGGGGAAACGCTCTGCTGCACCTACCTGACCATACCCCAGGCCCGGCGGACGCATGCGGTTCTATTGTCCCGGCCCTTTTGGATGTACGGGGCGGAGATGGGGGTGAACGAGCACGGGGTGGCCGTCGGCAACGAGGCGGTGTTCACCCGGCGCAAGGTGGCCGAAAGCGGACTCACGGGAATGGATCTCCTGCGGCTGGCTCTGGAAAGAAGCGCGGACGCGGAGGAGGCGGTGAGCGTGATCACCGCGCTGCTGGAAGAGCACGGCCAGGGAGGGAACTGCGGGCTGGCGCACAAGTTTTACTATCACAACTCCTTCCTGGTGGCGGACGGCCGCAGGGCCTATCTTTTGGAGACGGCGGACCGGGATTGGGCGGCCCGCTGCGTTTCGGGCGTTTTCGCCATTTCCAACTGCCTGTGCCCGGGAGACTTTTCCCGGAAGCACTCGGACTTCCTGTTCACCTCCTTTGCGCGCGGGAAGAAGCGGCGTGAGCTTTCCTTGGAGCTGCTCACCGAAAAAGAGGGAAGGCTCATGAGCCGCGACCTCATGGCGGCGCTCCGTATTCACCGGGGGGCACCGTTTTTGCGCCGGAAGGGCAGGGCCATGGACGGGCTTTGCCTGCATGCGGGCGGGCTGGTAAGCACCCAGACCACGGGCTCGATGGTGGCCAAGCTCTTTCCCGGACGGCCGCCGCTGGTTTACCTTACCGGCACGTCCGCGCCCTGCCTGGGAGTTTTCAAGCCCCACGTGGTCACGCCGGAAAGCCGGGGCGGGGAGCCTGCCGACCTGTACGGGTCTCCGGCAGCGCGCTCGGACGGGAGCTCGCTGTGGTGGAAGGCCGAGCGCATGCACCGCCTGGCGGTTCTGGATTATCCGCGGCTCACACCCGACTGGATCAAGGCGCGGGACAAGGCCGAGGAGGAGATGGTCGCCGGGGTGGAGGCGGCCTGGGAGAAGGGCTCGGGAGAGCTTAAAGAGCTCTGCTCCCGGTGGGCGGAAGAGCTTTGCGGCATGCAGGAGCAAGCGGCCGGGAAAATGGCCGAAACCGCCGCAGCCGGCCACAAGCCCTTGGCCCCCTTATGGTTCAGGATGTATTGGAAGAAAGTGAACCGGGCGGCCGGATTCACGCTGTAGACCGGCTTGCCCTCGACAATCCGACTTCGCAGGTCCGCGGCATGCCTCCCGGGCGGAGCCGGATCCCCCGGGCCGGCCGCCTGCCGATAAACCCTTCATTTAGAAAACCTTTGATTTCCTCTTTAGCCATTGACCGGGTATTTAGCGAGGCTTACAGTTAACCTGAATCCGTGACAAAGTTTTTCCTAAAAGGGCCCAAAAGCCTGTCGCTCCGGCATTCGTGCAAAAAAACGATGTTTACCACGGGGTGAAAGTCCTTTTCCGCCCTTCGGGGCGGTCCCATGCGGCCCGTCTGCCGCGTCATGCCGCGGCCGCCGTACATTTTGTACTGTCGGCCGCAGCCTTCCTTGCATCCGGGCCACAAAGAGGCCGCTCACGGATTCAGCGTGAAGAAAAAGCAAGAATAGGAGGCCGCCATGGTTGGGGAAGGCGAGCGTCGCGATGGGAGCGATTGCGTCGGGGTGCCTCTGTGTTTCCTCGTCTTGGACGAGAAAGAGGAACTCGTGCTGGACGCGGTCAATACGGCCTTCGAGAAGGCCTCCGGCCTGCAAGGCTGCGAGCTTTCGGGAAAAAGGCTCTCCGATATTCCCGGCGTGCCCCGGGAGGCGGCCGAGCGGCTGGAAGGGCTTTGCCGGAGCTGCCTGGCCCTGGGACAAATCCGGCGCTTGGAAGAATACCTGGCAATCGGAGGCCGGCAAGCCTGGTGGATGATCACCCTCTCCCCCGAAGCAGGGGGGAAGGAAGGGAAGGGCCGGCTTTGCGCCTGCTGGCTCGACATCAGTGAAAGCAAGGAGGCGGAAAGCCGGCTCAAAGTGGAGAGGGACCGGTTTCGGGCCCTTTTCGAAGAGTCGTTCGACGCCATCTTCATCACCTCCGCCGGGGGGAAGATCCTCGAGATGAACAGGAGGGGCGTCAAACTGTTCGGCTACGACACCAAGGAAGAGATTCTATCCCTCGACCTTGCAAGGAACGTTTACGCAGACCCGGAGGACAGGAAGCGGATCCTGGAAATGGTCCGGGAAAAGGGGTGCGCCGAGTATGACGTGGCCGTGAAGAAAAAGGACGGCTCCCTCATGTTGGCCCACTGCCGCCTGTCCGAGATCAAGGGTCTCGGTTTCCCGGAGCCGGCCTACCTGGGCACCCTGCGCGACATCACCGGGCAGCGGGAGACGGAGGAGGCGCTGCGGCGCTCCAACGACATGCTTCAGGCCATCATTGATGCGGCGCCTGTCGCCATCATCGGCCTGGACCTGGACGGAAAAGTTCGCAACGTGTGGAACCCGGCCGCGGAAAGGATGCTGGGCTGGACGTCCGAGGAGGCCATGGGCCGGCCCCTTCCCAGCGTGCCCGAGAAGAGCCGGGAGGAGTTCGAGGGCTTCCGCAGCAGGATAAAAAGGAACGAGCGCCTGGACGGAGTGGAGGTGCGGCGCCTGAGGAAGGACGGATCCCCCGTTGACTACAGCATTTACGCCGCGCCCTTTCATGAGGCGGACGGCAGCATATCGGGCAACGTGGCCATCCTGGTGGACATCGGGGACCGCAAGCGGGTGGAGGAGGAAAGGCGCGCCCGCCTCTGGTTTACGGAGAGCATGAACCGGGTTAACCAGGCTCTTCAAAGCACGAACGACCTCGTGCAGATGATGGGAGAGGTTCTGGACATCCTGCTTTCCCTCTTCGGTTGCGACCGGGCTTCGCTTGTGTATCCTTGCGACCCGGAGGCCGCTTACTGGGAAGCGCCCATGGAAAGGACGCGGCCCGAGTACCCCGGTTTGTACTCACAGGCTCGGGAGTGCCCCATGAATCCCGAGGTGGCCGGGGTGTTCAACGCCCTTCTGGCAGCGGGCGGGCCCCTGAGATTCGGCCCCGGCTCTCCGCATTCTTTGCCGGAGGAAGTGGCTGCGCTTTTCTCCATCCGGTCCCAGATGGCCATGGCCCTCTACCCCAAGGACGACAAGCCGTGGATGCTGGTGCTGCACCAGTGCTCGTATCCGCGGGAGTGGACGCCGAACGAGGTGGAGCTTTTCCGGGAGGCGGGGCGCCGCCTGACCGACGCCCTGTCCAACCTCATCTCCTACCGAAGGATGTGCGAGAGCGAGAGGAGGCTCACCTTCGCCCTGGAGGTGGGGGATACCGGCGTCTTCGAGGTGGACCTTGTTAACGGCCGGGGCAAGTGGTCGTCCGAGATCGGGGAGATGTGGGGCCTGCCCGAAGGCTTTGACGGGAACCTGGCATCCTTTTGCTGGGAGCATGTGCATCCGGAGGACCTGGACAGAGTAAAGGCGGAGTTCGACGCGATCATCGCAAGCGGCAAAGTGGGAGACATGGAGTTCCGCATCTTCCGGCCGGACGGCAGGGTGCGCTGGGTCCGCTGGCGGGGCCAGGTCTTGAAGGATGCCGCCGGCCAGCGGATGGCCGTGGGCGTCAACATGGACGTCACCGCCCGCAGGGAAGCCGAGGAGTCTCTGCGGCGCGCGGAAGCGGAGAAGTCTATTTTAAACGAAATCGCCGCGGTCCTTCTCTCTTTCCCGGACCAGGAGATGTACGCCAAGGTCCTCTCCGTGGTCCTGCGGGTGCTGGAAAGCCCGTTGGGAGTTTTCGGATACATCGCGGAGAGCGGGGACCTCGTGATTCCCAGCCTGACCCGGGAAGTATGGGAGCAGTGCCGGATACCGGGAAAATCCATCGTCTTTCCTCCCTCCACCTGGGGAGACAGCCTCTGGGGCCGGGCCATCCGGGAGAAAACGTGCCTCTTTGCTCCGGGGCCTTTTTCCACGCCTGCGGGTCACATTGCCATTCAAGGCTTTCTCAGTTGCCCCATCGTTTTCCGAGACGAGATCATCGGGCTGCTTTCCGTGGCCAACCGGCAAGGGGGCTACGGCCAGGAACACCGCCAGCTTATCGAAAGGATCGCCGACAAGATCTCACCCATCCTGAACGCCCGCCTGCAGCGGGACACGGAGGAGCGCCGGCGCAGGGAAGCGGAGAAGGCGCTGAAGGAATCCGAGGAAAAGTACCGGCTCCTGTGGGCCAATGCAGACGAGGCCATCTTCATCGTCCAGGACTCGGTGGTGAAGCTTCCCAATCAAAAAGGTCTGCAGATGACGGGAATGACGGCGGAGGAGCTCATGTCCGTTCCCTTCACGGAGCTGGTCCATCCGTCCGACAGGGACACGGTATACGAAGCCTACGAAAAAATTCTGCAGGGAGAGCGTCCTTCCCAGCTCCTGCACCCCTTCCGGATCGTGGATAAAAAAGGAAAGGAGCTTTGGGTCCACCTCACCGCCGCGCCCGTTGAGTGGGAGGGCAGGCCCGGCGGACTTTGCCTGCTGCGGGACGTGACCCAGGAGAAAAACCTGGAGGCCCACTTTCTCCAGGCGCAGAAGATGGAGGCCGTGGGGCGCCTGGCCGGCGGGGTGGCCCACGACTTCAACAACATGCTGTCCGTCATCAACGGCTTTTCCGAACTTGCCATGTTGAGCCTGCACGAGGGCGACCCCCTGCAGACCCATCTCAAGGAGATCAGCCAGGCGGGGGAGCGGGCGGCGGTCCTGACCCGGCAGCTTTTGGCCTTCAGCCGCAAGCAGATGCTCGCTCTCCGCATCGTGGATCTAAACGCGCTTCTTACCGGCATCGAAGGCATGCTGCGGCGGCTCATCGGGGAGGACATCGACCTGGTGACCATGCCGGCCGAGCGGCTGGGGATGGTGAAGGCGGACCCCGGCCAGTTGGAGCAGGTGATCATGAACCTGGCCGTGAACGCCCGCGACGCCATGCCGCGCGGGGGCAGGCTCATCCTGGAAACAGCCAACGTGGACCTGGACGAAGAGTATGCGGAGGCCCACGTCGGGGCCGTTGCCGGTCCCCACATCATGCTGGCCGTGACGGACACCGGCTGCGGGATGGACAAGAAGACCATGGAACGCGTGTTCGAGCCTTTCTTTACCACCAAGGAGCAGGGAAAGGGCACCGGCCTGGGGCTGGCCACCGTCTATGGAATCGTCAAGCAGAACGGGGGCAGCATCTGGATCTACAGCGAGCCCTCCAAGGGGACGACGTTCAAGATCTACCTGCCCGCCGTTGAGGAGGCCGCACCCGACAGCCTCGCCGCGCCGGCGATCGCGAAAAAAGGGCAGGGCCAGACCATTCTTGTGGTGGAGGACGAGGAGGCGGTGCGCAAGCTCATCGTCCACATTCTGGAGCACAGCAATTACAGAACGCTCCAGGCGTCCAACGGGGGGGAGGCTCTTCTGCTGGGAGAGAAGCATCCGGGAAGCATTGACCTGATCCTGACCGACGTGGTGATGCCGCAAATGGGAGGGCGCGAGCTGGCGGAACGGCTCTCGGGCTTGCGTCCGGGCATAAAGGTGCTCTATATGTCCGGGTACACCGACAAGGCTGTCGTGAAGAACGGCGAGCTCAAGGAAGGCGCCCTCTTTGTACAGAAGCCGTTTCGCGCGGATGATTTGCTGAAGAAGGTGTGGGCGGTTCTGGCGGAAACGGCGTGACGGCCTTACCCCACCGGGAAAGGAGCGTAGCGATGAAAGTGAAAATGCTGGGGCACTCGACCCTGCTTCTGGAAGTGGACGGCAAGAAGATCCTGACCGATCCGTGGCTTACGGATCCCCTGTACTTCGGGTTCCTGTCCCACCCCGGCCCCTTCTCCACGCCGGCGTTGCCGCCCCTGGACCTGGTCATGGTTTCCCACGGGCACCAGGACCACTTCGATCAGGGAACGCTGGCGGGCATAGACAAGAAAACGCCGGTCCTCATCTGTGCTCGTTACGAGAAGGCCGCGAGGAAGGCGGGTTTTACCAACGTGACGGCGGCAAGCCCCGGCGAGGAGGTCTCGTTGGCGGACCTCTCCATCAAGGTGCTTCCGGGCAAGCATCCGGGGGGGATCACCACCTTTCTGGTGAGGGGCAACGGCGGCTCGGTCTTTTTCGGTGGAGATACGGTGCTGACCGACGATCTCTTCCGGGCGCTTTCCGGTGCTGCGCCCGACGCCTGCCTGCTCCCCATCTCCGGCGGCACCATGGGGCCCTTTCCCGTGCACATGGGACCCGAGGACGCGGTGAAGCTGGCCAAGGCCTCGGGCACGAAACGGGCCATCCCCATCCACTACCACTTCGAGATGAAGTGGCCTTCGCTCAATCGCTTCCTGTTCCAGACCGACTGCCTGGAAAAGTTCACGAAAAAAATGGCCCAGGATGCTCCGGAGATTCCCGTGACCGTGTTGGCGTACAACGAGACCTGGGAAAAGTAAAACGAGAAGCTGCCTCAAAAAGAATAAAGATTTTGCGGGGCAGCGGGGAAAAGCTCTCTTGTTCACCAGGGGTTTTCCCCGCTGCCCCGCAGCGTCTCCCTTTTTTGCTGCAAAGCTTTTTGATGCGGGTCCAGGCCGGCTGCTTTGTGTTCACTGCCTGTAATGGCGGCGCAAACCGTCTTGCATCGGAAAAGCAATGGGATCGAATCGCGGGGTAGGACGAGCTCCCCCCCGCCTTCTCCGGAGAAAGCCCCGGTCGGAAACAATGCCCGGCTAGGGGGACGGAGCTTCCCCGCCTTCTCCCGGGCTCTCCTCCTCGTAGGCGATCCGCTCTCCCATGCGCTCGTAGGCGAGCGCCAGGTTCTCTTCCCGGTTGGAAAAAAGATCGCACTCGCTCATCTTGAGCTTCCGCAGCATGCGGCTCTCCAGGTCCGCGTGGGTTTCCAGCACGCCGTCGGCGTGGATGTGGCGGACGGGCACGCCCATTTCGTGGAGCGCCCGCGCTACCAGGATGGCTCGGTGGCAGAGGAGGGGGTCTTTCTCCGCGCACAGGGCCGCGATGCGGAACTTCGCGGCGCCGGCCAGGAGACGCTCGATGCTTTTCCGGAATTTTTCCTCCCGGGCCACCAGGGGAAAGGAGATCTTGCCGTTCTTGTAACAGGCCGGGTTGTTGCTGCGGGCTCCCAGGCCGTCTCCCAGAAACACATAGGCGATACCGGCCTGTTCCAGGCGAAGACGCAGGGTTTCCCGGGAGAAGTCCGGGAATCGTTGGCTCCAAGGTTGCGAGCGCACGTCCGCCACGGCTGTCACACCCACCTCCTCCAGCAGGGCCAGGAAGCCGGACAGGGAGAGGACGGAGTAGCCGATGGTGTAGATGATGCCTGGATGCGAGGCGGCCCCGGCACCCGGCATGCGGGCGTGGGGCGAAGGAGACGGCGGAGCCGGGAGCGCCGGGGAAGCCGCCTGCCCGCCGGGCGCGGCCTCCCGCAGGTCCGAAATCTTTTCCGGGGCTTGCGTTGCGCCGCCGTCCCGGATGACGGACGCGATGAGCTTATAGTAGTAACCCTCGAACTCGTCGGACAGGCTCACGCACAGAGCGCACTCAGGGATGCCATACTCCCCGTCCGGCTTTGCCAGGTACTCCTCCTCGACGGCCGGGTCGGTGACGGCCAGCCGGTAAACCGTTTTTCCGTACTGGAACAAGCCGAACACGACTCTTTTGTCGTCCGCGTGCCGCAGCTTCTTTGTTCCCACCTCCAGGGTGAGGCTGTCCACAAAGATCAGGTAGAGCGAGGTCCCGTCCGCCTCGCCCGCGGGAACCCGGTTGTTGAGGCCCGAGGCGCTGTGGTGATCGTTCGCCCAAAGGCTCTCCGGGTGATCCAGCAACTGTGAAATACGGTCGGGAGGCAGCTTGCCCCTGCGTTGCCAGGTCCGTCGGATGTCCAGGCGATGGTTTTCCTTCTGGTGGGCCAGGGGAGAGGGACCGCTCACCGGGATTTCGAGGATGTCCAGGAGGTCCGGAGTGCTGTAGTCCGTGAGCCGGCACTCGCTTTCCCTGAGGCCCTGTGCGGCGCTCGCGCCCACGGGGCGCACCCAGGGGCCGGGGGCGCCGTCCTCGTAGATTTTTCCGGCGATGCAGCGCCCGCGCCGTTTCCGGGAGTTGGCAAGGCAGACAAAGGTGAGGGCGGTCTTTTCCAAGGAAAGATCCATATGCATTTCTGCAAAGGAAGCCGGAGCCGGGGGATCGGGTTTCCCCTGCAGGCCTTGCGGGGTTCCGGCGGCATACGCAATGCCACGGCGGCGAGAAAAGGCGACGGCCTCGGAGGCGGTGAGCTATTTTTTTCTGGCCGCCCGAAAGGCTTCCAGGTCCTCCTGGAGCTCCACCAGGATCTCGCGGGGATACTGGATTCCAGACAGATCGTGGCCGATGGAGCTGGTGGCTTCCTTCATCCGGCGGAGGTTCTCCGGGGCCATGACCACGCGGTTCACGCCGTAGCTCACCATGGCGGTGAGGTAGCGCTCGTTGTCCTTGCGGATGCCTTGGCAGAAGTCGCGGGTGATCTCGGGCCGGAGCTCGAGGATCCGCTCCCGGTACTTTTCCGGGACTGCGGTCCAGGCTTTGTCCGACACCACGATGAGGGCGGGCGTGTAGCGGACGGGTTGGTCCACCACGTAGCGGAACACTCCGTGGAGCTGGGTGCCCACCATCCAGATGGCAGGGCCGATGTTGACGTCGGCGCGTCTCGAACGGATGGCTTGGGAGATCTCGGGCACGTCCAGAACCACGGGGGTGGCCCCCAGCTTCTCGATGAGGGCGCGTTCCACGAAGCCGGACCAGCAGACCACGCGGGCCCCGGAAAAGTCCGAGAGGCGCGCCATGGGCTTTTCCATGGAGTAGATGCGGTCGAAGTCCTGGTCTATCCAGGCCAGGAGCTGGACGCCCCGGCGCTTCAGCGCCTGCTCGAACACGGGAGTCATCCTGGACCGGACGAAGTCCACCTCGTCATAGCCGGCGAACATGTAAGGAAGCTGGAGCACGGACAGCTCACGGCACAGTAAGATGGCCCCCTGGCCCGAGAGCCCGGCCCCTTCCAGCTGGCCCTGGTCCATCTTGGCGATGACGGACTCATCGTCCCCCATGATGCCGCCGAAGAAGATTTTGAAGCTGAGCGTATTGTCGGTGGCTTTGGCCAGGGCCGGGGCCAGGACGGTTTCCACGAGGCTGGCCCAGCCGATGCCCTTGGGCGCCAACGTGCCCACCTTCCAGACGATGGTTTTGTTGGCGCTTTCGGCCGCGGCGGGGAATGAGGAACAGAGCAGAGCAAGCCCGGCCATGAGCAGGGTGGAAAAAACGGACAGAGTGGATTCCTTCTTTTTCATTTCCCCTTCACTCGGGCGCCGCAGGGCTTTCCCGGTCCCCCCGGCGCCTTCCCCCCAATTTGCCGTCCGCCCGGCCTTGCGCGGGCCGGGCCTTTTCCTGAATCCGTGACGGAGTTTTTCCGTAAAGGGTCCAAAGCCCATCACTCGGGCATTCTTGCCAAGAACGATGCTTTACCCGGGGTGAAAGTCTTTTCCCGCCCTTCGGGGCGGGCCGCCTGAGGCCGCTCACGGATTCAGGTTTTTTCAGTCTTCTTCCTTGGAAACCGGCTCGTGGCTTTTCCAGAAGCCCGTAAGGCAGATCTGAAGCTGGGTGCGGTACGACCGCAGGGCGGCCTTGGCCATGGCCACGATGGGCGCCCGGTCGGCGCTCTTGTAGGCGCTCTGGGAGAAGTCCAACTGCATGACCTGGGCCCCCGCCTCCCCGATACGGGTCACGGCAGCCTTGAACTCGCGGACAAAGCTGGGGTCGTTCACGTTGGGTTCCCCCATGATCCGCACATTGTAGCCTTCCACGGAAAACAGCCCCTTACCCTGCAGAATCGAGCCGGAAGCCTCCTCCCGCGAGGCGCGGGGACGGGCCGGCGGTTTGGCCGGATCGTTTCCGGGAATCTGCACTGCGTTTCCGCACTTGGGGCATTTTCCTTGCCTGCCGGCGTTGCTTTCGGCTGTGGAGATGGAGGCCGAGCAGGTGGGGCAAATGAACTGGATAGCCATGAAAAACCTCTATGCCAGGGGCGGGTAATTCCGTTTCTTGTATAAAGCAGCCCTTCGGGCATTTTCCCCGCCCTTTTGCCTGTGGCCGCAACGAGACGGGGCTCTGATCATGATCTTTCAGAATAGCAGACAAAACGGAATATGCAACGCTTTTTCCCGGCGTGGGAAATCCTTGGACTTCAAAGGTTGTTGCCCTGGCCAGGCTGTGGTAGAGGCAGAAAGGATACCCTGACAAGGACACGGTGCCCCAAGGCTTCTACCACAATATTGAGTGTGGTAGAAGCAACGATGCAACACGATATTGTTGCCATACAGGGAAGGAAGACGCCTTGTCGGGGCTCGGCAAAAGATCGCGGTCCGATATCCGGGGCGGGAACGAAGGCTGGTCCGCTCCGCAGGAAGGGGATGATCCCCGGGAAAGGAGAAGAGAATGCAGGAATGGATAGATTTTTTACGGGCCCAGGCCACGGACCTGGGGCTGAACGTCGTTGCCGCTCTCGCCATCCTGGTCCTCGGCCGCTATGCTTCCAAGATCGTGAAGAAGATTCTGCACAAGATCATGGAAAGGGGCAACGTGGACCCCACGTTGGTCTCCTTTGTGTGCAACATAAGCTATGTGGCGCTCATCGCCTTCGTTGTGGTGGCCGCCCTGAACCGCCTGGGCATCCAGACCGCTTCCTTTATTGCCATACTGGGCGCCGCATCCCTGGCCGTGGGCATGGCCCTGCAGGGCTCGCTTTCCAACTTTGCTGCCGGTGTGCTGATGATCATCTTCCGGCCCATCAGCGTGGGGGACTACATCGAGGCCGCAGGCACGGCCGGCACGGTGGAAACCATAGAGATTTTCACCACCAAGCTCCTCTCCCCGGACCACAAGACCATCATCATACCCAACGCCAAGCTCACGGGCGGCAACATCGTAAACTATACGCGCCAGGGAACGCGGCGTGTGGACATGGTGTTTTCGGTGTCTTACGGGGACGACCTTTCCAGGGTCAAGGAAGTGATGGCGGACGTTATTGCCAAGGACCCGCGGGTGCTGCCTGATAAACCGGTGCTGGTGGCGGTGAGCGCGCTGGCGGACAGCAGCGTGGACCTGGTGGCGCGGCCCTGGGTGAACGCCGACGACTACTGGGGTTTTTACTTCGACACCATGGAAACCATGAAGAAACGTTTTGACGAGGAGGGGATATCCATCCCCTTTCCCCAGCGCGACGTGCACCTGATCGGCGCGGAGGGCCAGTAAAAGCCCTAGCGCCTTCGCTAGTGTCCAAAATCCATGACGGAGTTTTTCCTAAAAGGGTCCAAAGCCCATCGCCCGGGCATTCTTGCCAAGAACGATGCTTACCCCGGGGGGAAAGCCTTTTTCCGCCCACGGCTTCAGGTTTCTATCAGGAAAGCTTCCTTTTTGGCCTTGTCTCGATCCGGGAAATTTAGTAAAAGGTAAAAAATTATTCCGCCAGGTTCCAATCATGCGCAAGGCAGTTCTCATCCTCTTGGCGTTCCTCCTTTCCGGCTTGCCCGTATGGGCCTATCCGCCGGTGTATATCGAAAAGGCGGAAGCCATCCCGGACCTCTGCCAGAACGACCGCAGTGCGCGCCTGCCCGGCCGGGGCAAGGGCTACTGCGGCCCGGTGGCGGTTTCCAACTCCTTCGTGTACCTCTCCCAGAAGGGCTTTCCGGCGCTCCTGCCCAGTATGGGGCGCCGCAAGATGACCCAGGGCCAGCTTGCCTCGCTTTTGGGGATGTCCCGTTACATGAACACCAGCATCAAGGACGGGACGACCCCGGCGGGCCTTTTGCTGGGGGTGGAGAATTTCCTGAAGGACCGCGGCGTGAACTGGTCCTATCTGGGGTACCAGGGCTGGAGGAAGCACCCGGACGAGTTCTCCGCCGACAGTACGGCGCCCGTGATTGGGTGGATAAAGGACGGTCTCCTGGGCGACTCGGCCGTGTGGCTGAACCTGGGTTGGTACAAGCGCGACGAGAAGACCGGCGAGTATTTGCGGATCGGGGGCCACTGGGTGACGCTGGTGGGCTACGGGCTCAACGAGAAGGGCGCCCGGGACCCGATGAGCCTGTTGATTCACGATCCCGCCACCCGGCCTCCCAAGCAGGCCTCGGCAACCGCTCCCGCCGAGGCCGCCCCCCTCACCCCGCAAACCGCCAGCTGCCCGGCGGATTTCGAGGCGCCCTGCCAAACCGATTACGTGCGCCTCGTTCCCTTGGGAAAAGGAACCTTGCGCGCGGAGGAGGGCGGGCATGTCATCGACGCCAAGGACTTTTACCGACTGGACGGGGTCCGGTCCATGGACCCGGCGGCCAGCATCGCTGTGATGGACGGCGCTGTTGTCCTGAAGCTTAAAAAAATGGAAACCCTCCTGCTCACCCGCGAAAACCCCGAGAGCCTCTCTCTGCTTCAATAAGACCGGCTGCGCAAAGCCCGGTCTTTTGCTCCCACACTTGCGCTGCGGGAAGATGCCTTCCTCCGGTGCGGAACTTTTTCTATTCGCTTCCCGCCTGGATTTTTTCCTTTGGCTTTGTTAAGGTAACCGGATTCATAACCATAGGAGGCCGACATGGCGCTGGGGTACATGGGCAAGGTGCTGATGGTGAATCTCACCAAAGGGGAGATCCGCGAGGAGGAGATACCGGACTCGGTGTACCGAGAGTATCTCTCAGGAATGGGCCTGGGGGCCTGGATGTTGTACCGGCACGTACCGAAAAACGCAACGCCGCTGGGCGGCAACAACATGCTGGGCTTTGTCTCGGGCCTTCTCACAGGCACGGGAAGCCTCTTTACCGGGCGGTGGATGGTGGTGGGCAAAAGCCCCCTCACGGGGGGCTTCGGGGACGCCAACTGCGGCGGCACCTTCTCCTACGCCATCAAGCGCGCAGGTTACGACGGCATCTTTTTCACAGGCAAGGCCAAGAAGCCCGTGTACCTGGAGGTGGCCGACGGAAAAGCCGAGCTGAAGGACGCCTCCGACCTGTGGGGCATGGACACCGTGGAGACGGAAAAGACCCTCTGGGAGCGCGGGGGCAAGAAAAAGCCCACCGTGGCCTGTATCGGCCCGGCCGGCGAAAAGCTCTCGCTCATCGCCGGTATCTCCAACGACGGTGGCCGGATGGCGGCCCGCTCCGGCTTGGGCGCGGTCATGGGATCCAAGAAGCTCAAGGCCGTTGCGCTCTCCGGCAAGGCCAAGATCGAGGTGGCCGATAAAGAGGCCATGAAGAAGCTTTCCGCAGAATGCGTGAAGTGGGTCAAGTTCCAGCCGCCCTTTCTCCCTGGAACTGCCACCTTTCCCGTGGGCACGCTTCTTCGCGTCCTTCCCACCGGCATGGCCCAGGACGGCATGCTCTACAAGGTCATGCTGAAGAAGTGGGGCACCGTGGCCATGAACCAGGTTTCCATCGAGATGGGGGACGCACCCATCAAGAACTGGAAAGGCTCCAACCGCGACTTCGGCCCCATGCGCTCCTTCTCGGTCAACCCCGACGTTTTTCGGAACGCAGAGATCAAGAAGTACCATTGTTTTTCCTGCCCCTTGGGCTGCGGCGGCATCTGCAAGGTGAACCATCCCAAGTTCGATCACACCCACAAGCCCGAGTACGAAAGCGTCCTGGCCCTGGGCGGGCTCATGCTGAACGAGGATGCGGACAGCATCTTCTATTTGAACGAAGTGCTGAACCGCGCCGGAATGGACACCATCTCGGCCGGCGGCACCGCGGCCTTTGCGGTGGAGTGCTTCGAGAAGGGAATCCTGACCACCAAGGACACCGACGGGCTGGTGCTCACCTGGGGCAATACCCAAGCCATCATTGCTTTGATCGAAAAGATGGTTGCCCGCGAAGGCATTGGCGACCTCCTGGCGGACGGCGCGGAAGCCGCGGCCCGGAAGCTGGGGGTGCAATTCCAGGAGTTTTCCGTCACCGCCGGCGGCCAGGAGCTTCCCATGCACGATTCCCGGAATGATCCGGGCTTCGCCGTGCACTACGCCGCGGAGCCTTCGCCGGGCAAGCACACCGTGGGCTCCTACCTCTACTATGAGATGTTTCAGCTCTGGAAGAAGATCAAAGGCTTGCCCAAACCCTGGCTGTTCTACCCCAAGGGGACGAAGTATGCCACAGGCCCCGACAAGACCGTCATGAGCCACACCTGCTCCACCTATATGAACGTGGTGAACGGTTCGGGCGGCTGCCTCTTCGGAGCTTTCCTGGGGGCCCGGCGCATCCCCTTCTTCGATTGGCTCAACGCGGCCACGGGCTGGAACTACTCTCCGGAGCAGTATATGGTGGTCGGCGAACGCATCCAGACCCTGCGCCAGGCTTTCAACGTGCGCCACGGCAAGATGCCGGCCTCGGTCAAGATCAACGACCGGGCTCTGGGTCGCCCCCCGCAGAGGGAAGGCGCCAACAAGGGCCGCAGCGTTGATCTGGAGAAGCTCGTGGCCGGATACTGGGAAAGCTTCGGCTGGGACCCCGCCACCGGCGTGCCCACCAACGACTGCCTCTTCCGTCTGGGGATCGAAGCACCCTAGGCGCGAAAGCGAAGCCCTTCCCGGCAGCCGATACCGTCCCCCCCACCCGAGCCCGCTTGCACAAGCGGGCCCGGGGAGCCTTTCCGGGAGCAAGATCCATGAAGCGCATCACGGTGTATGTTGTTCTTTCTCTTTTGTTGGCCGCAGCGGCGCACGCCCAGGACAAGGTGGGCTTTATCAATATGCAGAGACTTCTGGCCGAGTCGGAGGAGGGCAAGGTGGCAGCGGCCAGCTTCGAGAAAGAGTTCGCGGGAAAAAAGGCGGACCTGGATAAACGCTTCCAGGATGTCGAGCGCCTCCGCATCCTCCTGGAGCAGGAGGGCCCCCGGATGACCGAGGAGAAACGCGCGGACCTGATCCTCCAGTACGACCGGAAGGCCTCGGAGTATGAACGAACCTTCCGCCAGACCGATGACGAGATGCGCAAGAAAAATGCCGAGCTCATCGCAGAGGTCTTGAGAAAGGCAGACTCGGTCATGCGCGAGGTGGCCAAGGAGCGGGACTATAGCATTGTGGTCAAGGACATCAACACCATGGGCTATCTGGACCCCCGCGTGGACATTACGGACGATGTGCTAAAAAGAATGAAGGCAAAAAGGGAAGCCGCTGCCAAGGCACCGGCCGCGCCTGCTTCCAAGCCGGCGACAAAGTAACGGATTTGATATATCCCGGAAAATATCCAATTGCGAAAAACCCCTTGCCTGGGGTAGCATACCGCCAACCCGTAGCATTCCGCCGGCCCCCGGCGATAAACCTGCAACCCGAAGCCGGACCGCTCCCCGCGGTCCGGGCCGGCCTCCAAGCCGGCCAGCACGGAGAACGCCATGGCCCTGAAAGACAGGCTTATATCCCTGCGCAAGGAACGGGAGCTTCAGCAGATTGACTGGGAGAAGCGCCGCGACGCCTGGATCGTCGACATCATCAAGCTCTATGAGGACATCGGCGGGTGGTTCTCCGAGCTTTTCGAGGAGGGTTTTTTAAAGATCAAGTTCCGTAAGAAAACGCTCTCCGAAGACTACATCGGCAAGTACTCCGTTGACTGCATGGAGCTGGACCTGGAGGTCTATCCCACCGTCGTCCTGGAGCCCGTGGGCCGCAACATCATCGGCTACGCCGGCCGCATTGACGTTTATATCAAAGGCCACGAGTCCGACAAAATGATGCTCTTCCTCGTGGACGACGAAGACAAGAAGAAATACTGGGAGCTTGCCAAGACCTCCTACAACAAGAAGGAAAAGGTACGCTTCAACCGCAAGAGCTTTGAAAAGCTCCTGGAGTACTGGCTGGACGCCTGGTCGTAGCAGGCGGTCGCCCCTGTCGGATATGGCCTGCACCTGCAGGTCTCCAGGCCGTGCCGAGGGAAGTTCTTTGCCGCAAAGCATCACCTCTTCGTTAGAAGTTCGCTGTACCTGTGCCTAAAACCGATGGGAAAAGATACAACTCCGGACCTCCTCGTTCCGCGTTTTTTGCATCGGCTGCGCCATGCTTCGTTCTCTGGGATGGGTAAACATAATCATTTGTTTTTATTATCTATCAATCGAATAACCAAAAAATGAAAGGGGCAGAAATGAAGTTTGAAAAATTCCGGACCGCCGCTCTCCTCCTGGGCGCCCTCGCGCTTATGACTTTCTCCATCAGCGCCTGCGGACAGGCCATCTCCACCGTCGGTAACATGACCTTGGGCGCGGCCAAGTCCGACAAGCCGGAAAATCAGAGCTACACGACCGATGCCGAGATCGCCAAGGCCATCAAGAAGTACGTCTCCACCAGCGGCTCGTTCAAGAACCTGGCCAAGGGCAAGAAGTTCGTCGTCACCAAGTTCAACGTGGAGTATACCTACCAGCGCTACACCTCCCGCGTGGGCGAAGAGCAGAAGGTGGGCAACGTCACCAAGACCACGGTGAGCGACGGCTACCAGACCATGCGGCTGGGCGACGACGACTACGCCGCCCTTACCGACGCCCTCTACGACTCCTTCGTCAGCGCCTTCTCCGAGTACACCGGCAAGCCGGCCGTGCCCCGGGCGGAGCTCACCGCGAACCCGCTGTACCAGCAAATCTCCGGCAGCGACAAGGTGGACACCAAGGACCACTTCTTCTCCGCCCGCCGCGGCGGCAACGTCCAGACCGGCGACAAGGGCGCCGAGACCGTCACCTTCGCACCCGAAGGCATGAAGGTCCAGGGTATGGGCGCGGCCTTCCAGATAAACACCGTGGGCGAGGTCACAGGCAAGCTGGGCGCGGACATCTGCGTGGGCGTCAACCTCTATATCGACTTCGACAAAAGCTCCGACACCTTCTTCATCAAGACCGCCGACATCACCATAGCCGACGACATGCGCGTTCGCGAGAAACGCATCCCGTTCAAGGGCGTGGTCCCCGGCGAGTACATCTACGAGTTCTTCGCCACCCAGGACATCAAGCTCAAGCAGCCCGTGTCCGCCGGCGTGAAGGTCACCGACCGCAGGACCGGCTTCTTCGAGCAGGTCTCCGGCACCTACAAGCTGGACACCAACGCAGCCGCCAAGTCCATCCTGGAAGCCTACAACGCCGTGGCCGTCTTGGAATCCATGGCCGCCGCCCGCGAGATGTAAAGGCAAACGGCAAAAGAAAACGGCATAAAAGATTCTTTGGGGGGTCCGTTGGTTCATGGGGAAAGAAAGGTGCCCCCCAA
>JBFMHL010000023.1:0-3754 GCA_040753055.1 Thermodesulfobacteriota bacterium | reverse complement strand
AGCGCTGCAGCCGAGGAACGGGAGAAGGTCCATGTGTTCACGCACCTCTCCCACCTCTACCCCACGGGGTCGTCGGTATATACCAGCTACGTATTCCGGCCGTCGGAAACCGCGGAAAAGACCCTTTCCCGCTGGCAGGCCATGAAAACGGCCGCCAGCCGGGCCATCGTGGAAACGGGCGGCACCATCTCCCACCAGCACGGGGTGGGAACGGACCACGCCCCCTATCTTGCCGCGGAGAAAAGCGCCCCCGGAATGGAGATCCTCCGCGCCGTGGCCGACGCCATGGACCCGGAGCACAGAATGAATCCGGGAAAATTGATCGAACCGTGACCTCGCGTTTTTAAACGTGCTGAAACTGCGAAGGGATTTCTTGCATGCGATTTACGGAAATCGGCGAAAGCTACGACCTGGTGGTCATCGGCGGCGGAATCACGGGCGCGGGCATCCTGCGCGAGGCGGTCCGGGCCGGGCTCCGAACTCTTCTGGTGGAACGCCGGGACTTCGCCTGGGGCACCTCCTCCCGCAGCTCCAAGCTGGTCCACGGAGGCCTTCGCTACCTCAAGGAAGGAAAGATCTTCCTCACCATGGACAGCGTGCGGGAGAGGGTCCGGCTCATCCATGACGCCCCGGGCCTGGTGGAGCCCCTGGGCTTTCTCTGGCCTTCTTACAAGGGCAAGTCCCCGGGCAAGAACACCCTGGGCCTGGGACTCATGCTCTATGACCTGATGACCGGGAGGCGGCAGCACAAGTTCTTCCCCGCCACCGATTTTTTCCGCATCGCCCCCCACGTGAACCCCCAGAACCT
This sequence comes from Thermodesulfobacteriota bacterium, assembly GCA_040753055.1. Classification (GTDB taxonomy): domain Bacteria; phylum Desulfobacterota; class Desulfobacteria; order Desulfobacterales; family Desulfatibacillaceae; genus JBFMHL01. The sequence continues at coordinate 2,946 of JBFMHL010000023.1, read as the reverse complement.
GATCGGCGGGTTCCAGTTCGAAGACGCCCAGGTGGACGACGCCCGCCTGGTGCTCCGCCTCATCTTCGAAGCGCGGGCCCGCGGCGGAGCCGCCGTTGGCTATGCGGAGGCCGTCGGCATCGAGCGCAACCAGAACCGCGAGGTGGTGGGCATAACCCTGCGGGACACCGAAACCGGACAAACCAAGACCGTGGCCACCCGGGGCATCGTGAACGCCACCGGCTTCTGGGCCGAGACCCTGCATCCGTCTCCGGTGTCGGGCCTGCACCTGCGGCCGCTCCGGGGCAGCCACCTGGTCTTTCCCTTCTGGCGCCTGCCCCTGGGCCAGGCCGTGAGCTTCACCCACCCGGACGACCGCCGCCCCATCTTCGCCATACCCTGGGAAGGCGCCACCATCCTGGGCACCACGGATCTGGACCATCACCAGGACGCAAACAACGAGCCCGCCATCGAGGCCGAGGAAGCTGACTACCTGCTCAAGGGCGCCCAGGGCATGTTCCCGGAGCTCAACCTGCGCATGGACGACTGCGTTTCCACCTGGGCCGGAGTCCGGCCCGTGCTCTCCTCCGGCCCCAAGGACCCCTCCAAGGAGTCCAGGGAGCACGTGGTCTGGGTGGACAAGGGGCTCGTCACCATCACCGGAGGAAAACTCACCACCTTCCGGCTCCTGGCCCTGGACGCACTGAAAGCGGTGTCGCCCTTCCTCACCAAGATGCTCCGATTAAAAACCAACGAGCCCGTGTTCGCGCCGCCCATTTGCGCGCCCACCCTTCCCTCCGGGCTTACACCCATGGCCTGGCGCAGGCTTTCCGGCCGCTACGGATCGGCTGCCCAACAGCTCCTCTCCGGCTCCGTGCCCGGCGACTTCGAGCTCGTCCCCGGCACCAACACCATGTTCGCCGAGATCCGGCATGCGGCCGCCACCGAAGACATTCGGCATCTCGCCGACCTCTTGCTGCGCCGCGTGCGCGTGGGCTTCCTCCTGGCCGGCGGCGGCATGGAGCACATGGACCGGATCCGCGAGATCTGCGCCCCCGTCCTTCCGTGGGACGCGGCAACCTGGGACGCCGAGATCGCCTTGTTCAAGCAGACCTGGAACGCGGCTTACTGCCCGCCCATGAAAAAGGAATGCGGCAAATAGTGCGGGAGATCATTCGGACCACTATCCCATAGCCCCGCCGCAAACAACAACCGCGGCGGCATATGATTCGGGGCTTGAATGCCCGCCGGAACGATCAAAAAGAAAACCGTCAACCAGCCACCAACAGTGAGGGCCCCTTCCATGGACAAAAAAGACCTGCTTCTCGCCATTGACAACGGCACCCAAAGCGTCAAGGCGCTCGCCTTCGACACCTGGGGAAACCTCGTCGCCAAGGAAAAGGTGGAGTTCACGCCCTATTACTCCAAGGAGCCGGGCTGGGCGGAGCAGGACCCGGATGTCTTCTGGAACTCTCTGTGCCAGGCCTGCCAGGCCCTGTGGAACAAGCACGGCGTGGCCCCCGCCCGCATCGCCGGCGTGACGCTCACCACCCAGCGCGGTACGGTGGTGAACGTGGACGATAAGGGCGCTCCGCTTCGCCCCGCCATCCTCTGGCTGGACCAGCGCAAGACCTACGACCAGCCCCCGCTCAAGGAGCCCCTGGCCAGCATCTTCAAGATCGTGGGCGCCTCCGACACCATCGAGTACCTGCGCACCCAGGCCGAATCCAACTGGATCGCCCGCAACCAGCCCGAGATCTGGCGCAAGACCCACCGCTATCTTCTGCTCTCGGGCTATCTCACCTTCCGCCTCACCGGCGAGTTCGCCGACTCCGTGGGCTGCCAGGTGGGATACGTGCCCTTCGACTACAAGGGCCTCCGCTGGTACGGGCACCGCGACTTCCGTTACGGAATGCTGAACATCACCCCCAACATGCTCCCGAAGCTCGTGCCCCAGACCCAGCCCATCGGCACCATCACCGCCCAGGCCTCGGCCCAGACCGGCATCCCGCAGGGCCTGCCCATGATCGCCGCCGCCGCCGACAAGGCTTGCGAGGTCCTGGGCTCCGGCGCGCTGACCCCGGACACCGGCTGCATCTCCTACGGCACCACCGCCACCATCAACGTGAACCACAAGAAGTTCATCACCGTGTTCCCCGTCATGCCCTCCTACCCCTCGGGCGTGCCCGGAAACCACAACATCGAGGTCCAGATCTTCCGCGGCTACTGGATGGTCTCCTGGTTCAAGAAGGAGTTCGGCCTGGAGGAACGCCTCGCCGCCGCCGAAAACAACACCGAGCCCGAGATCCTCTTCGAAAAACTCGTGTCCGAAATACCGGCGGGCTCCATGGGCCTCATGCTCCAGCCCTACTGGACACCGGGCGTGAAGCACCCCGGACCCGAAGGCAAGGGCGCCATCGTGGGCTTCGGCGACGTCCACACCCGCGCCCACCTCTACCGCTCCATCCTGGAAGGTCTCGCCTACGCCCTGCGCGAAGGCCGGGAACGCATCGAAAAGCGGACCAAAACCCCCATCTCCCGGCTCATCGTCTCGGGCGGCGGCTCGCAAAGCAACTCGGCCATGCAGATCACCGCGGACGTGTTCAACCTGGCCGCATCCCGGCCCCACCTCTACGAAACCTCGGGCCTGGGCGCAGCCATGGACCTGGCCGTGGGCCTGGGCATCCATAAAAACTTCGCCGAAGCCATCAAGGCCATGACCCGCGTGTCCGACACTTTCACCCCCAACCCGGCCAACGCGCGCATGTATAACGAGCTCTACCGCGAGGTCTACGAAAAGCTCTACGAGAGGCTCCGCCCCATCTACCACAAGATCCGGGAGATCACGGGCTACCCACGGTAAGGAAAAGGCGAACTGAAAAAAGATTTACAGCGCAAAAGCTTTTGTGGGGGAGGGGGGACAAACCCATTATAAAAAGGTGGCTTTTTCCCCCCTCCCCCACACCC
>JBFMHL010000022.1:0-9619 GCA_040753055.1 Thermodesulfobacteriota bacterium | reverse complement strand
CAGCAGATGCTTAAAACAAGTCTCTTTCACAGGGAAAAGAAACGGCCGCCTCCCAAACGGGATGGCGGCCGTTTCTTTTGATAAAATACAACGCCGGCAGCAAAAAAATGGATCGAAACGTTTCCCGGGAAAAGGAGCGATGCGGGAAAAGGAGAAAGCCGTCCTCTTTCTTCCCCTATATCTCCCCTTCCTCGATCTTCTTGCAGAAAAACTCCACCTCGCGCCCCATGCGGCTGCGCTCGGCAAGCTTTTTCTCCACGCAGGACAGGGCGTGCAGGGCGGTGGCGTGGTAACGGTTGAAGAAGCGCCCGATGGCGGGAAGGGACTGGTCAGTATAACGCCGGGCCAGGTACATGGCCACCTGCCTGGGAATCACCACCTTCTGCCTGCGGCTTTTGGACATGAGTTCTTCGGAACTCACCTTATAGTAGCGGCTCACCAGCTCCACGATGGTGGACAGGGTGATCACTTTCCGGCACGCGCCCAGGCCCTTCACAACCTCCCGGGCCAATCCCAGGTCCACGGGCACGGAAAGCAGGGAGGAGCGGGCCAAGAGCCCCGCGATTCCGGACTCCAAGGTGCGAACGTCGCCCGCGATCTCCGAGGCCAGGAACTCCAGCACCTCCAGGGGAATCCGGTGCCCGTTGGCCTTATTCTTCAGGATCCGCACCCGCATGGCGAAATCCGGCGCCTCTATGGTGCTGATGACGCCGCCGGCCAGACGGGAGTATACGGATTGGTGGAGCTTGGGAATTTCCTGGGGAAGATGGGTGGAGGTGAACACCAGCTTCTTGCGGCTCTCCATGAGGCAATCCAGGGTGCAGGCGAGCTCCATCTGGGTCCGCTCCTTGCCGCTTAAAAACTGCACATCCTCCAGAAGAAGCACGTCGCAGTTCTTGCGGTACTTGTCCTTGAAGCGGGAGATGCTGTTTCCCTGGATGGCGGAAACCATCTCGTTGGTGAACTCCTCGGCGGTCACATAGACCACCCTCTTCTCCGGCTGCTCGCGCCGGATGTGGTTGCCCATGGCGTGGGAGAGGTGGCTTTTTCCCAGACCCGTCTTGGAGAGCAAAAACAGGGGCGAATGGCTCCCCGTCTTGCGGGAGGCCACGGAAAGGGCCAGGGTGTAAGCGAACTCGTTGCTCCTGCCCACCACGAAACGGTCGAATGTGAAGTCGGACCGGAAGGAACGGGAAGGCCTGCGGCCGGCTTCCTCCGGATAGAGCGGCATCTGCCGGGGCTCGGGCCGGGCGGATGCGGGCTCTCGCCGGGCGGATGCGGGCTCGGGCTTTTTTTCCGGAGCCGGGCCCGAGGGCGGGGCCGCGCAGATGGTGAGGGCCACGGATACGCCCGCTTCACAGGAAACCGCGTCCTTGACCTGGGCCAGGTAGTTGTCCATGACCCACTTGCGGTAGAAATCGTTGGGGCATTCCAGGGTCATCTTCCCCGCATCGCCGGAAACAAACCGCATGGGTTCGATCCACATGAGGTAACCGTTGGCGGGCATATCCTGTTGAAGGTTTTTCTTTGCCCTGTCCCAAATTTCGTTGGCTCGGCTCGGCATGGTCCACCCGAAGGCTCCGGGCAATAGTCCGGCATAAACCGGTTTTAGCCCGGAACGAGGTTATCTGGATTGCGCATCGGGAAGAAAAAGCTGGACGGAAACGGCCTCCCCCCATAAAAATCCCTGTGGCCTGGCTTGCCTGGCGGCTCACCGATTTCACCGGATTTTTACGGACCGATCCCGCCACCGGGAAAACTTTTTTCCGGCGTAAAGGAACCTGCAATTGTACGCGAGGTGTTTTTCCTGACTGGGGCGGCATGCCCCGTAAGATGGGCGCATTTTTAGACCAGGACCGGGCAGAGGGTCAAGCAAGATGTGGAAGCTTTACGCCCGGGGGGCTAACAGGTTTCCAACACGGAGGGATTTTTTATCAACTATCTGTTTTGTTTCAATATTTATCTCTAAAACCCCATTAACAAGCCAAAAACACAAACGAAATTTCGTGGTTTTCTTTTTCCAAGCATTTGGGATGTTTGACCGCCGATCCATGCCAGCCCCCCCTTTTCAAATTCTCTCGATATCTCGTTCAAACGCCTTTTTTCTCACGTTTTTGGATTGAGTATGAGCCCCCGGTCGGGCCTTTGGAATGATACCCGTTTCCGGTTTCCCCATAAGGCCCCGGCCTCCCTTGGCAAAGCGATACTTTACGAGTGTAATGACAGGGCCTAGCCATCGAGAAATAAATTGCAGTAGGGTCTTTTTCCTTTTATGATTCCGGCCCGAAAATCCTTGCCCGGGAACCGTTTCGCCTTCCTGTCCGCTCCCCGGGGCGCACGAGCCCGGTTCCCGGGCAAATCGCCCGATTTCCCATAGATGTGCGAGGATTCCCATGAAAAATAGACCCATTATCGGCATCACCATGGGTGATCCCGTGGGCGTCGGCCCTGAGATCGCCTGTGCGGCCCTTGCCCGCGAGGAGGTTTACGCCCTGTGCCGGCCGCTCGTGCTGGGAGACTTGAACGTCCTCTCCCTGGCGGCAGAGCGCATGAAGCTTTCCCTATCCTTCCGGAAAGCCCCGTCTCCGGACCAGGGGCAGTACGTCCACGGCCAGGTGGACGTGGCCCATCTCTCCGATCTGGATGCGGGACTTCTCATCGCCGGAGCGCCCTCCAAAAAGACCGGGCGCGCCATGGTGCGCTATATCCTGACCGCCATTGACTGGGCCCTGGAGAAGAAGATCCACGCCGTCACCACCGGCCCCATCCACAAGGGCGCCATGAACGCCGCGGGCTACCATTACAACGGCCATACCGAGCTTTTCGCGGAACGTACCCGGACCAAGGAGTACGTCATGATGCTGGCCGGGACCCGGCTCCGGGTGGTCCTGGTGACCATCCATATGCCCCTGTGCCAGGTGCCGACAATGATCACCGAGGAAAAGATCGCCACGGTCGTCCGCATCACCGAAAAATCCCTGCGGGAGCGTTTCGGCATCGAGCGCCCCCGGCTGGCCGTGGCGGCTCTCAACCCCCACGCCGGCGAGGAGGGCATCTTCGGGGACGAGGAGGAGCGTGTGATCCGTCCGGCCGTACGCAAGATCCGCCAGGACGGGCTGTCGGTTTCCGGCCCCTGGCCCGCGGACACCCTGTTCTATCACGCGGTGAAGGGCGGCTTCGACGCCGTGGTCTGCATGTACCACGACCAGGGCCTCATTCCTTTCAAGCTTCTGCATTTCGAAGACGGAGTCAACACCACGCTGGGTCTTCCCATCATCCGCACCTCGGTGGACCACGGCACCGCTTACGATATTGCCTACACCGGCCAGGCCCAGCCCGGAAGCTTGCTGGCAGCCATCCGCATGGCCGCGGAGCAGGCTCGAATCATGCACGATCTGGGATAGGAAGAAAGGAGAGCATCCCGATGTTGCCCGAGCACCTTTTCTTTCCGATAACCGGTGTTGCATAAGGGCCATTTTTTGCGATAGAATAAAGAATTAGTGATCGGACAAACCTCCGGGGCGACCCGGACGCAAGATCCCGCTCCCGGATTCCGACTCCCGGATCATCCGGACCCAGGGGTTTGCCCGTTCACACGATCACCGCTTGCAGGCTAACCCTCCGGCCGATTTGCATTACGGGGCGCACGGCAGAGGCCGCGAGCCTTGCAGCCAGCTTGCTTTCACCCGCTGCCCCAAAACCGCAAGGCGATAGATGGCGACGACCCGCACCAAGACCCAGGTCCGCAAGGGCCTCGGACGAGATCTGAAGCGTTTCCTGCCCTCTCACAGCGTGCTGACGGACGCCGAGGACCTGTTTTCCTACCGGTCCGACGCCACCGCCGACCTGGCCCAGGGCAACCCCGAGGCCGTGGTTCTCTGCGAGTCCACCGGCGACGTGTCATCGGTCATGGGCTACGCCTTCCAGCACGGCATCCCGGTCACTCCGCGGGGCGCGGGCTCCGGCCTCTCCGGCGGATGCACCCCCCTCCACGGCGGCATTGTGCTGGATATGAAACGTTTGAACCACATCCTGGAAATCAACCGCGGCAACATGACCGCCTCGGCCGAAGCGGGCGTGGTCCTGGCCCGGTTCAAAAAGGAGCTGGCCGGTCAGAACCTGTTCTATCCCCCCGACCCCCAGAGCGCGGAGGTCTGCACCCTGGGGGGCAATGTGGCCACGAGGGCGGGCGGCCCGCGGGGCGTGAAGTACGGAACCACGGGGAACTACATCCTGGGGCTCGAGCTGGTGCTCCCGGACGGGGACATCGTCCAGACCGGCGGCACATGCGTGAAGCAGTCCGTGGGCTACGACCTCACCCACCTTCTCTGCGGCTCGGAGGGCACCCTGGGCGTCATCACCCGGGTGCATCTGCGCATCCTGCCCCTGCCTCCCGTGAACCGGACCGCCGTGGTCACCTGCGACTCGCCCGAACAAGCGGCCGCCCTGGTTTCGGACATCATCGCCGCCGGCACCGTTCCGGCCATGATGGAGTTCCTCACCGTCATGGCCGTCATGCTCATCAATACCTTTGTATCTCCCCCGCTTCCCATGGACGGCGCCGCTTACCTCCTGCTGGACATTGACGGCACCGAAGCCCAGGTGAGCCAGGACATCCGCACCCTCACCAGCCTGTGTCTGGAAAAGAAGGCCAAGGACGTGCGCGTGGTGTCGGACCCCAAGGAAACCGCCGCCTACTGGAGGGGCCGGGCAAGCCTCTATCCCCTGGCCCTCACCATGGCGCGGAAGCTCATCACCGAAGACGTCACCGTTCCCCGGGACCGCCTGCCCGCCTTCGTGAAGCGGGTGGGCGAAATCTCCGCGGCCCTGGGAATGATCATCGGCATCGCGGGGCATGCGGGGGACGGCAACATGCACCCCTCCATGCTGCTGCCCGACGTGACCGAGGCATCCCTGCAAAAAGCCCAGAAGGCCATCGCAGGGGTCATCCGCGCGGGCCTGAACCTGGGGGGCACCATCTCCGGGGAGCACGGTATCGGGCTGCACAAGGCCGAGTTCATCGAGTGGGAGCTGGGGAAGAACCAGATCGCCCTGATGAAAAGGATCAAGGCGGCCTTTGATCCGAAAAATATCATGAACCCAGGCAAGATCTGGCCGGAAGGAGCCTCAAAGCCATGATGCACCTTTCCCGCTTCTCCGACATCATGGCCAAGTGCTCCAGCTGCGCCTTCTGCCAGGCCACATGCCCGGTGTTCCAGGCGGACCTCACCGAAACCCACATGCCCAGGGCCCGCATGCAGATCATCCGGGGAAGCCTGCTCCGCGACGAACTCCCGGTGAGCGGCCGCGTGCGCGAGGTGGTGGACCGCTGCCTCATGTGCGGAAACTGCCACCGCACCTGTCCGGCCGGCGTGCCCATTGACTCCATCGTCGCGTGCGCCCGGCACGCCCTGCATCCGGGCGGCTCGGTGAACCCGCTGGTCCGTCCTTTTTTCCGCAGTTTCCTGGAAAACCGGGGGCACACGGCCCTTGCCGCCGCCGCCCTCCGCATGGGGCGTTTCGCCTATCCCAAGGGCCTTCCCCTGCCGGCAGCCGAGCCCTTCCTGAAAACCCACAGGGGCGTGTTCCCGGCCCGCGGCGAAACCAGGGCGAAGGTGGCCTATTTTGTGGGCTGCGCCACCAACTCCTTTTATCCGGATACGGCCCTGGCCGCTTTACGCGCCCTCACCGAAAACGGAGTCGAGGTGACCGTGGTCCCCGACCTCTCCTGCTGCGGCATGCCCACCCTGGCCGGAGGCGACCTGGCCCTGGCCGAGAGCCTGGCAAAGAAGAACATCGCCGCGCTCGCCGCCCTTTCGGCCGACGCCATCGTCACGGACTGCACAACCTGCGGACTGGTTTTCAAGAAGAAGATCCCCGAGCTCCTGGCCGAGGAAAACGACGACTGGAAGCAAAAGGCCCAGGCGGTCTCCGCCAAGGTCTTCGAAGCCACAGAGTACCTGATGAACCTGGGGCTCGTGAAGGCGCCGGCCCCGCGGCCCGTGCGCGCCACCTACCATGTGCCCTGCCACCGCTCCTGGTCCCCCGGCCTGGACGACGCGCCCCGCAGGGCCCTGGCCCGGGTGCCCGAGCTGTTCCTGGCCGAGATGGACCGGCCCGACGCCTGCTGCGGCGCGGGAGGTGCCTACTTCACCCGCGACCCCGTCCTCTCCGAAAAGATCCGGGAGCCCAAGATCGCCGACATCGAGAACCTCTCCGTTTCCATGATCGTGACCCAGTGCCCCATGTGCCGAAGCTATCTCGCCCAGGCTTTTCCGGAGAAAAGCGTGGTGCACCCCGTGAGCCTGCTCTGCCCTGCGGACGCCGTATGACGGATGCCAGGCCCTTCATAAACAAGGAGCGCTCGATTTTATGAAAGTCTTTGGATCCAAAGAGCTCTTGGAAGACGTATTCGCGCGGGAGCACTGCGTTTCCTGCGGAGCCTGCGTGAACCTCTGCCCCTACTTCATCAACTACCGGGGCAAGACCACCCAGGTCTTTCCCTGCACCCTCACCGTCGGGCGCTGCAACGCTTACTGCCCCAAGGTGGAGGTGGACCTGAACGAGCTCTCCGAGGCCATTTTCGGCGAACCCTACCGCGGCAGCCCCATGGGCACCTTCCGCCGCGTGCTCACGGCCAGCGCAGGCGACAAGCTCCCCAAGGGGAACTTCCAGTGCGGAGGAACCGTCTCGGCGCTGGCGGCCGCGGCCATCGCCTCCGGCGTCGCCACCGGCGCGGTCTTGACGGGCAAGGACGAGGTAACGCTGATGCCCGAGCCCCGGCTGGCCGAGACCGTGGACGAGGTCCTTGCCTGCTCCAGCTCCAAGTTCACCGCAGCCCCCACCCTCTCCCGGCTCAACACCGCCGCGTCCGAGGGAAAAACCGGGCTGGCCGTTGTTGCCACTCCCTGCCAGGCGACGGCCGTTGCCCAGATGCGGCAAAACCCCACCAGCCGCGAAGGCTTCGTTGATCCGGCCTCCGTGGTCATCGGGTTGTTCTGCACCTGGGCCGTGGACGCCCGCAAGCTCACCGCGCTGGTGTTCTCCGAGCTGGGCGACTGCACCGTCTGCCGCATGGACATGCCGCCCCCGCCCTCCGAGCTCCTGGTGGTGGAAGCTCAGGGCTCCCGCGTGGAGATCCCCCTGGCGAAGGTCCGACCTCTGATTCCCAAGGGCTGCTTCGTGTGCCCCGACATGACCTCCGAGTGGGCCGACGTTTCCGTGGGCGTGGTGGAAGGAATCCCCGACCTCAACACGCTCATCATCCGCACCGAAGCCGGCGAAAAGCTGGTGGACAAGGCCTGCGAGATGGGCCTGCTCAAGACGGAGAAGGTGGACCAGGAAAAGCTCGCGCATCTCATGACCGCTTCCTCCAACAAGAAGAAACGGGCCTTCACCCAGATGGAAAAGATGGGAGCCGTGCTCGCCCCGGACGCCGAAGGCCGCGCCATCGTGCGCGTGCGCAAAGAGATTCTGGAACGCATCATGGCCTGAGGCCCGACGGCACAAACACTACTTGCGGCTTGCAAACATAGACGGTTCACCAAGGACCGCCCTGCCCGCACGGGAGGCATACATGGCGCACATAGGCGAAGGAAAAGGCGGAGAGCAACGGCTGGTCATGGGGAACGAGGCCCTGGCGCGGGGTGCGCTGGAGGCCGGCATCTCCGTCGCCGCCGGGTACCCCGGCACGCCGTCGTCCGAGATCATCGAGAACCTGGCCCGGGCGGCCGCGGACCGCAACCTCTACGTGGAATGGTCCGTCAACGAAAAGGTGGCCGTGGAGGTGGCTGCGGCCGCTTCCTTTGCGGGCCTGCGCTCTCTGTGCGTCATGAAGCAGAACGGCGTCAACGTGGCCTCGGACTTCCTTCTGCACCTGGCCGGCTCCGGCACCCGCGGCGGCATGGTCCTGCTCCCCTGCGACGATCCCGGCGCTCTTTCTTCGGTAAACGAAGGCGAGGCGCGGCACTTCGCCCGCCTGCTGGAGATCCCGCTGCTGGAACCCGGCGACTTCCAGGAAGCCAAGGAGGTCACCGCCTGGGCCTTCACCCTGTCCGAGGAGCTGCGGACCCTGGTCATGGTCCGCTCCGTAACCCGCCTCTCCCACGCCAGCGGGAACCTCACTCTGGGAGACCTCCCGGACAAGAAGCCCGTCGCGCGATTCGTGCACAACGGCTTTGTCCTGGACCCCATGGAAGGCCCGGTCATGAGCGCGCCCGTGGCCTACAAGCACTCCCAGCAGCAGGACAAGCTGAAAAAAGCCGAGGCCCTCTTCGAAGAGAGCCCCTTCAACGTCTACACCGGCCCCGACGCCCCCAAGCTCATCATCCTCACCTCGTCGGCCGCGCAGCTCTATGCCCGGGAAGCCGTGAACCTGCTCTCCGCGGAAAACGAGGTGGGCATCCTGAAGATCGGCACCACCTTTCCGCTTCCTCCCAAGCTCATCGAAAAGACCCTTGCCAAATGTGACACCTTCCTCGTGGTGGAGGAGATCCTACCCTTCCTCGAGGAGAACGTTAAAGTACTGGCGCAGGAGCTGGCCGAAAAGATCGGCGCCAAGAAAATTTTAGGAAAACGCGCTGGATACCTGCCCATGGTGGGCGAGCTCAACCCCGACCTGGTGGTTTCCGCCCTCTCCCGGCTCCTCAACAAGCCCTATCGGGCCATGGACCCGGCCTACCAGCAAAAGGCCGTCCAGGCCGCCTTCTTCGGCGCGCCCAACCGGGAGCTCACCTTCTGCCCGGGCTGCCCGCATCGCGCCAGCTTCTGGAACATCCACCAGGCGCTTGCCTCCGACAACCGCCAGGGCTTCGTCTGCGGCGACATCGGCTGCTACTCCATGGCCGTGCTCCCCTCGGGCTTCTCCACCCTGAAAACCCTGCACGCAATGGGCTCCGGCACGGGCGTCGCCTCGGGCTTCGGCAAGCTGGCCCCCTTCGGTATGGATCAGCCCGTCGTGTCCGTCTGCGGCGACTCCACCTTCTTCCACGCCGCCATGCCCGCCCTGGCCAACGCCGTGCACCACCGGTCCGACATCACCATGATCATCCTGGACAACTCCGGCACCGGCATGACCGGCTTCCAGCCCCATCCCGGCCTCGCCACCGACGCCATGGGCACCAGCGCCCCGGCCCTTGACATTCCCTCCATCTGCCGCGCCATGGGCGCCCAGGTGGAGGTCTGCGACCCCTTCGACCCCGCCGCCGCCCAGGCCACGCTCCATAAGCTCCTGGAAACCAAGGCCGGGGTGAAGGTCATGGTGCTCCGCCAGATCTGCGCGCTGTCCCCGGAGAAAAAGGGCAAGAAGACCTACACCATGAATGTGGACGAAAGCCTGTGCCGGGGCGAGAACTGCGGCTGCAACCGACTTTGCACCCGCATCTTCCGCTGCCCGGGACTCGTCTGGGACGCGGAGAAAAAACACGCCCGCATAGACGAGGTCATCTGCGCCGGCTGCGGCTTCTGCGCCAACATCTGCCCCGCATCCGCCATCAAGAAAGAGGCGGCGTAAGGGCGAAGGGAAAAGACAAAAACAAAGGCTATAGCGAAAGCAAAAGAATAAAAGATTTGCGGGGGAGGGGGGGAAACCCCTTTTGAAAAGAGCGGCTTTCCCCCCCTC
>JBFMHL010000021.1:0-7664 GCA_040753055.1 Thermodesulfobacteriota bacterium | reverse complement strand
CCGGCGGATGGTTCCCCGGCCGGAGGCTCGTGCGACCCATCGAAGGGAAATCTGCACGCAATCAATAGAGCGCCCGGCGCGGAGGCTGGCTGAAAATCATGAGATGCAGGACGCCCGCTTGCGCAACGCCATAGCCCGCGTTTTCAGCCGGCCCATTACCCCCAGCTGCGGCCGGTCCAGCAATGGGTGCAAAGCCGCTCCTCGGGAAGCCCGACGGCTTCCACCATGTCCGGAAGGAGCTGGTAGCGCAGGCTGGTCAACCCCATCTTGTTCCGCACCCACTCGGTCACGGCCGCCTGCTCGGAGGAGCCGTCCACGGCGAATCGGTCCACGTCGTCCAGGGACCCGGCAATGTCCATGACCGCCTGGAGGCCGGCCAGGGCCATGGAGGACTGGGACACGGAGAAGTTCAGGAAGAGGCAGGGGAACAGCAGGCAGGGGCATGCCGGGCGCATGTGGATCTCCTTCGCGCCCATCCGGAAAAGCCCCTGGATGGTGCCCCGGAGCTGGGTGCCCCGCACGATGGAGTCTTCGCAGAACAGGAGCTTTTTTCCCTCGATGAGCTCGGGAACGGGGATGAGCTTCATCTTGGCCACCAGGTCCCGCACCTTCTGGTTCTGGGGCATGAAGGAGCGGGGCCAGGTGGGCGTGTACTTGACGAAGGGCCGCTGGTAGGGAAGGTTCCTGGCGTTGGCGTAGCCGATGGCGTGGCCCACCCCGGAGTCCGGGATTCCCGCCACCAGGTCCGGGGCGACATCGTCCCGGCGGGCCAGGGCGGCGCCGCAGCGGTTCCGGGCCGCTTCCACGTTGATCCCCTCGTAGGTGGAGGCGGGGTATCCATAGTAGATCCACAAAAACGTGCAGACCTGCATCTTGTCGCCGGGCGGGATCATGGTTTCGCAGCCGTCCGCAGTCATCCTGACGGCCTCGCCCGGCCCCAGGTCCTTCACCTTCTCGAAGCCCAGCCTGGGGAAGGAGCAGCTCTCCGAGGCCACGGCCCAGGCGCCCTCCTTCTTTCCCAGGACCAGGGGCGTCCGGCCCAGGCGGTCCCGGGCCGCCCAGAGGCCCTGCCTTGTGAGGACGAGAAAGCTGCACGAGCCCTTGATGGACTCCTGCACGTACCGGATGCCTTCCTCGATGCTGCCTGCCTGGCAGAGGAGCATGGCGATGAGCTCGGTGGGGCTCGTCACCTCGCTGCGGCTTTCGGTGAAGAACTGCCTGCGCCCGAAGGCTTGGCCGGTGAGCTCGTCCAGGTTGTTGATGCGCCCCACCGTGACGAGCGCGAAGCTTCCCAGGTGGGACGTCACGATGAGCGGCTGGGGGTCGGTGTCGGAGATGACCCCGATGCCCGAGCAACCCGAAAACTTGTCCAGGTCCGCCTCGAACTTGGAGCGGAACGGATGGTTCTCGATATTGTGGATGGCCCGGACGAACCCTCCGTCATCACTGACGGCCATGCCCCCGCGCCGCGTGCCCAGGTGCGAATGATAGTCCGTTCCGTAAAAGACCTCCGCAACGCAGTCCCCCTCCGCCACGCATCCGAAAAGTCCGCCCATCGCAAGCTCCTGACACCGAAAGAATAAAAATTTGATTAAAAAAAGGCTTATTTATGGGGGGGGAAAGGTGAAAACCCCTTTTGAAAACGCGGCGTTCCCCGCACACACACCCTCCCCCGGTTCGGGGCGATAGGTGCGTAGGGCCCCTCAAGGCTCGCTGCTTGGGACCAAGGCCGGGGCCTGTGTTTGCGCCCTCGGGGCCCATCAACAGTGCTGCTATCTCAAATCTAATTTTTTTCAGCGGAACTAATAGGGCATGTTGCCGGAAATGGCAAGAGGGCAGAAGCGAGGGGGCGCATTCAGCACATTGTGGACACGGAGAGCGGGCATTCCGGATGCAGGCGAAGCCCCCATAGTGGGGCTTTCCTTGGGAGGGGATTTGGGTTCCGGCACGGCAGGGGTCCCGGATGCAAAGCGCGCGAGTCGAGACGGACGGGAGCATACGCAGTTGTACGTGACCGGCCGGTGATGCGAAGCGCAACGCCGCAGGCGGGCTCCCTGCCGAACCGGGGGAACCTTCCTTTCTCCAGGAAAGATAGGTCCCCCCGAGAATCCCTGGGCGTTGAATCCGTTTTACGTTCCCTTGCCTTCGAACAGACCCGCATACCGCCCGTAGCCTTCCTTGGCGAGGTCGGCTGCGGGGATGAAGCGCAGGGCGGCCGAGTTCATGCAGTACCGCAGGCCCATGGGAGGCGGCCCGTCGTTGAAGACATGGCCCAGGTGGGAGTTCGCGTGTTTGCTGCGGACCTCGGTCCGCACGGAGAAGAGCCTATGGTCTTCCCGGGTCCTGATGTTTTCCGGGGCAAGCGGCCTGGTGAAGGACGGCCAGCCGGTCCCCGAGTCATACTTGTCCAGGGAGGAGAACAGCGGCTCTCCGGAGACGATGTCCACATAGATGCCGGTGGCGTGATTGTCCCAGTAGGCGTTCTTGTAGGCCCGCTCGGTTCCCTCCTTCTGGGTCACGTCGTACTGCAGCGGCGTGAGCCGGGCTTTCAGGGCCGCGTCGTCGGGCTTGACGAAGCTCTCCCAGGAGCCGCCCGCGCCCTCCGCTGCGGCCGTTTTCTTGTGCGCCGGCAGCTCGTCCTTTTCCTGGCCCCAGGTCTTTTCCAGATACTGGTCGCGGCCGGAGTTCCATCGGTAGTACTTGTACCGGATCTCGTGGATCTTGTAGTAGTCCTGATGATAGTCTTCCGCAGGGTAGAACCGGTTCAGGGTGACGATCTGGGTCGCGATGGGCTTGTCGAAGCGGCCCGAGGCCGCGAGCCGCGCCTTGGACTCCTCGGCCAGGCGGCGCTGCTCCTCGTTCGTAACGAAGATGGCCGAGGTATACTGGAAGCCCCGGTCCACGAACTGCCCTCCCGGGTCGGTGGGGTTCACGTGGCGCCAGAACCAGTCCAGAAGCTCGCCGTAGGAGATTTTTGCAGGATCGTAGGTCACCTGCACGACCTCCCGGTGACCGGTGCTTCCGGAAGACACCTCTTCATAGGTGGGGTTCACCTTGGCGCCGCCGGCATAGCCGGAGATCACGGACACGACCCCGGGAAGCTTCTCGAAGTCGGACTCGGTGCACCAGAAGCACCCTCCGGCAAAGGTCGCGGTTTCCAGTTTTCCGGTGTCGGTTTTCATGGTCGCCTCTTGCCCCGCAGCTTTTTCCGATGAAATGGCTTGTGAGAAAAGCAAGGCCGCTGCCATGAGCAGCGCCGTAACAGCGAGAATGGTCTTCATGGCGTCCTCCCTTCCGGGGCGCGGTCCGCTGCTTTGCGGGCCTTTCCCCGCCTTATATGATAATAATTATTAGTACGAAATAGTGGATGGCAAGCCGAACCGGCCGGGACCCGGCTACGGAAGCGCGGGTTTCAAGACCCCAAAGCTGCTTCCGGGGCCCGCTCATGCTCACGAGAAGGGAATTTCCGGCCGTGCAGAAAATCCCGTTCCCCGCGGCGCAGGCCGATGCCATTGCCGTCGGCTTGTCAGGAGCGCTCTATGATGACGCGGAAGGAAGGCATGAAGAGGAACAGCAGCAAGGATCGAATACGGTTTTGATAGCTTTCCGAAGCAGGATCGAGCCCCATCAAGGCCGCGGGATAAGCCGGGGCTCCGGTGAAGCTGATGACCAGGGTGGTGATGGCATAAAGCCACATGCGGACCAGGTCCTCGGGCGCGTTCTCCGGCATGAGCTCCCGGACCATGGATAAGAGGCCTTGGTGGAAACGGGCCATGTAATTAAAGCCCGAAATGTCGCGGAAACGATCGTACACGGCCATGTTGTGAACCAAAAGGCCCAGGGCCTCGCTCCGGGCAAAGCAGTAAGAAAGAGCGCGGAAGAGGTAGGTGAGGAAGACCTCCTCCACGGGAAGGCCCGCCAGGCCGCGCCGCCAGGTTTCCGCGGCGAGGTTGAACTCTTCGAAGGTGTCTCTGGCCACCGCCTCGAAGATGTCCTCCTTGGCGGGGTAGAAGTGGTGGATGCGGGTGAAATCGAAGCCGCCGGCCGCTCCGATGGCGCGGATGGAAGCGGCGTTGTAGGGCTGCCGGGAAAAAACCTGCCGGGCCGCGGCCAGGATCCTGCGGCGTGCCTTCTCCCCCTTGGGCACGCTCTCGGCAGCGGGCGGGAGGGGGGGGATCGCCCCAACTCCGGGGTCCGGCGCCGATGCCTCCGGTGCCGCGAGGCTTTCCCCGCGGGCAAGGGCCTCCATGATGGGCGCGAAGATGAAGGTAAAGGCCTGGCGCACCCATTTGCGGTAGGCGACGGGGTCCTGGATGCCCAGGGACTTCTGGTGAAAGCTCTGGGCCCCCACGAAGTGGGCGGTGAGAAGAATGAACACGTGGACGAACATGGCGAGCTGGCCGGCCGGGGCCCGGGAGAAGATCTGGTCGCGATACAGGGACGAAGCCCGGCCCAGGATCTTGGCCATGCGGGCGAGCCCGGGAAGCCCCTCCTGCCCGCCGTTTCCTTCGCCCATGTTCAGCATGATGGCGCAAAACGCGTCGGGATGAAGGAAGCAGTGGTTCACAAACCCGGACAGGAAGGCCTCGAAATCATAGTCCGGAGCGCTCGCGCGCAGGTTGGCCACAGCCTCCGGGTAGCCGGCCACCACCTCCTTCTCCAGCCGGTCCGCCACCGCCTCCAGGAGCCCCGCCTTGGAGTCGAAGTAATGCAGGATGAGCGGATGACGGACTCCGGCCCGGTCGGCGATGGCCCTCATGCCCGCGGCCCGGAAGGGGCTTTGGGTGAACACCTCGCGGCCCGCCTCCAGGATGCGCTCCCGGGTTTCGGCGCTCTTTTGCCCGGCTGTCCCGGCCGGGCTTCTTTTTTTGCTGGCCGATTTCTCCATCGTCTCCGCTTTGCCCGCCTCCTTGTCGAATCCCGTTGTCGGCAAGCCGGTGTGGTATCACAGGAGCCCTCCTCCGTAAAGAATTTACCGATCGTAGATTTTTATCTTGACGCGGCGGGTCAGAGTCTTCTATAGAAAATTTACCGGCCGTAGAAATATTTTCCCGGCCCGGAAATTCCCCAACCGCTTCACCCCCGCCCCGGATCATTCGCGAGGACGATCTGCGCGAGGGCAAGGATGGCGCGGCATGGGAGCCCGACCGCCCTGGGGCACCCGTCTGCCGCATGCAGCTCTCGACCGGAGCGCGACCGGCCTGAAAGGGGAAAAATTTCACCGTTGGCAAAATTCCTTCACCCAGCGAGGTCCGTCCCCGGCAAAGGCATTTTCGCGGCGAGCCATTACGCCAAACGATGTTTTTCTCGCCGGATCTTCCGTGAATCTTTCCCGGATACGCACTGTCACACAAACCGCAAAAGGCTTTCCCGTTCATCCAAGGAGGACAGCATGACGCAGCAGGCCGCTTTCAAGGATCAGAGCATTGCGGAGTTGGAGAAGCAGCAGCAGTGGTGGTGGGTGGCGGAGAAAAAGCGCTCCCCCCGCCTGGACTATCTGCGCAAGGCCATCTGGAAAAAGGGCGCCGTGGGCGGTCTCTACAACCCCGGCGTCAAGGTGGACCTGGAAAAGGGCTTCCTGGGAATGGAGTCCTGGGCCGAAGCCCAGGCCTTCCCCGAGCCCGAGGCCATCCGCTTCGCCAAGGAGATCGCCCATTACCTGGACAACAAGACCATCTTCATCACGGACCGGGCGCAACTGGTGGGCTACGTGGGAAGCCTTCCCCACACGGTCTTCTGGGACCCGGCCATGGGCGAGATGCTGAACGAGGAGATCTACAACGATCCCTCGGCCATTCCCGATCCGCTGGACGAGAACCTGGAGAAGGTGGCCGAGCTCTGCAACTTCTGGGCGGGAAAGACCATGCAGGGAAGGATACTGCCCCACTTCGACCTGGAGGACATGATGAAGATCATGTCCGGGGCGGTGGGCTGGGGCCTTCCCCTGTCGCGCACGGGTTACTCGGGCAAGGACTACGAGTACCTCATGACCGGAAAGCGGGGTTTTGCGGACATCCTGGCCGAGATTGACAAGCATCTGGCCGAGGCCTACCAGAACCTCCACACCAACACCCCCAGCAAAAAGAGCGCCGGGCAACACGACCGCATCGTGGCCTGGGAAGCCATGAAGATCGCCCTTTCCGCCTGCATCCGCCATGCGGGCCGCTATGCGAGGCTGGCCCGCATCATGGCCGAAAGCTACGAGTCCGACCCCGTGCGCAAGGAAGAGCTCCTGCGCGTCGCCGACTGCTGCGACCGCGTGCCCGCCCGTGCGCCGCGGAACCTGCAGGAGTCGCTGCAGTACGACCTCTTCATCCAGCTTTTCTCCCGCACCGAGGCGGTGGAGGGCGCCTGGCCCGCCCGGCCCGACTACTACCATTGGCCCTACTATGATAAGGACGTGAACATCGAGAAGAGCATCACCCGGGACGAGGCCATGGACCTGGTGGGCGAGTTCCTCATCCGCGCCGCCGAGGTGGGCCAGTACAAGCCCCGCTGGACCAAGGAAGGCCTCCAGGGCATTGACGGCACCTGGGTCTGGACCCTGGGCGGCGTGAACAAGGACGGCACGGACGCCTGCAACGACCTCACCGTCGCCTTCCTGCAGGCGGCGCGCATGGTGCGGGTGGCCAACCCCACCTTCGCCTTCCGCTGGCACCCCAAGGTCAAAGACGAGGTCATGCGCGAGGTCTTCGAGTGCATCCGCCACGGCCTGGGCTACCCCTCCATCCGGAACGACCAGGTCCTCATCCAGAACTCCATGAACTGGCACGGGCATCCCCTGGAGGAGGCCCGCACCTGGGTGCACCAGGCCTGCATGAGCCCCTGCCCCACCACAAAGAACGGTTTCCAGCCCATGCGCATGGCCTCGGCCACGGCCAACTGCGCCAAGATCATCGAGTATGTTTTCACCCGAGGATATGATAAGACGGTTGCCATGCAGATGGGGGAGATGACGCAGGACCCCCGGACCATGACCTGCTTCTCCCAGGTCTTGGATGCGTGGACCCTCCAGATGAAGGCCATCTTCGGCCTGCTGGCGCGGACCGTGAACCGCGGGCGCTCCATCGCCGCCACCCTGACCCCCCGGCCCTACCTCTCCGCCATCTCGGAGCGTAGCGTGGAAAGCGGCCTGGACGTGTGCGATCCCTCCATCTCCCGGGGCAATGCCTGGATCACGGGCTTCACCTGGGTGGAGAACGTAGACAGCCTGGCCGCCGTTAAAAAGCTGGTGTTCGACGACAAGAAGTACACCATGAGCGAGCTCTGCGATGCCCTGGACAATAACTGGGAAGGCTTCGAGCAGATGCGGCTCGACTTCGTGAACCTGGCTCCCAAGTGGGGCAACGACGACGACTACGTGGACGACATCATGGTCCAGTGCCTCCGGCTGGTGGCGAAACACTCGCGCGAGATGCAGGACCCGTGCGGGAACACCTGGCCGCTTTTGCCGGAGAACGTCTCGGGCAACATCCACTACGCCAACATCGTGGGCGCGCTGCCCAACGGCCGGCGCCTGGGCGACGCCCTCTACGACGGCGGCATCTCGCCGGGGCCGGGCCTGGACAAGAAAGGCCCCACGGCGGTGCTCAAGAGCTGCGGGAAGATTGACCACGTGGGCGACGGCCGGGCCTTCCTGCTCAACCAGCGGCTCTCCCCCACCC
>JBFMHL010000020.1:0-34829 GCA_040753055.1 Thermodesulfobacteriota bacterium | reverse complement strand
TGGGTGGTGGGCCACTCCTACCTCGTGTACGCGCCCCTGTTCGCCGGGTGCACCACCATACTCTTCGAGGGCAAGCCCGTGGGAACCCCGGACGCCGGGGTCTTCTGGCGGGTCATCGCGGAGCACAAGGTAAAGACCATGTTCACCGCGCCCACGGCCTACCGCGCCATCAAGCGGGAGGACCCCAATGCGCTGCTCATGAAGGGCCGCGACCTTTCCCGTTTCAAGGCCCTGTTCCTGGCCGGAGAGCGCTCCGACCCGGACACCATCCTGTGGTCCGAGAAAAACCTGAACGTGCCGGTCATTGACCACTGGTGGCAAACGGAGACCGGCTGGCCCATCGTGGCCAACTGCCTGGGGCTCCACCGCTTCCCGGTGAAGTACGGCTCCCCCACCAAGGCGGTTCCGGGCTGGGACGTGCGGGCCCTGGACGACCAGGGCCGGGAGGTCGAGACCGGCGAAACCGGAACCCTGGCGGTCCGGCTGCCGCTCCCGCCCGGAGCGCTTTCGACCCTGTGGAACAACGACCAGGGGTACGTGAACACCTACCTCACGGTATTTCCGGGCTATTACAATACCTCGGACGCCGGGTACCTGGACGAGGACGGCTATGTCTACGTCATGAGCCGGACGGACGACATCATCAACGTGGCCGGGCACCGGCTCTCCACCGGCGCCATGGAGGAGATCCTCTCCGACCACCCGGATGTGGCCGAGTGCGCGGTCCTGGGCGTGAGCGACAAGCTGAAGGGCCAGCTTCCCCTGGGGCTCCTGGTGCTCAAGGCCGGAGTCACCAAGAGCCGGGAGGAGATCGTCGCCGAGGTGGTAAAGATGGTGCGGGAGCGCATCGGACCCGTGGCGGCCTTCAAGGTGGCCACGGTGGTGGAGCGCCTGCCCAAGACCCGGTCGGGCAAGGTCCTGCGGGGCGTCATGCGCAAGATCGCGGACCACCAGGAGTACAAGACGCCGGCCACCATTGACGATCCGACCATCCTCGCCGAGATCGAGCAAGCCCTCACCGAGCTGGGCTACGCGGGCGCCTTGCAGCAGGAATAGCGACCGCAGGTCCTGTTCCGGCCGCAGAGGGCCTGCGCGGACATTGCCAAGGAAAAGAGGGTGGCCCCGGGAAGCTCCCGCGGCCACCTTTTTTTTGTTCAAAGAGATCCCGCGAAGCTCGGGCGGCACGGACCAGGACACCCGGACCTTCCTCGTTCTGTATCCGGCTTCGCTTACCGGCTCGGATCTCGATGTGGTGGTTCTCTACCAGTACAACCAGGTGAACGGTGTATACACGGATGTCAAGCTGGCGGAAGACAGCTTGGACCTCTCCGGCTTGTAGGCCCGAGCACCGGGCGGAAGCAGGAGCCCGGATCCTTTGGACAACACAATTTCGTTCGATGCCGATGCCCGGGAAAGAACCCTTGGGCCGCAGAGGGCGGAAGGGAGAGGCAAGTCATCCGGCCCATGCATCTGCCGCGTCAACCGGACGTTCAGGAGAGGACAGTGAATCCCCTCGGCCGGGGCGGAAACCGGTACAAAACATACAAAAGAAAAAAGGAGAACTTTTCCAATGAGATGCGGCTACAGCCGCAGAGGGGCGCCCCGGGATGAGGGCGGGTCCATCATCGCGATCGGGCTATTCGTTTTTCCGTAAATAGAAATCGAAAACCACTTCGGATGCGGTTTCTCCATCCGGGTTCTTCAGATACACGACAAAAGGAAAGACGCTTTTTCCGTTTTTCTCCACTTCGGCGGTGATGCAGTCTATCTCCTCCTGGGAAAAGCTGGCATCGCAGGTCACTTTTTCCTTGACCAGCTTGAGGTATCTGATCTCCCCCCGCTTGTTGATAAGGGTGTATCGAAAGAGGTCGAAAGAGGCGGCGATGGCCGCTCCTGCCGCGGTTTCGGCAAAGGAGTACAAGGCCCCCGCATGAAAGGCGCCAATGTGGTTGACGATCAAGGGGGACCGGGACATGGATGTTCTGGCGAAGCCCGGTCCGGCGTCTTCCACTTGAAAACCTATGGCCTTCACCAAAGGCAGCAACTGGTGGAGCGTACTTTCCATCTGCTCGGCGAACTCCCTGCTCATGGCGTCTCCCGGCTATTGATGGTGAGAAGCTATCTTAAAAAATACAAAGAAAACGGATTTCGCGGGGAAGCAGAAATAGCATTGAAAACCCAAATATGCCCCATAGAGAAACTATTTTGAGATGAGTCCGAGTGATTACCGAAACCAGACCACGGGGTCTTTTGCCGCGTTTTTGAGCTCCGGCCTGCGCCAGCAGTCGAAGCGGGCCTTTATAATGGCCAGCCGCAGGAGCTGCTTGCGGAAGGGCATGGCGTCCATCTTCTCCTTGCGGGCCAGCTTGCGGGCGAATCCTCCGTTGAACCGCGCGAACTCGGCTTCCGCATTTTCCCTGTCCGTCACGGCCAGGGCTGCGATTTTCCCGGAGAGGAGCGCCCCCACCACGCCATAACCCCAGAAGGGCTCGATCATCCCGGCCAGGGTGCCGGCCAGGATCTTGTCCTCCCGGAACAGGCCGCACTGGCGGGGAAACAGCCCTGTCTCCACCCGGACCCACTTGTCCGAGGAAAATCCCTCCACCTTTTCCATGACCTTGCGGAACCGTTGGAGCTGCTTGTCGCTGATGGGCTTCCGGGAGAACAGCAGCACGTACATCAAGCCGTTTATCCAGGCGCTGTAGGCGTAATCAACGCTGAAGCTTCCCATATAGATGGCGCCGCCCGCCCTGCCCTCTTCCTTGCCGGAAAGGGCCATGACCCCGTGGACCGGGGCGCTTTTGATCCCCATGGTTTCGTACATTCCCCGGTACAGACCGGTTGCGACGATGCTTCCCGGAGGAAGGGCCCGGAGGGAGTCCGGCGAGAGTTCCTTCTTGAACTCGAACTCCACGCCTTCCTTTACGGCCAGCCCGAAGAGCCGGGTGTCAATGGAGGTGGGGCGGCTTCCCCTCTCCACGTTGTAGGCCGACAGGTTGTCCACGTAGGCGGGCATCTTCAGGCGCTTTTCATTGTAGTACATGGGCGGATATTCGTCGGTCCGCACGAAATGCTCGGCAAGGTCTATTCCGATGTACTTCCAGGTTTCCTCGGGCTGCAAGGGGGTGGTGTGGATGGAGGGATGGTACTTCTTGGACCCGCCGATGGCCTCCTCCCGGTCCCGGACCACCACCTCGAAGCCTTCCCGGGCCAGGTTGATGGCAGCCACCATGCCGGCCAAGCCGGCTCCCGCGATGTGAACCGTCTTCCTTGGCATGTTCACCTTCCCGCGCCCGATGGCATGATGCCCGGGCGCCTACGCTGGTCCCTGAGGCTTTTCCGCACCATGCGGCAAGGGTTTTTCGTCCCCGTCCCGCCGTCCTTTTTCCGGATTCCAGGTTGCAAGCCTTTTCAACGCAACAGCTTCTTGTCCACCTTGCCCACTGCCGTCAGGGGAATGGCGTCCGTGAACTCGATCAGCTTGGGCACCTTGTAGGCGGCCAGGTTTTCCCGGCAAAAGGCCTTGATATTCTCTTCCACCGCGGCCGGGTCCTCTGCCTGGGCCTGGGCCGTCAGCTGGATGACCGCCTTCACGATGTCCGAGCCGGGGCGCTTCTCATTGGGAACGCCCACGATGGCGCAGAACTCCACCTCCGGGATCCGAATGAGCTTCTCCTCCACCTCCCGGGAGAAGACCTTGAAGCCGCCCACGTTGAGCATGTCCTTGGCCCGGTCGCAGATGTAGACGAATCCCTGTGCGTCCATGCGTACCACGTCGCCGGTAAAAAGCCAGGTGTGGCCGTTCAGCCTGCGCAGCGCATGGGCGGTCTCCGACTCCTTGTTGTGGTAGCGGGCCATGACCTGGGGGCCGGAAAGGGCCAGCTCGCCCTCCTGGCCGATGGGCATCTCCGTCTGCCCGGTCTCCACGTCCATGACCTTCACCAGGGTGTTGGGAAGGGGAAGGCCCACCGACCCGACACGGCCCTGGCCCACGTAGGGGTTGGCAGTGATGAGCGGCGAGGTCTCGGTCATGCCGTAGACCTCGATGATCTTGCCCTTGCCCACGATGGCTTCCAGGGCCTCCAGCCCTGCTTTGGAAAAGGGGGCGGCGCCGGAAATGCAGGCCCGGACGTTTCCGAAGTCCAGCCCGCAGAAGCGGGGATCGTCCATCAGCATGTGGTAGAGGGTGGGAACCATGGCCACGATGGTGGCCTTGTGCTTCTTGATCTCGCCGGCGATGTGGCCCGTGTTCCGGGGGTCGGGGATGAGGCACTGGGTGTTGGATGTGCCTAAAGCGGCCAGGCTGAAGGCCTGCCCCGCCTGGTGGAAAAACGGAAACCCGGAGCAAAACACGTCCTTGCCGTCCTCGAACTCGGTCCAGACCCGGACCTGGTGGAAGTTGGCCACCATGTTGCCGTGGGTCAGGACCACGCCCTTGGGAAGGCCCGTGGTGCCGCCCGTGTACTGGATCAGGACCGGGTCGTCCTTGCTGATGGCATTCTTCGGCACCTCCGGGCTATGGCCCGCCACCACGTCCTTGAAGCGGAGCACCTTCTTCCCCGCCAGGGACGTCACCTTTCCCGAGGGGATCTTCTTGAGCAGCCTGCCCAGCACCGCCTTGGCCGGGGGCAGGTAGTCGGCCACGGAGCCCACCACCACGGTTTCAAGCCCCGGCATCTTGTCCGCCACCGGGAGCAGGGTCTGCTCGAAGAACATGTCCAGGGTGATGAGCAGCTTCGCGCCGGAGTCGTTGATCTGGTGGACCAGCTCCGACGGCTTTAAGAGCATGGACACGCCCGTGGACGCGGTGCCCGTGCGGATGCTGGCCAGAAGGCCGATGAGGTACTGGGGCAGGTTGGGCATGTGCAGGGCGATCACGTCGCCCGGGCCGAGGCCGCATTTGCCCAGGAAGTTCGCCATGCGGGCCGACAACGCGTCCATCTGCCGGAAGCTCATGGTGGCGCCCATGAAATGGAGCGCCGCCCTGTCGGGCAGGGCCCTGATGCTTTTCTCCAGGATGTCCTTGAAGGTCTGGCTCTCCGGGATTTCTACGTACTCGGGAACGCCCGGGTCATAGGACCCGAGCCATGGTTTTTCGCTGTAGGTGGTCATGGTTTTCCTTCCGGCCGTTTTTCCGACAGGCGTTGATCTTCTTGATGAGGAACAGAGTGAAATTGCCGGCAGGCCGACGCTTTTCCCTTTGGCCGCTGCCTGGCCGCCTCAGCCGTTGATCCGGCTAGATCATGGCCGCAGCGAGGAAGCCGCCGTGGATGGCTTCTCCGATGCGGGCGATCCCGGTGCAGTCCCCGATGCGCGACACGGGGATGCCCTGGTCCTTCACCGCCTCGGACAGGGTGGCCCTGGGCTTCGCGCCGGAGGCAAGGATCACGTTGTCGAACTGCGCCGCGTGCTTCTGGCCCTCCCGTTCCCAGCAGAGTGTGCCGTCCTCGATGGACGTCACCCGCGCGCCGGTGAGTATCCGGATATTGTGGCGCTTCAGGTTGTCGAACAGGACCCAGCGGGTGGACTTGCCCACGTCCTTTCCTGCCTTGTCGAGCATCTCGAACACCGTCACCCTGTGGGTTCCCGTAAAGAGGAGTTCCTTGAGGCGCGCGGGGGGAATGGCGTCGTAGGTGAACAGGAAGTGGAGCACCTCCGGGCCGATGGTGCCCTTGGCGGCCAGGAACATGGCGGTCTCCAGGCCCACGGACCCGCCGCCGATCACGGCCAGGTTCTTGCCCAGCAAGGGGTTGTTGCAGAGGACGTCCCAGGCCGAGACCACGCAGGGATCGTCGACCCCCGGGATGGGCGGCACCAGAGGCTCGGCCCCCTCCGCCACGACGAGGTGCCCGGGGTTCTGCTGCTTGATGAACCCGGCGTCCACCCGGGTGTTCAGGTGGAGCCGGACGCCGGACCTGGCGATCATGGTCCGGTAGTAGCGCACGAACTCCCGGATCTCTTGCTTGTGGGGCGGGGCTCCGGCAAGCCAGAGCTGGCCGCCGATGTCGCCCGAGGCCTCGTAGAGATCCACCTGGTGCCCGCGCTGGGCCGCGGTGACGGCCGCTTCCATCCCGGCCGGGCCCGCGCCCACCACCATGACCTTCTTGGGGGATCCGGTCTTCACAAGAGGCCGCTCGGCCTCGTAGCCCGCACGGGGGTTGCCCACGCAGTAGACGGGCTTGCCCGAGAAGACCATGTCCGTGCATCCCTGGGAGCAGGCCACGCAGGGGCGGATCTCGTCGGCCCGGCCCTCCCGGGCCTTCTGCGGCCAGTAGGGATCGGCGATGAGCACCCGGCCCAGGTTGACCATGTCCGCGCAGCCCTGCCGGATGATCTCCTCGGCCCGGCCCGGGTCCGCGATGCGGTTGGAGGCCATCACCGGAACGCGCACCCGCTTCTTGACGTTCAAAGCCAGGAAGGAGAAGGCGGCCCGGGGCAGCTCCATGGGAAGCTGGGGCACCCGGGTCTCGTGCCAGCCACCCGTGACGTTGATGGCGTCGGCGCCGGCCGCCTCGTACACCTCGGCAAAGGCAGGCGTGTCCTCGTCCGTGTTGGACTCGGGCATGAAGTCGTTCCCGGCCATGCGGATGGTCACGGGGTAGTCCGGGCCCACGGCCTCGCGGATCATCGTGAGCACCTCCCGAGGGAAGCGGGTGCGGTTCTCGAAGCTGCCGCCGTACTGGTCCGTGCGCTTGTTGGTGAGCGGGCTCAAGAACTGGGTGATCAGGTACCCCCCCGAGCCCAGGATCTCCACTCCGTCGATCCCGGCCTTTTGGGCCCGCCGGGCGCCCTCCACGAATGCCTTTTGCACGGCCCGGATGTCGTCCATGGTCATCTCCCGGGGCGTGGTCTTGGAGTAGGTGGAGTAGACCGGGCTGGGGGCTATGGGGGTTTCCATGTTGATGAGGATGGGATGGGTGTAGCGCCCGGCGTGGAAGAGCTGGACCCAGGAGCGGGCTCCGCTGTCCGCAATCCGCCGTGCAAGCTTCGCGAAGTCCGGGATGGCCTCGTCGCGGGCCAGGGAAAGGGGCATGACGCCCGAGCCGATGTAGTCCACCCCCACGGGCCCGACGGTGACGATGCCCGCCCCGCCCGCGGCCCGCTCGGCGTAGAAGTTGTAGTAGCGGTCGTTCAGCCTGGTGTCGTAGGAGTACAGCAGGCCTAAAGCCGGGTACGCGATCCGGTTCTTGATGGCGCACTTGTTGATGTTGATGGGCGAGAACAGGTACTTGTACATGCGTGCTCTCCTCTATGAGCCGAAAGGAAACCCTTCACGAGGCCAATCTCTCCCGGGCCCGTTCCTCTGCCAAGAGGGCGGCGCCCAGGGCCCCGTTGATCTGCGGGTCCAGCGGATAGGGCACAAGGGAAAAGCCCGCGGCTTGAGCCAGGGCCTGCGCCACGCCTCCGTTCTTGGCAACGCCTCCGCAGAACAGGATCTCCTTTTCCAGCCCCACGGCCTTGGCCATGGCCAGCACGCGGGTGGCCAGGGCGTGGTGCAGGCCATTCAAGATGTCGGCCACGGCGTGGCCGGTGTTCATGAGCGAGACCACTTCCGTTTCCGCAAAAATGACGCACTGGTTGGAAATCTTGATCTGCTCCGTGGACAGGGCGGCCATCCCGCCCATGTCCTCCAGGGCGACCCCCAGGGCCTGGGCCATCACCTCCAGGAAGCGCCCGGTCCCGGACGCGCACTTGTCGTTGTACTGGTAGCGGACCACCCGCCCCTCCCCGTCCAGCCGGATGGCCTTGGAGTCCTGCCCCCCGATGTCAATGACGGTCCGGACGTTCGGAAGGCACCACCACGCGCCGCGCCCGTGGCAGGCGATCTCCGATTCCTCGCCCTGGGCGAAGCCGACCCGTTTTCTTCCATAGCCGGTGGACACGGTGAAGAAAATGTCCTCCCAGCGCAAACGGGCGGCTTCCAGGGCCTTGTCCACCACGTCAGCGGCCGCCCGCGCCGCTTTGGTCCCGGCGGGAATCACGGCGCTTCCCAGGATCTTTCCCTCGGCCATCAGCACGGCCTTGGCCGTCATGGAGCCCACGTCGCATCCGCAATAGACGGGCGTATTCATCGAGATCCGTCCCTTTCCGCGGCCAGGAGGGCCGCTCCGATGGCACCGGCCAGCTGCGGGTCGGCCTTTTTCACCCTCTTGATCCGCGCACCCAGGAGCTTTTCCAGGGCCTGGACCACCCCCTCGTTCTTCGCCACCCCGCCGGTCATGCAGATGTCCGGCTCCGGGTGCACGGCGGAGGCCAGCATGGCCACCCGGTTGGCCATGGCGATGTTGATCCCCGCTCCGATGTCCTCGGGCGTCCGGCCGTCATTTAGGTGCTTGATGACGTCGGCCTGGACCCAGACCGTGCAGGTGGAGGCGAAGGTGATGGGCGACCCGGACCTGTCCGAAAGCCCCCCGAGGTCCGCCATGCCGATGCCCAGCAGCTTGGCCATGACCTCCAGGAAACGGCCGGTGCCGGAGGCGCACTTGTCGTTGGTCAGGAACTTGACGGGAATGCCCCGGTCGTCGATGCGGAAGGCCTTGCAGTCCTGCCCTCCCACGTCGATGATGGTACGGGCCGTGGGCAGCAGCCACAGGCCCCCCCGCGCATGGCAGGTGATCTCGCTGATGGCGGCCTGCACGAAGGAGAGGTTGTCCCGGCCGTATCCCGTGCCTACGCAGGCGGTGATGCGGTCCCGGCAGAGCCTCGCCTCGCCCAGGGCCAGGTCCATGACTTCCTGGCCGGACAGTTGCGGTCGGGCCCGGGACGGGATGACGGCGCGCCCCAGAATCCGGCCGTGCTTCATGATGACTGCCTTGGAGGTCAGGCTGCCTACGTCGCATCCGGCATAAATCATGGTCGTCTCCCAATCGGTCTCAGGGGTAGAGGAGGTTGCGCACAAAGTGTAACGCCTGCTCCACCTTCTCCTGGTGCTCGTCCTCCTCGGGCGAGAGCCAGTCGCAAATGCCCATGATCAGGGTGGGGAAAACCGCACGGGCCAGGGGGCGCGCCTCCTGGCCATACTCCTCGTACAGCCAGGAAAGAGTCTTCGTAACCTCCCGTTCGTCCAGGGACGAGAGGGCTTCGCTGATGATGGCGCCCACCGCTTCCGGAGAGTGCTCCCGGGCTCGGTTCATCAGCTGGCAGAAGATGTTGACGATCTCCGCCACGTCGTGGGCGTTCCACGTGGAGGCCGCGTGCGTGAGGGCGGGCCCCAGCCGGTCGTCCGGCATATCTGCCAGCATGGACAGGGAGCGGAGCGTGGACCGGTGCGCGAAGTTCCTCCGGGCGGCCCCGAGGGACAAGTGCATCATGAGGTGGTCATTGTTCCTCCGGAGGGTGTCCTTGGTGACCTTGTCCAGAGTGTCGAGCCCGGCGATGAGGAAGGAGCGGGCCTTCAGGAACAGCGGCCCGTCGATCTCCCGGATCATGGCCTCCATCTGATTGGACAGCGACTGGGCAAGGGCGGGCTTGCCCGGCTCGCCCAGGAGGGCGCTGCCGGTGTGCAGCTTCCGGATCAGCTCCGCGCCCTGGTTGATGAGGGCGCCCACGGACCTGCCGTTCATCTCCCTCTGCAGAGTCAGCACCACGTCCGCCACGATGTCCGGGGCCAGGGTGTTGACCCGCCGGACGATCTCCAGGACGAGGTCCAGCACCACGTTGACAAGAACCGGCAGGAGGGATCCGCTGATGACCAGCTTGGCGGGCCGCGCGAACAGGCTGTCCATGAAAAGCCCGGCAAGGCGCGGCAGGTCGGTGCCGGCTCTCTCCGCAAGAACCCGCACCCCTCCGAAATCGAGGGAGTCCAGCAGCTCCTGGAACTGGGGCCCCAGCCGGTCCGCCCAGAAGTCCGGGTCGAGGCCGGAGAGCGTGTTGGCCGATGCCACCACCCGGTTCAGGAAACGCCCGATCTTCCCCATGTCCAGGTTTTTCAGCAGCTCCTCGGCCAGCTTCTTCTGCTCATCGGGCTCCAGCTTCTCGAAGGCGGCCGTCACGCCGTCCAGCATGCTGTTTGCCTGCTTGGCCAGATCCGGGATCGCCTTGGTGAGGAACTGCAACAGGCCCGGGTCTTTAAGAGCCTGGGACACGTTGGGCATGGCACTGGGCCAGTCGCTTTTGTTGAGCTCCTTTCGCACGATCTCCGCGGCCGGAAGGGCCACCATTCTCTTGAGGGTGCTGTCGCCGGCCCAGTGGAGAAAGGTGCCGAAGAAAATGGAGCCGAGCACCCCGCGGAACTCGCGGGTTCCCGCCATCTTTTCCACCCAGCCCATGAGTATGTCTTCCTGGATGCCGGGCCGCTGGCTTTCGGCGCGCGCATCCCCGTCCGGTGACGGACCGGGGGCCTGCTTCTGGTTGTCGGGGATGACCTTGGATGCTTCCACTTCGTGTTTCCTTTCCGCCGGGAGAGAACGCGATCAAGGGAGCAGGGCTACAGGACCTCGGCAAAGAGATGGCGGGAGAGCCTCCGGGCCAGGGACAGGACCGTCAGGGTCGGAGGCAGCCCCCACGGCTCCGGGATCACGCTGGCGTCTGCCACGAAAAGGTTCTTGATCCGGGTTTCCAGGTTCCGGTCCACCACCTTTCCGATGCGGCAGGTGCCCCCCGGGTGGGCTGCGGAAGGAAGGCTGGACCAAATGTTCTTCGCCCCGATGTTTGCGAGCAGCCGGCAGGAGATCTTCTCGCCCAGGCGCAGCTTGGCCTGGTCCACGGGCGTCAGGGGCTTGGAGCCGATCTTCTCGTCCGCGCTGATGGAGCCCTCCATGTCGTCCCGCACCTTGACCAGGAGGCCCACCATGTTCTTCGCGGGCAGCATGCGGTGCGGCTTTTTGGCGAAGAGGGCGTTGTCCGCCAGCACGGGCCAGGGCACGGGCATGTCCGTAACCATCACGCCCTCCTCGGGCAGGTGCATGCCTGTGGCCATGGGGAACTCCCGGTTCGGCGAGAAATCCCCGTCCACGTAGCCGGAAACCACGATGAAGGGATCGAAGAAGAAGCTGTCGCCGGCTTCCGTAAGTCCGCTCCTCTGCAAAAGCCCCGGGGAGCCCACGCCGCCCGCGGCGACCACCACCGCCCTGGCCTCCACCTCCACACGGGTGTTGAGCCCCCGGAAGGCAGTCACGCCGGCGACGGCCCCGTTCTTTCCCGTGACCTGGACGCAACGGGTGTCGGTCATGACCCGGAGCCCCTTGCCCCGGACGTCCTCCACCCAGTCCCGCGCATGCCACTTGGCCTTGTGCGGGCAGCCGAACATGCAGCTCCCACAGTTCGTCCGGCAGTTGTCCGCCTGCACCAGCTTGGGGATCTTCTTCCAGTCATAGCCCAGCGATGTCGCGCTGTCGGTCAGGGCCCGCGCCCGGGGGCCGATGAGCCGGTCCGGCAGGGGGCCTACGGGAAGCTCTTGCTTGATCTGTGCGGTCTCGACGGTCAGATCGATCCCCCAGCGGTTCATCAGCTCGGAAGGGGGATCCCATGCGCAGCCCAGGTACATGAGAGAGGTCCCGCCCAGGGTCAGGCAGCGGACGATCTGGTATCCCTCGCGGGTGATGAAAACGCCCTTGTTCAGGAAGCCGGCTCCCCCCACGTACTTGATGGCGCTGACCGCGTTTCCCCTGGGCGGGTTGTCTCCACCGCGCTCCAGCAGCACCACGTCGGCGCCGCCCAGCGTCAAATCCCGGGCCACCGTGGCCCCTCCGGGCCCGGAGCCCACCACGGCCACGTCGCATCGAATCTTTTGCGATTCCGCCATCTCTCCTCCTTAGTTGTCCGAAGTGGTGCGCTTTTGCGGCAGGCCCTATTTCCAGAGACCCCGCACCTGGTAGAACTCCTCCAGGCGGGCGGAGGTGGTTTCCCAGCTCTCCACCCGGATGTCGAAGGTGTCGGAGGTCATGATGTGGCTGGGATACCCGGCCTTTTCCAGAGCCTGGACCATGAGCTTCACGTTGGACCAGGTGTTGCGGCAGCCCGGAGTGCCGGCATAGATGCAGGAATCCGCGCCATACATCTCGCACAGGGCCAGGGTGTCGGAGAGCCACATGTGGGGCGCGTCGTGGGGGCCGCGGATGGTGCGCGACATGGGCATGGTTGCGTTGATGCCCACCAGGCTCTCGATCATGGATTCCCGGGTGGAGGTGTCGATGTGGTAGACCGCGCCGGGCGGGGAGCCCTTCACATAGGGCGCGGTGTCCGCAAAGGTGCGGCTGGGCACGCCCCCCAGGTGGGAGATCCCGTGCTCCTCCAGCCAGGACCAGAAGGAGAGCGAAAGGCCGGTGTGGTCTATGTAGAAGAAGAAGGTCCGGTTCCGCTCGATTCCCGATGTCGAGCCCGAGAGCCCCGCCGCGGCCCGTGCGATCATGTCCGACTCGATGCTTTGAAGAAGCGCGGTGTACTCGGGCCAGCCCGGGCACATGAGGTTGCCCGCATAGAGGAGCAGCAGCAGGGCGGGCCGCAGAGGATTGGGCCTCATGATCTGCATCTCCTCGATGCGGTTCATGATGGCGTCCTGCTTTGCCTTCTCCGCCAGCAGATCCCGAAGCCGGTCCTCGTCCAGCGTGCTGCCCGTGGCCTTCTCCACAAAGGCCATCATGGCCTTGTAGTCGCTCACCTGGTACTCCCACACCTCCTTCCCCGTGATCTCGGAGGGGTAGTTGAGGTTGTAGAACGGAA
Source organism: Thermodesulfobacteriota bacterium (assembly GCA_040753055.1). Classification (GTDB taxonomy): domain Bacteria; phylum Desulfobacterota; class Desulfobacteria; order Desulfobacterales; family Desulfatibacillaceae; genus JBFMHL01. The sequence continues at coordinate 22,169 of JBFMHL010000020.1, read as the reverse complement.
CATTCAGGCGCTCGGCGCCGAAGGCATAGGCGTTGGAGTTGCTGTCGCAGACCCCGCCCATGCTGCCGATGACGATGTCCACCTCTTCTCCCAGGCCCGCCAGGTAGGCCCCCAGCATGCCCCTCTGGGAGCTGCAGCCCGTTTCGGAGAACCCCAATTCCACGCAGTAATCCATGTAGTCGTGGGCGCCGCGCCGATACATGCCGGCGATGAGCCCGGTGAGCTGCTCGATCATCAGGGGAACCAGGCCATAGGCCTCCAGGATGATGGGGCAGAAGCAGAAGGTGGTCATGCAGATCTTCTTGCCCTGGGACTTTGCCGCCAGCACTCTCTGCATGTACACGTCCAGCATCCGGACGAAATGCCAGGCCGGATCCCCCAGCCGGGCGAACATGCCCATGGTGTCGGAAAAATAGGGCACGTAGCGCAGCATGTGCGTAAGCTCCAGGGGCGAGGCCTTGTCCAGCCCGGCCGCGATGTGGATCATGGACCCGAGCATCCAGTCCCAGTTGTACTCGCGCATTTCAGGACGCACGGCGGACTCCCTTTCTCCATTGGAGGTTTTCCAGGAATGCGGTGATGCGCATGTTGAGGCGGCCGCCTTCCGACAGGGGGCCGTACTCCCTTTCCAGGCGCATGCAGGGAATGCCCATCTTCTCGAAGTCGTGCTCCAGCAAACCGTTCTCCGAGGCGTGCAGATCGCAGAAGCGGACGTTTTCCAGGATTACGGCGTCGGCTCCGGCGTCCCGTGCCTTTTCCCGGAGCAGCTTGAAGCGTGTCTTGTAGTTCCCGAACATGCGGGGGCACACGGACTCCGAGAGATACCTTGCCGTGAGGTTGTCCACCGGGTCCCCTTCCAGGGCCACCCGGTCCTCGGCATGGCGCACCCCGAAGCAGAGGTTTTCCGCCACCACCCTGGCACCGGCCTGCTCCAATAGGTTGATCAGCTCCAGGTCGTCACTCACGCTTCCCCCCACCAGGATACGGGGCCGGGGCCGGGACTCCTGCTGCGCCCCTTCCTCCAGCTCCGCAATCCATGCGGCCAACTCCTGCTCGAATAGCTCCGGAGGCAGGACCGCCCCCGCGATGACCGCCCCGAAGGCTTCGGCGCCCGAAACTTCCGAGCCGGGCCTTCTTCTCAGTCCCTCCAGCTTCCAAAGAAGGACGCGGATCCGGTTCCTCATGCGGATTGCTTCCTTCAAGGCCTCGTCGCTGACCCGGACGCCGAAGTGCTCCTCCACTGCGCGGATGAGCTTGCGGATCTGCCCGCTGAACCACTGCCGGGCATGGGCCTCCACTTTCTGGGGTACGTCGAAATAATGGAAAAAGGAGGGAACGATGCCGGGGATATCCTCGCCGGCCTTGCGCCAGCAATCGTCCATTCTGCGCAGGGCGTCGCACCCGGTGGAGATCACCGCGCCGTCCAGGAAGCGGTAGCGGCCCTGCCCGACATTCTGCAGCAACGCCTTGGGAAAGCGGCAGATGAAGGGGCCGAAGTAAGTGTCCCCGATGCCCATGCCTTCGGTGCCGACGCCCCGGAGGCGGACCGGAAGAATGCCCGCAGCGTCCATGATTTCGAGCGGCATGAAAGAGCAGGTATATCCGACGATCCTCCCTCCCGATTCTTTCCATTCCTCTATAGCCGGCGGATGGATGCTGAAAGCGGCCTGGTTCAACAGTTTCCTCATCCCCGAGATCCTTTCCCTGTCTACGCGGCGTTTATCTTCTGTCTGTGGTTGATATCGCGAACGATCTTGAGGATGCGCGCCTGTTCCTGTTCTATGTGGGACATGACCGTGGCCTCGGCCACCCTTGCGTCCTGCTTGGCGATGCAGGTCATGATGCTTTTAAGAAAGGTTGCGCTGTCCATCAGGCTGTTCTGGCTTTGGGAAATGGAAAGGTAATAGGCGCGGCGCATGTTGGGGAGCCATTCGAGGACCATCTGCTTGAGCACACGGTTGCGCGTGGTTTCCAGGGCGAGGAGGGCGTATGCATAGGTGGTGTCGAAATATCCTTCCAAGTCCTGGTCCACGGCGGACCGTTCCGCCTCCTTTTCCAGCTCGAGGAGCTTTTCCCGTTCCTCGTCGGTCCGGTTGCTGCAGCAGAGTCGAACGATAAGGCGTACGAGCTCGACCATGACCTCGAACAGACAGCGGACATCGTTTACGGAAAATTCTTTCACCCTGGCGCCTTTTCGGGGGATGAGCTCCACCAGGTGGTATTTTTCCAGCATCTGAAAAGCCTCCCGCACCGGGCCGTGGCTGACGTTGAATTGTCCGGCGACGACCGCTTCGACGATCCTCTCTCCCGCCCCGATCTCCTGGCGAATGATCCGTTCTCCCAGGTAATCGGCGATATCCTCCGCCAGCTTTTTAGGCTTGGGAATATCCATGGCCGCCTCCCCATTTTGATTGATTATAAATTATTAATAATTAATATTTTGGACGCGGGTTCCTGTCAAGAAATTTTTGACGCAGCTTGTCATGAAGGGGTGGCTCGGTTCAGCTGGCAGGCGAAGCACGAATAAATAATACAATGAGAACCCATCTCAAAAATAATTCCGTCGCGAGAATGAGCGAAAAGGCCAAGGGCAAGGAAGCGGGGCCAATAGGCCCAAAGGCGTAGTGGTTCTACGGCGAGAGGCTATTGGGCCGATGACGCAGCCATTGGTTTTTGCAGCCATTCGCAGCAGAAACTTATTTTTGAGATGGATTCGAATAATAACGACTGATTAAACTGTGACGCAGCGAAACCAACAGGCAATCCGCGGCGTTTCGGAGATGCCAAAATCGGGAGGCCTCGGCAATGGGCTGTTTCCGCAATTTTCCATATCGTGAGAGACAGTCCCATATCGTGAGAGACAGAAAGATAAGGTTTCGCCGGCTCACGCCGGTTCCCCCTCCCCTGCCGGGCCGTCGTCCACGCCCGCATCCCACTCGCGTACATACTTGGCCACGGTGCGGCGGTCCAGCCCGGTGCGTCGGGCTACCTCCTCGTAGGTACCGTACCGCAGATGCAAGAGCTTGCAGTAGCCACCCAGCAGTCTGTGGGCGTCTATGTCCCCGGTCCGCATGAGGCCCATGAGAAAATCCCCCAGGTCGCCGGGCGCTCGCTCAATCTGGCCATCGTAGGTGTTGCGCAACAGCACCCGGCGCACGCACTGCTCCAGCTCCCGCACATTGCCGTACCACGGGTAGTCCGCTCCCAGACGCTCGCCGATGACCCGGAGCACCATGGCCGTGATCTCCGCCGACGGCTGGCCCAGCATCCGCTTCACCAGAAAGCCCACCAACACGCCCAGCTCGCCCGGATCTTCCCGAAGCCGCTGGCGCAAGGGCGGCACCACGATCACATCCGAGCAGAGGCGGTAGTAAAAGTCGTCCCGGAAACGACCCTGGTGGCGCAAGGCGTCCAGGGGGCGGTTGGTGGCAGCGATAATCCTTCCGCGAAACGACTCAGCCTTGTGGCTGCCCACCGGAAAGTATACGCGCTCCTGGAACACCTGGAGCAGCTTGATCTGCAACTGCTCGGACAGCTCCCCGATCTCGTCCAATAAAATGGCCCCGTGCGGGCTGCACCGGGACAGCACGCCGTCATAATTTTCCATGGCCCCGGTGAAGGCCCCTTTGCGGTGGCCGAACAGCTCGGATTCGATGAGGGTTTCGGGAAACTGGGACAGGTTCACGGCCAGGAACAGCTTGGAGAAGCTTTCGATGAACCGCCCCTTTTTCGCATCAAAGGGGATGTAGCCCGACCGGCCCACCGCGGCGGCCGCCGCTCCCTTGCCGGTGCCGGTCTCGCCCAGGAACAGCGACGAGAACTCCTCCATGCGGTTGCACAGATACTGGCCGTATAGGTCGAGGTCCTGGGTGAACACGTTGCACCACAGATCGTAGCGCAGCTTGCGCATGCACGGGCTTTCGCCCACCAGGGCGTCCTTGATGAAGAAGTATGCCCTCCGGAACTGGTAGCACAGCTCGAAATAGCGCCGGGCCTGCTCCTGGGGCACGCCCCGCGCGGAAAGAAACGCCAGGGCCTCGGACGCGAAAGGCGCCTTTTCCGGCGAGGGCTGGAGAAGCCCGGGCTTTTTGTCCGCATTCATCTGCTCGCGGATCATCCGGTCTATGGTCGTGCGGTACTGGTAGAACAGGAGGAACCAGAGCCCCAATTCCAGGAGGTTTCTGTCCCCGGGCTCGTATTCCTGCACGTCGAGAGGTGCCTTTTTCGCGATGGCGTCCATCCGCTCCTGCACGGCCGAGATCGCCTTCTCGATGCGCTGGGCCTTGCCTGCGGCGGGAGCGGTCCGGGCGATCTCCGCGTCCAGGGCCTCCCGTTCATCACTAAAGGGATTGGCGTGTCCGGCCCTTTTGACCAGGGCAAAAAACTCCCGGTCCTCGGGCAGCAGTCGTTTTTCTTCCATTGCCGGCCTTTCCTGCTTCTCTCTTTCGCGGCTCCGTGAACCGGGGTGCGTTTTCTTGGCTTCGTGTCGAGCTTTGAGGCAACCCCTTCCATCATGCAAAAAGGGTGCTCATTTCGAGCTCGTTCGCGGACGCGGCCTTTCCCAGGCTGATAGGTCCCCGTCCTCATTGTGCGGTTCCGCTGCTGTACATGCCGTGTACCCGCCATGTGCATCAAATCCCCCGGGCGGGTTTCTCGCGAGACCTTCCCCATGAGCACAGCATACCGAGTTTGTCCAAATTTTCAATTTTAAAAACAGGCTGTTAGATAAAACGACCGCCGGGTTGGCACGCAGTTTGATTGAAGACCCCTGAAACGGCGGCGCCACGGACCCATCGGTGTGATTTTCTGGCGTGCGCCGGATACCTGGAGGAATGCATGTCGCAACATCCCGTAGTTCTTGTCTTTCCCGGTCAAGGCGTTCAGCGGCCCGGCATGGGGAAGGATTTTTTTGACGCCTCGGCGAAAAGCCGCCTGGTGTTCGAGGAAGCCTCGGACGCCCTGGGCTGGGACGTGGCCGCCGTGTGTTTCGGCGGCGCAGACAAGCTCCGCCTCACCGAGTTCGCCCAGCCTTGCATCCTGGCCACGGAGATCGCCATGCACCGGGAAGTGGCCGCCCGTGCGGATCTGCCCGGCGACTTTTTCGCAGGACACAGCCTGGGGGAATACACGGCCCTGGTGGCCGCAGGCGCCTTGCCCCTGGCCGCGGCGGCGGTCATCGTGCACCGCCGGGGGGCCCTGATGCAGCGGGCCTGCCCCGTAGGCCAGGGCGGGATGGTCGCCGTGTTGGGGCAGAGCCTTCCCGTCCCGGACATCCAGCGCGTCCTTTCGGATCTTCCCGTGGAGGTGGCCAACATCAACACTCCCCACCAGGTGGTGCTAAGCGGGCTTTTGTCAGCCATGGACGAGGCCCGGGAACGCACCGCGGCCGTGGTCGGCCCGGAAAAGCCCCCCCGTTTCGTTCCCCTGGACGTGAGCGCCCCGTTTCACAGCCGGCACATGAGCGTAGCCCAAGAGGAGTTTGCCGAAGTACTTTCGGCGCACGCCGGGCTCTTCGACCCGGAAAGGGCCGTCCGGGTGTGCGCCAACGTCACCGGCGGGTTCCACACGGCCTCCCGCGAGGAGGTGATTTCGGCTCTTGTCCGCCAGTTCGATTCCGCCGTTTTGTGGGCCGACAACATGCGGGCGATATCCCTGGTCGACGGACGGGTGTTCGAGATCGGCCCGGGCCGTCCGCTTTCGGGATTCTTCCGGGCCGTGGGCATGCCGTGCGAGTCCGTTACCCGGCACTCTCAGGTGGAAAACCTCCTGCCGGAAAGGGTGTTGTGATGGATCTGCCATCGGGAACCTGGGCGCTGATCTTGGGCGGATCGAGCGGCATGGGGCTTGCCGCCGCCGACAAGCTCGCCCGCCACGGCATGAACTGCTGCATCGTCCACAGGGACCGCCGGGGCGCCATGCCGGCCATAGAAAAGTCCTTCGACCGGCTGCGCTCCCGCGGAGTCCGCGTGCTCACCCACAATACCGACGCCCTGTCCGACGAAGGCCGGGCCGGAGTACTCGACTCCCTGGAAAAGGAGCTGGCCGGCGAAGGCAGGGTCCGACTGCTCCTGCACTCCATCGCCCTGGGCAACCTCAAGCTCCTGGCGCCGGACAAGGGCGCTTCAGCCGGACACCAGCGGAGCGATAGCCTCGCACAAGCCCTGGGCCTTTCCCCGGAGCGGGTGGCCGAAGCGGTGGAGCAATGCTTTGCCGAAGGGACGGAAGCGCTCCATGCCCTGGCCGCTCCTCCCCGATACCCTGAGCGCATCTTGTCCCGGGAGGATTTCGCCCACACCGTGCACGCCATGGGAACGAGCCTTTTCGACTGGGTGGCGGAGATCCAGGACCGACGGCTGTTTTATCCCGACGCCCGGGTTCTGGCGCTTACCAGCGAGGGCAACGCCATCGCCTGGAGAGGATACGCGGCCGTGTCCGCGGCCAAGGCGGCGCTGGAATCCTTGTGCAGGTCCATCGCCGTGGAGTTCGCCCCGTACGGCATTCGAGCCAACGTGATCCAAGCCGGCGTCACCCTGACCCCGGCGCTCGCCGCCATTCCGGGAAACCGCCAGATCGCGGCCCGCGCCGCCCTGCGCAACCCCATGGGCCGGCTCACCCGGCCCGAGGACGTGGCCGACGCCGTGTACCTGCTGTGCCGGGATGAGGCAGCCTGGATAAACGGCGCGCTGCTGTGCGTGGACGGCGGCGAGCGCATCACCTGAAAGGGAAAAGCCATGCGGGCAAATGAGCGGATGAGGCCAACGGCTCCGTTTTCGCCGGACATGGTCCGGCGCCTCCTTGCCGGGATTCCCCAGCAGCCCCCGTTCCGCTTTGTGGACACCATTGACGCGGCGGACGAGGCCCATATTTGGGGAAGCTACCGGTTCCGGGAGGACGAGTGGTTCTATCCGGGACATTTCCCGGGCAATCCCATCACGCCCGGAGTGATCCTTTTGGAGACCATGGCCCAGATAGGGCTCGTGGCCCTTGCGGTGTACCACCACATTTCGGCCGGCCGGACCGACGAGGAGATGGCGCGCCTCTCGACGCTGTTCACCTTCGCCGAGGAAGTCGCCTTCCTGGGTATTGTCCGGCCCGGCGAACGGGTGCGGGTATTGGGGGAAAAGGTGTTTTTCCGCAAACAGGGTGTTCGCGCCCGGGTTGAAATGATCCGGGAAAGCGGTGAATGCGTGTGCCGGGGCCTCTTGTCCGGCACGGGAGGGTTCGCGCAATGAGCCGGAGAGTGGTCATCACCGGAATGGGCGTCGTTTCGCCCAACGCCAACGGCCTCGCCGATTTCGAAAAGGCCCTGCGCCAGGGCAGAAGCGGCATCCGGAACATCCCGGCCCTGGAAGAGCTGGGATTCGCCTGCCGCATCGCCGGGGTGCCGGAAAATTTCGAGCCGTGGTGCCGCAAGATGGTTCCAGAGCACGAAATCCTCGGGAGTTCCGATAGCCTGGACTACGTGGCCGCTGCGGCCCTGGAAGCCTGGGACGACTCGGGTCTCGCGCGGCCGGAGCCGGACGACGAGCCGGATTGGGATACCGGCGCCGTGGTGGGCACGGGAATCGGAGACATGCACACCATTGCCGAGCGGATCGTTCCCATGGTCAACGCAAAGAACGTGCGGCGCCTGGGGAGCCGGGTGGTCGAGCAGGTCATGCACAGCGGCCCCAGCGCCCGGGTGGCCGGGCTTCTGGCCTTGGGCAACCGGGTGTCTTCCAACTCCTCGGCCTGCACTACCGGCACCGAGGCCGTGGTCGAGGCGGCCGGGCGCATCCGGGACGGCCAAGCGCGGCGCATGGTGGCCGGCGCCTGTGAAGGGGCCTGCCCCCATACCTGGGGCGGTTTCGATTCCATGCGGGTGCTCGCAAGAAAATACAACGACCGCCCCCAAGCCGGATCCCGGCCCATGAGCGCCACGGCGGACGGCTTTGTCCCAGGTGCGGGCGCGGGCATACTCATCCTGGAGGAGCTCGAAACCGCGTTGGCGCGGGGAGCCCGGATCCACGCCGAGATCCTGGGAGGGTTCGTCAATTGCGGCGGGCAAAGGAAAGGGGGCAGCATGACCGCCCCCAACCCGGCGGGCGTTCGCCGGTGCATTGAAGGGTGCCTTGCCCGTGCCGGGGTGTCGCCCCAAGAGATCGACGCCGTGAGCGGGCATCTCACCGCCACCCAGGCCGACCCACTGGAGATCGGCAACTGGGCCGCGGCGCTTTCCGCCACGCCGGCAAGCTTTCCCTTCATCAACTCCACCAAGTCCCTCATCGGCCACTGCCTGGGGGCCGCGGGCGCCATCGAGACCGTGGCGGCCGTGCTGGAGCTCTGCAAAGGCTTTTTGCATCCCTCGGAAAACTGCGAGGACCCGCACCCCGACATCGAGCCCTACGCGGAAAGGTTGGTGCGGACGGCCATGGAAGCGCCGGGCCTTCGCACTATGGCCAAGGCCAGCTTCGGCTTCGGCGACGTGAACGCGTGCATGATCCTGAGGAAGTGGTCTTAGGGGATAGGCACCGGTCGTCCCCGGGAAACCGGCGGCAATTATCAGACAGCGATAGGAGAAAACCATGAACGAGCAGGAAATCTTCACCAGGATGGTCAACATCATCAAACCCTATGTGTTCGGCGGAGGCGCCAAGCAGAACTGGTCCATGGAGACCCACATCATAGACGACCTCAAGGTCAACTCCGCCCGCCTCGTGGACATCATCATCTCCCTGGAGGACAGCTTCAACATCACCATCGCCGACGAGGAGGCCGACCGCATCGAGACCATCGGCGACGCGGTGGCCCTGGCCAAAAGCAAGCTCAACTGACACGGGGGCCGCCGCCGGTCGAACAAGGGCCGGCATTCGGCCCCCAAATCCGGATCATTGATGGAGCCTATATCGTCTTTGCCGTGGAGGCGGAGCTTGGGGATCTATTTGCCGCTCGGAATTCATGGGTCCCCGACTTCGCGGGCTTCACGGGATGTTCGATTCCCTTTGGTTTTTCAGGACCGTCCCGTTGGGACCGAGAGGGCAGCCATGGAAACGCGACCGCAGTTGTTGCCTGGAAAGAAGCACTCCGGGCCGGAGGGAAGGGACGGAAGGGAAAGGGGTCTTCGCTTGTCCCTCCGGCTCCGGCTTCGGGCGCAGATGCTCGCCTCGCGGCTGGCGTTGCCGTTTCTCGCGCCGCTCGCCTTCTTGTGGGTGCGCCTTGCCGGCTGGCGGGTCCGGGAGCTTTCGCGCAGCCGCCGGATTGTGGCCGCGCTTCTGCGAGAGCACCCCGGGCCGTGGCTCGTGTGCGCGAACCACCTCACCATGATCGATTCGGTGATCTTGGCCTATGCCCTGTTTCCCCTGCGGGTGTGCATGTTCGGATTCGGGCGTGTGCCGTGGAACCTTCCCGAGCAGATGAACTTCGGGCGGGGCCTTGTCCTCTCCACCTTGTGCTATCTGCTCAAGTGCGTACCCGTGCGCCGGCAGGGCGGCCGCGCAAGGTTGCGGGACGACCTCGACAAGTGCCTGTATCTTCTGAAGCACAAGCAGAACCTTCTGGTTTTTCCGGAAGGCACGCGCTCCCGGTCCGGCCACGTGGACGGGGCAAACATTGCCTACGGCGTGGGACGGTTTGTGGCCAACACTCCGGATTGCCGGGTGCTGTGCGTGTATCTTCGGGGCGACGGCCAGGACACCTACAGCGATTTTCCCAGACGAAACGAGCAGTTTTCGGTGGCGGTTTCGGAGCTTCGGCAAGATGGCCGGGGCTCGGGCCTGAAAGCCCAGCGCGAGTGCGCGATGGGCATCGTCAAGCTTCTCGCCGCCATGGAGGAGGAGTATTTTGCCACCCTTGGGAAACGACATAGTGGAGACATGCCAGCCCCACGCAAGGACGCGGCATGAGGATCCGCGGTTTCTGGAAAAGGTGTTCACGGCGGCGGAACGGGAGCAGATCGCCGGGGCCTCGGCCCCCTGCCGCATTTTGTGGACCCTGTGGGCCGCGAAGGAGGCGGCGTTCAAGGCCGTGAAACAGCGGTCGCCCGAGGCGCGATTTTCCCCGAGGCGGTTTGTAGCGTGTATGGAAGGATGGTCCGGGGCCGGTGAGGCCGCGGGAGCGCGGAGCCGGGCCGCCCCCGCTCCGGATGCGTCTCCTGGAGTTCAGGGTTTTGCGGAATGTGCGCCGGGCATGGTGGAAACCCCTTGGGGTGATGCCTGGATATTGGCGCATGCTGCGGCCGACTGGGTTCACTGCATCGCGCTACTCGCCGGGGAAGCCCCCCCGAGCCGCGTGGCCTGGGGCGTCGGCCGAATCGGCCCGGAAGGCCAGTCCCGTGCGGTTCGCCAGGCCGTTTCCCGGCACGTGGCCGGGTTTTTCGGCGTGGCTCCGGATCGAGTGTCCGTGTGCCGCGCCCAGGCGCCCAAGGGTCTTATGCCGCCCCGGGTTTGGGTGGGCGGCCGCCCCGCGCCGATGGAGGTTTCGTTGAGCCACGACGGAGGCACCTATGCCTGGGCCGTGGGCTTTATCCACGGGGAGGCGGAGGAATGATCCCGCATTGCCGTCGGACCGCCACCACCCTATATCGCGGCAAGGCGTATAGAGTAAAATCATCGCTATCCGCCGCACACTGAGATTCCCTCGCCTTCTTGAAATCCATAAGATTTTTCTGCTGTTATTGAACCGCGATTTCCGGCTGGATTGATCCGGTCCCTCTGACGTGGTATTTACGGAAAGCCCAAAGAACTCCACAGATATTCGGGCCGGTGCAAAAGCCTCGGCGGGCGAACAATTTATTGATTTTTGATGGACCGGACCACTGAAAGATATGGGAGAGAAATGAAAAACGGGAAAAGGATCAGTGCGTTCTGCGACGACATTCTGGCAGGAATGGATGCGGTCGAGATTTCACGGAAAATTGCATCGGGCGACATAAAAGCCTCGGAAGCGGTGGGAGCGGCCATTTCACGGGCCGAAAAGGTCAATCCCCATCTGAACGCAATTGTGGTGGACACGTTTGATGACGCCCTTGCCGACGCCGGCAATCCCCGGAGTGGTCTTTTCCATGGTGTGCCATCCTTCATCAAAGACAATGATGACGTCAAAGGAGTCCCCACGCGGCAAGGTTCGCGAGCCGTGTCCCCGAAGCTCGCAACGGAATCCAGCGCATTTGTGCAGCAATTTCTATCGACCGGTTTGATCCCGCTGGGTAAGACCTCCATGCCGGAGTTTGGTTTGACCGCGACAACCGAACCCCTGAGTTCCGGCCCCACGCGGAATCCCTGGAATACCGATTTCTCAACCGGCGGCTCTTCCGGAGGGAGTGCCGCCCTGGTTGCGGCGGGGGTTGTGCCGATAGCCCACGGCAACGACGGCGGGGGTTCCATCCGCATTCCCGCAGCGTGCTGCGGTTTGGTGGGATTGAAGCCGAGCAGGGACCGGCTGGTGAACCATGAGGCCGCCAAATTTTTGCCGCTGAATATTGTGCACCAGGGCGTTTTGACCCGCACGGTCAGGGATACGGCTTATTTCTTTTATGCAGCCGAACAGTTTTACAAAAACCCGCGCCTGCCTGAAATCGGTTTTGTTCAACATCCCGGCCAAAAACGTTTAAAAATCGGCCTTTATACCGATTCACCCTTTCACGAGGCATGCGATCCGGAAATCAGCGAAGGCGTTTACAGTATGGCCAGAACATGTGAGGACCTCGGGCATACCGTCGAAGAGATCACTTCGCCCATAACCAGGCAAATGGGGGATGATTTCATCGTCTACTGGGGGATGATTGCGTTCATGATGAAATGGCCTGGCGGGCTGATGCTTGGGAAAAGCTTTGATCGGAGTAAAGTTGAACCCCTTACATCCGGATTGAGCCGGCATTTTATCAAGAAATCTTACAGATTGCCGTTCATGCCGTTTGTCATGATGCGGTTTGCCAGGTTGTATCATGAAATCTTGGGGGACTACGATGTGCTGCTCTCTCCGGTGCTGGGACATGAACCGCCCGCGATTGGGGTAATGGGCCCTGACGTCCCTTTTGAACTCTCCCTGGAGAGGCTTGAAAAATTCGTGCCGTTCACTCCCGCACAGAATGTTCTGGGAACGCCGGCGATATCCCTGCCTACGGGGCAGCAGACAGCGAATGGCTTGCCGGTCGCCATACAGTTCGCGGCCGCCAACGGACGGGAAAGCACCCTCCTGGAACTGGCATACGAAATGGAGGAAGCGCGACCTTGGCCGTTTATCGGCGACAAAACGCCGGGGCAGAGCTCCGGTTGATTCGAACCCATCTCCCAAATAAATTCGTCGCGAGAAGGCGCCAAAAAGCCAAAGGCAAGCAAGCAGGCCCGATAGGCCCGCAGGCTTACCGGTTCTACGTCGCGGGGCTATTGGGCCCATGACAGGGCCTTTGGTCTTTACAGCCGTTCGGAGCAGAAACTTATTAGAAGCTGTTTCATAACCCCGTCTGACGCTCCAGGGCGGCGTTCCGGGCCTTCTCAAAATGCTCACATACCAACTGTATGCTCCGCTTTTTCGTCGGCCCGCGCCTTGCCCTGAAACGTGATCCGGAGTTATGAAACAGCTTCTATAGGCAATCTCAAAAGATAATAAAGAAAGGCATTTTCCGGGGGGGCAAAACCCCTTTTGAAAAGAGTGGCTTATCCTTACCCCGAGGCGGCTGGGCCGCCCGTAGCCCCCTTTTCCCCCCTCCCCCTTTTGAGGCCACACTTTTTGAAGCAGACCCAAAGGCTGTTATTCATAGAAAAAGTATTTTGAGATGCGTTCTATGGAGACGGGTTCTAATTCTTCAGGCTGTGGATAGGCGCGGGGATGCGTCCGGCGTGGCGCACGAAACGGTTTTCCCCTTTGGCATTTTTTACCTCGATGATGGTGGCATGGCCCAACAAACCACCGAAGTTGGCTTGTTCTCCGGCCGTTTTGCCGGGAACCGGAATGAGCCGGGTGGCTGTGGTTTTGGAGTTGATCATGCCGATGGCCATTTCATCGGCTATGATGCCGGCCAGGGTTTCCACGGAGGTGTCGCCCGGGACGGCTACCATGTCCAGGCCCACGGAACAAACGGCGGTCATGGCTTCCAGCTTTTCTATGTTCAGGCAGCCCATTCCGACGGCCTGGTCAATGTTCAGGTCCTCGCTCACCGGAATAAAGGCTCCGCTCAAGCCGCCCACATAGGAGCTGGCGAACGCCCCGCCTTTTTTCACCGCGTCGTTTAGCATGGCCAGGGCGGCCGTGCTTCCGGGAAGGCCCATTTTCACCAGTCCCAGGCTTTCGAATATCTCGCCCACCGAGTCGCCCACGGTAGGGGTCGGGGCCAGCGACAAATCCACCACGCCAAAGGGGATTCCCAGGTTCTGGGCGACTTCCCGGCCGATGAGCTCTCCCACCCGCGTGACCTTGCAGGCCGTGACCTTGATGACTTCGGCAATTCTGCCCAAGTCCATTTCCGGTTCCGCTTCCAGGGCCCGGTCCACAGCCTTCTTGACCACGCCCGGGCCGCTTACTCCCACGCTCACCACCGCGTCGGCTTCGCCCACTCCCAGGTACGCGCCCGCCATGAAGGGAACATCCTGGGGGATATTGCAGAAGACGCAAAGCTTGGCGCAGGCCAGTCCGTCGGCATCCGCCGTCAGGTGCGCCGCTTCCTTTATCGCCTTGGCCATCAGGAGCACGGCGTCCATGTTGATGCCCGCACGGGAGGAGGCCACATTCACCGAGGCGCAAAGCCGCCGGGTCCGGGCCAGGGCCCGGGGGATGGCCTGGATCAAAGCCCGGTCGCCCTTGGCCAGGCCTTTTTCGACCAGGGCGGAAAAGCCTCCGATGAAGTCCACGCCCACTTCCATGGCGATTTCATCAAGCGTTTGGGCGATCTGAAGCATCTGATCGGCGTTGAAGGGCGCAGCCGCCACCGCAATGGGGCTGATGGCAATTCGTTTGTTCACCACCGCAATGCCGTATTTGTCGCCTACGGAGTTGCAGGTTTCCACCAAGTCGCCTGCGAGGTCTTGGATTTTTTTTCTTACGTTGCCGCAAAAAACATCCAGATCGTGGCTGACGCAGTCCATGAGGTTGATCCCCAAGGTGACGGTGCGCACGTCCAGGTTTTCGTTTTTAAGCATGCGGATGGTGGAAAAAAGTTCCGTATCACTGTACATCGCCATTTTGGGTTGCCTTATATTTTATTTACCGTGTCAAAGATGTTCTTGTGCTGGATGCTGATATCCAAACCCAGCTCCCGGGCCTTGTCCCGCAGGGCCGCATACAGGGCCTTGCGGTCCGCTTCGACGGGCAGATCCACCTCGTAGACCATGATGTTCTTGTCGGGGTCGTCGCCTCCTTGGAACACGGCCTTGAGGTTGGTGACATTGGCGTCGTACCGGGCCAGGATGCCGGTAATCCGAGCCACCAGGCCCTTTCTGTCGGGCCCGAATGTGGTGATGACAAAGGGTTCGGAGAGGGGGGCGCCGGTCGGCTCTTCCGGGGGCGTCAGGATCTTCGCCCGCACGTCCAGCTGCAGGGAGGCCAGGTCGCGCGCGAGTACCGCCTGGATGCCGTCCAACGCCATGGAATCGGGGGCCGTTATCACGAACAGCCCCACAAATTCCGATTGCAAAACCATTTGGGAAACGTTTTCAATATTGCAGTCCTGGCCATACAGGCTTTGGGAAACTGCGGCGATGATGCCCGGCCGGTCTCGCCCCAATACGGTGATGATGATTTTTTCCATGAAAACCCATTTCTTTCTCCCGGACCCTTTGGCCCGGGCAAGCGTCCCTGCTATGACAGAGCAGCGCGGTACTATGCCAAAAAAATTGGCCGCCAGGCAATAGTCCAGTTGTTCCCTTGTTCGGGCGTTATAGCTAAAAATATTTAATTTCAATAAGATATCTTTTATTTTTGCCCGGGTTTTACGCCTTCCCGGCACGATTCTCTTCTCCAGGAGTTTTTTAAAATGAAATCAGAGAACAACATCATTCTGATCGGCATGCCCGCCGTGGGCAAAAGCACGGTGGGCGTGCTTTTGGCCAAGCGTCTGGGCCTGTCTTTCGTGGACACGGATATCCTGATCCAGGCCGGAGAGGGAAAAACCCTCCAGGACATCATCGATAGCCAGGGCCTGGCGCGGTTCAGGGAAATCGAACAATCTTACATGCTGGGGCTTTCATGCGCGCGCCACGTCATCGCCACCGGCGGAAGCGTGATTTATAGCGAAAAAGCCATGACCCGCCTGGCTTCTTCGGGTGTTATCCTGCATATGGACATCGACATCCAAAGCCTGAAGCAAAGGCTTCATGATATCCGCTCCCGGGGGGTGGTCATGGAACCAGGCGAGAACATCGAGGACCTATACGAAAAAAGAAGGCCCTTGTACCAGCGGCATGCGCATGTGGCCGTTGCCTGCAAGGGACTCGACCCCGGCCAAGTGGTGGAGCAAGCCATTCACGCGTTATCCCGTGCGGGGAAATCGCCTGGAAAAAAGGCATAGACACGCTCATCAATGGGTTCGGGAAATTCTGGTGGATGTCGCCGAGTTTGACGAGTGGTTCAAGGCCAGCCATCGTGGGGAGCAGAGCGCCCCTTCCGTTGATTTGAACGGCATTGTCGCCAAGACCGTCGCGTCTCTTCAGTAACCCTCGCTGCCAATCGGGCCCTTTGGTATTCATGGGGTGCGATTGCGCAGCCGGTGACGGAAAGGAGGGGCAATGCCCTGGCGCAAGTATCCTTGCACAGAGGGGCAGTTTGACCGCAGCTACCAGGTTGACAAGGGAGTACAGGTACGCTGCGATGCAAGGCAGAAATGGACCGTGTTTGTCGAGAAAGGTGGGCAGAGGAATAACGTCACGGTGGGCGAAGGTCGCGAGGGATTGGGCAAGGCGGTCGGGGTTGCCGAAAAAATCATGGCGGAACTGGAAACCGGCGCAAAAAAGCCGGCCTGTAAACAACCCGCACAGGCGCCGGATTTCGAGGACTTCAGCAGGAAATGGCTGGAAGGGGCAGAGGGCCGTGTGCGGAAAAGCACATAGGAAAGATACGAGCGGTTGCTTCGGTTGCATATCTGGCCCGGCCCCTTCGACCACGAGGAAAGAGACCTGTTCCTGGCGACTGTCGAGAATGTGTGCAGCCGGACGGACGCAAGCATCCTGAAAATGATGGCCCATGAAGGTTTTCGGCTGGGAGAGGACCTCGCTATAAGGATGGGCGCTTCATTGAATACTGCCGAAAGAAACGGGCTCTATTTTCTGCCTTGTTCTGAAGGTTTCCTCGTCGAACTTGAACCGGAGCTTCAGGTAGGGGCCGATGCCGTGGTAGCCGTCGCCCGTGAGGTCCGGATCGAAGTCGTCGAAGGCGTAGCCCGCGGAGAGCCAGAGGTCATCCACCACCCTGTAGCCCGCCTCGGCGTATCCGCCGTAGTAGCGGCTGTTCACCTCGTAGCTTGTGAGCATCCGGGCGCACAGGCCGATGTCGAACCGGTCGGTGAGGTCCAGGAGGATGCGGCCCGCCACCAGGTCCGTGTAGGAGTCCCGATCGTCGAAGGTCGTTAGCTTTCCGGCGTACTTGGCGGCCAGGGACAGCCGGCGGTTGGCCTGGTACACACCCTCCACGCTGGGGATATAGGAATTCGTGGTCAGGGCAGGATCGGAAACCGTATCCCGGTCGTACTTGTACTCGAACTTGGAGAGAAGGTTCAGACGGTCGAAGGCCACCGGACGGTAGGCCAGTCCCACCATGGCCCGGTTGACCGCCAGGGTTCCTTCCTCGTGCATATCGTCGAAAAATAAGCGCTCGCGCAGGAGCAGGGATACCCCCGGCTTGAGCCGCGCCACCACCCCCACCTCGCCCAGGTAAGACTGCCGCGGGTTGTCCGATGTCTCGTCCCGGTACTCCAGGCGGCTGGTCAGCTTGAAGTTCTTGCTGCGCAAAACTTCCAGGCCGCCCGCGATGGCGAAGGCGTCGGGTTCCCCTTCTTTTTCCTCCCCCCGGACCGTTGCCTGGTGCTCCACGTTCAGGTTTCCGGTGATACCCTCGGCGATGGGGATCTTGTTCCGGAGGCCCAGGACCTGCTGGTTCCGGGTGCCGCTCCCCGCATCGGCTACCCGGTACTCGGAGTAGGCTACCGTGTTCTTGGTCAGCTTGGACTCGCTCCCCAGGATGGTGCGGGTCTCCTCCCGCTCCATGTACTTGCCGTACTCCTCCTTGACATAGGTCCTGGTGTCGTCCGTGAAGCTGTACCCCACGCCGGCGGAGGTGATCCGGTAATTGTCGCTGGTAAGTTCCTGCTGGTGGCTGGCCAGCAGGGAGAGCTTCTTCGTGGCCTTGAAGTCCGCCGACACTCGGGCCGAGGTTGCGTCCTCGACCTTCTCCTCGGCCCAGTCGAAGGGGTAGCGGCTGTTTTCGGCCCCCTGGGGCAAAAACTGGGCCGTGGAGTTTTCATACAGAAGATCGGCGCCCAGGGTGAACCTGTCGGAGAGCTTGTGCGAGACACCGGCCGAGGCGTACTCGTTCTCCATGTTGTTGAGCCGGTCCTTCTCATAGAGGTACCGGCCGGTGAGCCTGGTCGCGTCGTTTACGTCGTACCCGGCCTCCAGGCTGTAGCGCTCGGTGCCCGGCGTGGCGTCCGTGGCCGAGAGGTTCTGGAAGTAATCATCCACCCAAACGTAGGCTCCGGCCAGGTGCAGGCCGGAAAGCGGCTCGCTCTTGAGCCTTAGCAGGTATGCCTCGCCGGACTTGGGCACGAAGCCGGTGTCCTCGGTGAAGAGGTTGTCTGTCTTGGCATACTCGGCCTTGAACTCTGTGGCCATGGGAAGCCGGAAGGTCAGGTCCGCGCCCGACAGGTCCACATTGCCTGCGTCCTTTTCCTCCCTCACTCCGGTGGCCCCCAGGGTGACCCAGGAGAGCGGGGTAACCGCGGCCCGGCCGCCGTAGACGTAGTGCTTGGCCTGGTCGGACTCGGTCTCGTAGTTCACGACAATGAAGACTGGGTTGAAGAACTGGTCGAAGGCCGGGACCGGCGCCTTGAAGAGGATGGCGCCAATGTCGTAGTCCACCTCGTAGTCAACTCCCCGCTCCTTGAGCTCCCGGGAAAGGACCCGGTCCGCCTGGTAGCGGTCCCTCACCTCGATGGTTATCCTCTCCGAGCCCTCCACCACCTGGCCATAATCCAGGAAGTAGTAGCCGGAGATGCCCTTGCCCCGGATCTCGTCAATCACTTGGTCCTGGGCCGTCCTGCTGCCAAAGGCCCGCAGCTCGACTTTCCCGGTTTCCAGGTTGACGAGCCCTCCCGTGAAGGAGCGATTGTAGGCCGCCAGGTCAGTGTCGTCCAGCTCGGTGCGGAAGTCGCCATACACCGCGTAGGACTTGTCCTTTTCGATCTTAGCGAAGAGCTTCTCCCGGCTCTCCGCCTCGTAGGTGAGGGTGCTCTCGTCGCCGTAGGTGGGATACTTGTCCTCGGTGTCGAGGTTCTTGTCGTTTTCGCGGAAGAGCTTGTCCTCGCCCTTCTGCTCCTCCTTGTGGGAGTCGAAGGCCATGGTGAGGAGGTAATCGTCCAGGACCCTGCCCTTGAGGAAGACCGCGCCCCTGCCGTCCACGTATGTGCCGTCGTCGAAGGATCGGTCCTGCTTGATGTAGGAGTAGTCCCCCTTGGTGTCCCCCTTGCCCAGGACCACCTCGCCCACGCCCACCACCATCATGTCGCGGAGATGCGGGGCGAAGAAGACCTCGGTCTCCGCGGAAAGCCCCTCGCACATCACCGTGACCCGCGCCTTGCAGGAGCTTGCCGGCGCCTGGACGGCGAAGCGGGCCGCCCCGTCGGTGTAGGGCACCTGGAAGCCGGGCGCGGTCTCGTCCGCGTCCTTGCCCAACAGATTCCCGCAGGAGGTCTCCACCGTGGCCATGCCCGCCTGGGGCAGTGCGTTCCCGTCCCTGTCCAGCACCCTGGCGGAGAAGCCGATCGCGGAGCGTTCGTCAGCGGGCGCCTCGTCCCTGTCCGCGCCAAGCTCCGCCTTGCGGGCCTTTCCCACCTGGATAACGGAGACGGAAGCCTCTCCCCGCGGGTTTCCGAAGGAGTCCTTCATCTTGACGGTGATCAGATTCCGACCTTCCCCGTCCAGGGGAACACCGATGTACTCCACCACCGTGACGCCGGTCTTGCGGTTGGTGACCGTCTTGCCCGCCCGGTTCTCCCCGGCCGGTTTGCCGTTTACGGCGATCTCCATCACCGAGCCCGCGGGTGCCTTGACCGCGAGATTCACGCAGCCCTTCTGCACCGCCTGTCCTTCAGCGGGGGACAGGATGCCCAGGTCGGGCGTCATGGTTTCGATTCTTTTCTCCAGCTCCTCGGCCGGCTGCTGCTCTTGCGCGGCGGCTGGCAGTATGTCTGCGGAGGGAGCGGAAGCCGGCGCACTCGGGGCATCGCAGTGGGGAACCGTCTTCACCGGGAAGTTGGCCTTGAATATGACTCCTTCGGCCATGTCCACGAACTGGGACGAGGAGCTTCCCATGAACCGGTTGGAGGCGGGTTCGGGCGCAAGGCAGGGGGGCAACGTCGCCTTGTCAATGCGCAGGACGTGGGTCCCGTTGGCGACGGCCGGGATGGAGAACTTGCCGCTCTCGTCCGTGACCACCCGGGTGCCGTCCTCCAGATAGAGGGACACGCCCTCGATGCCGGGCTCGTCCGGCTCCTCGCCCTTGCCGGGGCCGGTCTGGAGCCCGTCGCCGTTTTTGTCCAGGAATACCTTGCCGATGATGACGCCCTTGCTGGTAAACACGCCTTCCGTGATGGTGAGCGTGTGGGTAGCGATATTGGATGCGATGCTTCGTCCAAGGCTCGTTCCCAGGGCGATCGCCGTGTTCTTGCCGTCCCCACGGGCGCTGTCGGGTCCCAGCACCGCCCGGAAGACGATGCTGAAGCTGCTGCCGGGAGCGAGGTCCGGTAAAGCCCAGGTGAGGCTCGTTGCGCCTTTCTTGGGATCTGCAAACCTGCGGCCCTGCAGCTTCACGGTGCCGGGTACCGGTGAGATGCCATGGGGCATCCAATCTGTGAGGGCCAGGCCCGTCACGGGCGAGCTTCCCGTGTTCTGGAGCGAGATCTCGTAGGCCACCACGTCGCCGATGGCCGCGTTCTGGGTGTTGCAGGTCTTGGTGGCCAGCAGGGCGCCGGCCATGGGGTCCACCGGGATGTCCAGGTTCAGGGGGGGCATACCCGCCGAGAGGGTGAAGACCTGGCCCCGGGAGGCGGGGCCGATGGCGAAGCCCGGGGGAAGACTCGCATCCGGTATCCCGCTGGGGAAGCTGTGGTCCGGGCCGGCCGAGACCGCATAGTAGTAATCGCCCGGCGGCGCCTGCAAAAACGCGAAGGCCCCGTCCGCAGCCGTGGTCACCTGGTCGGGCTGGCCCGCGGGCCAGTTGGGAAGGGTCCCGGCCCGGGCGCCGGTGCTCGTGAAAAGGGTCACGACAGCCCCTGATACCGGTGCGCCGCTTATGGAGTCGAACACCACCCCGAAGGGGTCGATGAGCACGCTGGCGAAGATGAGGGGAATGTTGCCGCACAGGGCGGCGTCCGGGTTGTCGTAGGAGGCGTTCACCGCGGAGTTGGGGGCCACGGACAGCATGCCGTCGCCGGGGACGGCGGCCTTGGAATCGGTAGTAATGCAGGCGGAGAAAACGCCCGTGTCCGGAGCCGGGTTTCCGCTCACGGGGTCCGTCTCCGTGAGCGTCAGGGTTTCCGTGTCGCCGGTCTGCGGTTCCGTAAGCGTGACCAGGATTGATTCGATAACCGCAGGATCGGTGTTGCGGTCCGCATCTGTCACCCTTACGCAGGCGTCCTGGCCCAGGGTGTAGAACGTGACCGGACCGCCGGCCTGATCCGTGAAGGCGATGGTGCTCTGGCTGCCGCAGGCAAGCTGCTTGACGGCCGTGGCGCTGACCGCCTGCATGCCGTCCGCCGTGACTTGGGCGGTGTTGCCGAGCAGGCCGCCCGCCGGCAGGCCCGTGGTCTTTATCGTGAGGGAGAGCGTCCGGGATTCGCCGGGCAAGAGGTCGCCCAGGCTCCAGGTCACCCTGCCGTTGGC
Organism: Thermodesulfobacteriota bacterium; assembly: GCA_040753055.1. Lineage (GTDB taxonomy): Bacteria > Desulfobacterota > Desulfobacteria > Desulfobacterales > Desulfatibacillaceae > JBFMHL01. The sequence goes on along the minus strand of JBFMHL010000020.1, from coordinate 1,110 downwards.
AAACACGCCGCCCGCGTCCGCGGACACGAAGCTGGTCAAGGGCGGGAGCGTATCGCTGACGGACGCGTTGGCCGCCATGACCGTGCCCGTGTTGGCAGCGGTTATGGTGAATATGACCTCCGCCCCCACCAGGGAGGTTCCCGGGTCCACGGTTTTTTGGAGGGCGAGAGTGGGCGTGGCGGCTACCGTCGTCAGCACCTCGTTGGAGATGGCTGCGGCCTTCTCGGTGGAGAGGATGGAGCAGATGTTGCGTATGGACTCGCCCTCAACAGCCAGGGGCGAAACCGTGACCGAGAAGCTCACGGAGCCCTGGGCGCCGGCGGCAAGGCTTGCAAAGTCCCAGATCACGCTGCCGCCGGAGAGGGTCCCGCCGGCGGTGGCTGAGCCCGCCGCATAGGCGGTTCCTGCCGGTACGGGGTCCGTGATACGGATGTTGGTCGCCGCGAGGTTCCCCGTGTTCCGGTAGGAGAGCGTGTAGGTGATGATCCCGCCCGGCATGACCGTGGCCACGGAGGCGGCCTTCCCTATCTCCAGGTTGGACGCCTGGCCAACTGTGGTTTGGATTGTCCGTTCCGCGGCGCCGGTGTCCGAAGCGATCCGCACTGTGTTGCTGATGACGGTCCCCGCCGCGACCGGGCAGCAGTCGCCGGGAGGGTAGTCCGCCGGGGTCTTCACCCGAGCCGTCAGGGTCAGCACGCCGGTGGCCCCCGCGTCCAGGCCGCCCAGGCTCCAGGACACGGTTCCTCCGTCCGGCGGGCCCGGGGCGTAGACCCCGTTTCCGTCCGCGCTCACGAACTCCAGGTGGCGAGAGAGGAAGTCCTGCACCGTCACGTTGGTCGCCGGGGCGTTTCCCGTGTTCCGGTAGGAGATGGTGTAGGTCAGCAACGCGCCCATGGCCGCCGGGTCGGAGCTGGCCAGCTTTTCGATGACAAGCGCCGGTCCGCCCGAGACCACGGTAGCAACGGACGCGGAAACCTCGGGAAGGGGGTTCCCGTTGGCGTCCGCGCAGCTTGCCACGGCCCGGTTGACGATGGAAGTCCCCGCGGGCGGGCTTGCCGCGGAGGCCGGGGACAGGGGCAGACCCCATCCCAGGCAGACCGCGGCAAGCCA